>CAZLUZ010000019.1:0-37334 GCA_964562825.1 uncultured Akkermansia sp.
GTCATCCTCGAATTTGGGCAACTGGCCGGTGCCGAACAGCGCCTGCTGGTTGATGATGAACGGGGGGGAAATCTCGGTGTAACCGTGGTTCGAGACGTGTTGTTCGAGGAGGAACTGGATGAGCGCGCGCTCCAGACGGGCCCCTGGCCCAGTGAAGGTGACGAAACCGCTTCCGCTGACTCTCGCCCCCAATTCGAAGCTGAAAAGACCGAGTTCTTCGGCGAGAGCGACGTGATCTTTCGGCTCGAATCCGGAAAATTCCGGTTTTTTGCCCCATTCCCGAATGACGGGGTTGGCCGTCTCATCCTCTCCCACGGGACAGTCGGGGTGGGGCATATTGGGCACCTGGAGGAGCAGAGAGTGCTGGCTTTCGTCGGCGGCATCGGCCGATTCGCCCACTTCTTTGATGCGATCTCCGATTTCGCGCACTTGTGCCTCGATCTCCGCGGTATCTTTCCCCTCCTTTTTCAGGGAGCCGATTTCCTTGGAGATTCTCTTTCGATCGCTCTGGAGTTTCTGCTTTTCCGTCTCCGCTTCGCGCCGCCTCTCATCGCATTCGAGGATCTGGTCGATGAGCGTCCAGGCATCTCCTCCGCGGGTTTTTACGCGGTCCTGGATCGCTGCGGCGTCCTGACGAATCAGTCGTATGTCCAACATGGCGAGGGAGTCTACTTCAAGTGATCATAGCGTCAATGAAGCTGTGCTGGGCGGCCTCCTGAGGGGGCGCCTCAAGGTCAGTTGTCCAGATCGCTCATGAGGTGGAGGTCGGTCGTTTCCCAGCGGATGTTCTCGAGGCCGTCCTCCTCGTCGAACCCGATCAGGTCGGCGAGATATCCGAACAACTCGATGCGGTCGTCTTCGGAGAGGGAGGCGATCATTTTCTTGATCTCGGCGAGCGGCATGTCGCCAACATGCAACACAACCGGGTCGGGGTGCAACCGCCATTGATCCTTCTCCAACGCCCCAAAGGGCGAGGGTCGGGGAAACACGATCGCCAACTGCCGGGGCCCTGGATCACCGGCTGGTGTGGCGGAGTTCGCCCCCGACGAAGACTTGTTCCACCTGGAGGTCCCGGTTCATCAGAACCACATCCCCGAGCATCCCCGCGCGCAGATGGCCGCGGTCGGTCAGGCCGAGGCTTTCGGCCTGGTTCGCCCCGGTGGCAAAGGCGATCTCGGAAAGCGTCCGCCCGGTGATCCGGACCGCGTGGCGCAAGGCCGCATCGAAGCGGAGGGTCGAGCCCGCCAGGTTGCCTTGGGGAATGCGGGCGACCCCGTCGATCACCCGGACCACCGATCCCTGGAGCGGATACTCCCCGTCACCCAGGTGTGATGCGGCGATCGAATCGGTGATCAGCATGATCCTCCTCCGGGAACGGTGACGGAAGATCAGCTCGATCATATCCTCGCAGAGGTGGACGGTATCGCAGATGAGCTCGAGACGGACCTCGTCGTCGAGGAATCCGGCGCCGACGAGGCCCACCTCGCGGTGGTGCAGGGGGGACATCTGGTTGCAGAAATGGGTGAGGTGGCCCAGCCCGGCTCGGCGGGCCTGGCGAAAAATTTCATAGGTCGCAGCGCTGTGAGCCGCGGAGGTGACGATGTCGCGCTCCCTCATGGCCTCGATGAAGCCGAGGGCACCCTCCAGTTCGATGGCCAGAGAAACCAGACCGATAGGGCAAATCTGCCGGAGAACATCGATTTCGGCGACATCGGGCAGGCGCATCCACCGCGGATCCTGGGCACCCGCCTGAGTCGGGTTGAGGTAGGGCCCTTCGACGTGCAAGGAGGGGGCCCGAGCATAGGATTCCTCCCGACGGTAGCCAGCGAGCGCACTTGCCATCTCCCTCAATGCCTCGGGCGATGCCGTCCAGGTCGTGGGGAGAAAGGTGGTAACCCCCTCCCTCAGTTTGGCCTTGGCGATCGTCTTCACCGCTTCGACCGTGGCAAGCGAGAGGTCCGCACCGTCGGCACCATGGGTGTGGAGGTCGATGAAGCCGGGGAAGGCAAACCATTCTCTCCCGCCGTCCGCGAGAATCCGTCCTCCCGTGCTTTGTCCCCGGTCGATCGCCGCGATGCGCCCGTCGTCACCGAAGTGGATGGCTCCCTCCCGGATTTCTTCTCCGGGATTGACCAGCCGAACTCCGGTGATGATTCCGGGTTCCATGGGGGGCGGATGGGTTACTCTGCCGAGGGCGGATTGTCTCCGGGATTCTCCTCCCGTTCCTCAGCAGGAGTTTCCGCATCAGTGGAGGCTTCCTCCGCGGGGCTTTCAGCGGGTGGTTCCACGCCCTCTTCCAGACCCTGGTCCCCGGCGGCCGGCGCCATGTTGGGACTGGATTCGGCGGCGGCATCCTTAGCGGAGCCTGCTTCCTTTTCGCTGGCGTCGGTTGCGGTAGCGGCTTCGTTTCCGGTGGCGGGTTGCTCTGCGGTTTCTTCCTTCGGCGGATCGACCACAGGCGGATCGCCCACGGCGAGCAATGCGATGCGTTGTTCTGCCATGCTCACGAAAGGGCTCCCCGGGAAGGTCGTGATCGATTCGTTGTAGTGTTGCCGGGCCAGTTCCTCATCGCCCCGGGCCAGAGCGATATCGCCGAGCCGGATTTTGGAGATGGGGGAATACTCGCCATCCGTCTGGATCGAGAGCACTTCCCGGTAGTTTTGTTCTGCCTTGATGAGGTCGCCGGACTTGTGGTAGAGGTTGGCCAGCATGTAATAGGCCTGGACGTGGCGCGGATGTTTGGGAAAGTCGGCGATGAACGTGTCGAGGGTGGCGATGGCATCCTGGGATTTGCCCTGATCGATCTGGACATCGGCCTTGGTCAGCATCGCGTTGCCCGCAGCGACCGAGCCCCGGTACTTCCCGACGACCCCATTCAGCTCACCGATATCCCGGGATGCGGCCGCCGCGGTGAAGGCCCGGCCCGCGTCGAGGTGCCTCTGTTTGGCGACCTGCTGGAACACGAGGACGAGAATGACGACGACAATCAGGCCAGCCGCTCCCCCGAGAATGAGGATCCGGTTGCGCTCGATCGTGTCGACCAACTGGTCGGCGTGAGTATGCGGGATGGCCGGGGAAGTTTCCTCGGGTTCCGAATTTTCTTCGGTCGTTGCGGGCTGTTTGGCCATGAGTTCGATCTGAAAATCTGGAGAAAAGACCGCCGGGGAACCTCATTCCACCGGCGGCGGGCAGGGTAATCGAATTTTTTGATTTGTCAGCCGCCAACCTTTTCCCGGGCGACATCCGCCAGAGGGGTGGACAGGTAGCGCTCTCCGGTGGAACACGCGATGGTGACGATGAGCTTGCCCTTGTTTTCAGGCCGCTTGGCCACTTCCAGGGCGGCCCAGACATTTGCGCCGGTGGAGATTCCACCGAGGATCCCCTCTTCCCTGGCGACCCGCCGGGCCATCTCGAAGGCGTCTTCGTTGCTGACACGGATACATTCGCTGATCTGGGCGTCTCCCGAATCGCTCTTCAGATGGAGATTGTCCGGCACGAATCCGGCACCGGTTCCCTGAATCTTGTGGGGTCCCGGGGTGATTTCCTCACCCGCTAGAGTCTGGGAAATCACCGGGGAATCTTCGGGTTCTGCCGTGATCATCTGGATGTTGGGATTCTTCGCCCGCAGCGTCTCCACGCAACCGGTGGCGGTTCCTCCGGTGCCGACCGCCGAGATGACGATGTCGACCTTGCCACCGGTATCCTCCCAGATTTCCTCCGCCGTCGTCACGCGGTGAATCTGAGGGTTCGCCGGATTGGAAAACTGTTGTGGGATAAAGGAATTGGGAGTCTGTGCGGCGATTTCCTCCGCTTTGGCGATAGCGCCTTTCATGCCCTTGGGGCCTTCGGTGAGAATCAGCTCGGCACCGAGGAGAGCCAGGAGGGAGCGGCGTTCCGTGGACATGGTCTCGGGCATCGTGAGAATAAGCCGGTATCCTTTTGCCGCGCAGACGAAGGCCAGGGCGATTCCGGTGTTTCCGCTGGTCGGTTCGATGATGACCGTGTCGGGCGTGATTTGCCCACTCTGCTCGGCCGCCTCGATCATGGCGGCACCAATCCGATCCTTGACCGAACCCAGAGGGTTGAAAAACTCGCATTTCAGCGCGATATCGGCGTCGATTCCCGCGGTGATTCGTCTCAGACGGACGAGGGGAGTGTTTCCGACCGTGTCGATAATCGAGTCATAGATCTTTCCGTGAGCCATTTTTCGTAGTGGTTGTGAGGTGAGCAAACGTTGTATCTTTCTCCGGGATACCCATCGCCAGACAACCGCATTATTCCATGAGAAACCAGCGAATTACGCGAAAAAAAATGCACTTTGGGACTTGCGGATTTCAAATTGGCCTATAGCGATAGACCGATGCGGTCTCCCGTCGTAAAGAGTCGACGGCCCTTGTCAAACCCGCCATCTTCCCATCTATGTCTGACCTGATTGAAAAAGAGGAGATCGAGCAGTTCCTCAAGAAAATCCCGGAGTGGGATCACGAAGGGAAAGAGATATTCCGGATTCTCGAATTCGATGAATTCATGGAGGGCATCGACTTCGTCAATGGCGTCGCCGAGATCGCCGAGGAATCGGGTCACCATCCCGACATTGACATACGCTGGTGCACCATCACCCTCAGGCTCACCACCCACGATCAGGGAGGTCTCACCGAGGCCGACTTCGAGTTGGCCAAGAGGATCGACACCTTGGTGGATTGATTTCAGGGGGGGGCTCGCTTGCCCGGCGTGGCCCTCTCAGATCAGGGAGGCGATCACGAGGGCGGTCACCGAGATCAGCTTGAGGAGAATATTCAGGGACGGACCCGAGGTGTCTTTCAGGGGGTCCCCGACTGTGTCGCCGACGACGGCGGCCATGTGGGCTGGCGAGCCCGAGGTGAGCTTCTCTTTCTCCCCCGGCACCTCGACTCCGCCCTCGATCATTTTTTTGGCGTTGTCCCACGCTCCGCCGGCATTGGACTGAAAAATGGCGAGGAGGACTCCGCTGACCGTGACTCCGGCGAGCAGTCCCCCGAGCATGACGGCGCCGCCGGAGAATCCGACCACGATGGGGGCGAGGATGGCGAGCACCCCGGGCAGGATCATCTCACGGAGCGAAGCCCGGGTTGAAATGGCCACGCATTTTTCGAATTCGGCTTTTTTCAGGCCCTCGTCGTAGGCGGCGCGATCTTCCTCCGGCCACTCCATGACCCGTTGGCCGGCGTTTCGTTCATAGGCCTGGAGGGCTCGTTTGAGTTCCGGGATCTGGTGAAACTGCCGCTGCACTTCCTTGATCATGGAGAGGGCGGCTCGGCCCACCGCCTGCATCGTCAGTGCGGAGAAGAGGTAGGGGAGGGAGGCGCCGATGAAAAGTCCGGACATGACCTTGGGATTAGCGATATCGATGGAGTCGATCCCCGCCGTTTTCATGAAGGCGGCGAAGAGGGCCAGGGCGGTGAGGGCGGCCGAGCCGATGGCGAAGCCCTTCCCGATGGCTGCGGTGGTGTTTCCCACGGTGTCGAGCTTGTCGGTTCGCTCCCGAACTTCGGCGGGCAGTTCCGCCATTTCGGCGATGCCTCCGGCGTTATCCGCAATGGGTCCGTAGGCGTCAACGGCCAGCTGGATACCTGTGTTCGACAGCATGCCGACGGCGGCGATGGCGATGCCGTAGAGCCCGGCGAGATCGTGAGACCAGAGGATGGCGCCGGCGATGATGAGGATGGGAAAAAAGGTGGACTGCATGCCGACACCGATTCCGGCGATGATGTTAGTCGCGGCGCCGGTGACCGACTGCCTCACGATGGACTTGACCGGACGCATGCCCGAGCCGGTGAAATACTCCGTGACGAGACCGATGGCGAGGCCGGCGAAAAGCCCGATCACGGTGGCCCAGAACACACCCATCGAGGTGAACTCGCGGCCGTCCCAGGTCCACTTAGCGGGCAGCAGACCGCGGATGATGAAGAATCCGGCAAGGATCATGATGAAGGCGGAGAGAAGTTCCCCGCGATGAAGGCCGCGTTTCGGGTCCCCGCCTTCCTCGACACGGACGAAGAAAGTTCCGATTGCCGAGCAGACGATGCCGACCCCGGCAAGAGCGAGGGGGAGAACGACTGCCGCGGCCGGATCGGTGCCCTCGATCTCCGCGAACACGGTCATGAAAGTGGCACCGAGGATCATGGCGCCGATGATGGAACCGACGAACGACTCGAAGAGATCGGCGCCCATCCCGGCGACATCACCGACATTGTCGCCCACGTTGTCGGCGATGGTGGCGGGATTGAGGGGGTGATCTTCGGGGATTCCTTTTTCCACTTTGCCGACCAGGTCTGCTCCGACATCGGCAGCCTTGGTGTAGATGCCTCCTCCGACCCGGGCAAAAAGGGCCACCGAAGAAGCGCCAAAAGAGAAACCAGTGATCACGGTGATGACGCTCCCAATTCCGCCCGGATCGGTGCCGAAGAGCCCTCCGTAGCAGAGAAAAAGGGTGCCGAGGCCGATGACACCGAGTCCGACGACACCCATGCCCATGGCGGAGCCGCCCATGAAAGCGACGTGGAGAGCCTCGTTCAAACCGAAGCGTGCCGCGTGGGTGGTGCGGACGTTCGCCTGGGTGGCGACTCGCATCCCGATGAAACCGGCGGCCCCGGAACATCCGGCGCCCAGGATGAAGGACAGACCGATCAGCCAGCCTCCCGCCATTTCGCGGGCCCCGAGCGCGGACAGGAGGATGGCGGCAACGGCCACGAAGACGGCCAGAATCCGGTATTCGGCGCGGAGAAACGCCATGGCGCCAGCCGAGATGTTGCCGGCGATGACCTTCATTCTGGCGTCTCCCTCTTCGCGGCGCCGGACCCAATTCGCTCCGTAGATGGTGTATCCGATGCCCAGTAGTCCGAATAAGGGCAGAAGGTAGGTGAGGTTGTTCATCGAAGGAAAGTGCGCAAGAAACCCGGGTTGACGGGGAAATGGAGCGGGAAGTCGAAACCGGGAGCATATCACCGGCCGGAAGTCGGGCCAATACCAAAGAGTCGGAAGTGTCTCTTTTCCGGGCCATAAGGCTTTGCAAGGAATTGTGGAGGCGTTACGATGGCCGGCGTTATCTCTCCGGGAACCGAACATGACCGAGCATTCTCCACAGAAGATTGTGGTCGCCTACTCTGGCGGCCTGGACACCTCCGTCCTGCTGAAATGGCTTCAGGAATCCTATGACGCGGAGGTCATTGCCTACTGTGCCGACGTTGGTCAGGGCGAAGAACTGGACGGTCTCGAGGAGAAGGCGCTCCGCACCGGCGCAAGCGCATGCGTCATCGACGACCTCAGGGAACGGTTCGCGCGGGACTATATATTCCCCATGTTTCAGGCGGCGGCGCTTTACGAGGGGCAATACCTGCTGGGCACTTCCATAGCGCGTCCCTGCATCTCGGAGGGGATGATTCGCACCGCCCTGGAGAGGGGAGCCACCTCCATCGCCCATGGCGCTACGGGGAAGGGAAACGACCAGGTGCGGTTCGAGCTTTCGGCTGCCTCGTTGGCTCCCGATATCGAGGTGATCGCCCCGTGGCGCGATGAGAGATTTCGCGAACGTTTTCCCGGGCGGGCGGAGATGATCGCCTACGCGGAACGGGAAGGCATTCCGGTGCAGGCGTCGGCGAGCAAACCCTACAGCATGGACCGCAACCTGCTCCACATCAGCTTTGAGAGCGGCCGACTCGAGGACGCCTGGTACGACGCGACGGGAGCGGAATCCCGCGATATGTACGTTCTGTCGGTATCGCCCGAGGAGGCTCCCGACCAGCCGGAAGTGGTGCAACTCCTCTTCGTCAGAGGGAACTGTGTGGGTATCCACTGCGATTCGCTCCCGGAGATTCTCGAGGCCCTGGGCGACGTCGAGTCGGCGGGAGAGGAGGGCGAATACCGCCTGTTTTCTCCTTATGGCGTCATGCGCGTGCTCAATCACCTCGGGGGCAAGCACGGGATCGGACGCATCGATATGGTGGAAAACCGGTTCGTCGGGATGAAGAGCCGGGGCATCTATGAGACACCGGGAGGCACTATCCTGATGGCGGCGCACCGACAGGTGGAAAGCCTGACGATGGATCGGGAGGTGATGAGGCTGAGGGACAGCCTGATTCCCAAATATTCGGAACTGGTCTACAACGGTTTCTGGTTTGCCCCGGAGCGTGAGGTGCTGCAGACCATGATCACGCACACCCAGAAACACGTCACCGGGGAAGTCCGCCTGAAATTGTATAAGGGCAACACCATGACCGCCGGGCGCCGGTCACCGGTGAGTCTCTACGATGAGGCGGTCGCCACCATGGAGGGAGGCGGTGAGGCAGCGTACAACCAGGACGACGCGACCGGGTTCATCCGCCTGAACGCCTTGCGCCTGAAGAGCGAATCGCGCCGTCGTCTCCGGTGAGGGGCGAGGCGAGCGCTATCCTGGACTCCCTTTTTTGTAGTAGCGGATTCCAATCGGTCCGATAGGCTGGATTCCGATGATGGAAGCGATGTTTCTCCTCTGGGTGCCGCTGGGGCTTTTGGTTCTGATCGGTCTCGTGCTGGCCGGGATTTACAATGGGCTGGTGAGCAAACGGAATATGGTGCGCAACACCTTCAGCACCATCGACGTGATGCTGAAGAAGCGGCATGACCTGATTCCGAACCTGGTCGAGGTGGTCAAGGGATTCGCCTCCCACGAGAAAGAAACCTTCGAGCGAGTGATCGAGCTGAGAAACCGGGCGAGCGATCCCTCAGTTCCGGCAGGGGAACGGATCCGGATCGAGCAGGAGATCGGTCCTCAGGTGGGCCGGATCGTGGCTCTGGCCGAATCTTATCCCGAATTGAAATCGAGCGATCAGTTCCTCAACCTGCAGCGCAACTTGACCGAGATCGAGGAGCAGATTTCCGCCGCGCGGCGGACCTACAACGCGGCAGTGCTCGCCCTGAACAATGCGGTGGATTCCTTTCCGTCGAACCTGGTGGCGGCCCGTTTCGGGTTCTCTCGTCAGGATTTCTTCGAGACCGATCCGACCTCACGGGAGGCGGTTCGCGTCGACCTTTAGGGGGAAACGGAAAATTTGCGGAGAATAAGGCATGCAATCCACCGAATCTGTCCTGCGTGACATGCAGCCGACCCTTGAGCGAATCGAGGTCGACCGGCTCGACTACCTGCAACGGAGGAACGACTGCCTGCTGAAGCTTATCCTTCCGGGAACGGTGATTTTCATCTTCGGGGTGATCCTTTTCTTTCCGCTGGGGGTCTTTCTCCTGATGCTCTGGATCGTCGCCGCGGCCATCCTCTACCATGTGATGGCGGGGAGAAAGGGGGCGGCCTATGTCGCGAGCTACAAAGGAAGCGTAATCGGGAAGCTGGTCGGCCTGGTGAGCCCGGACCTGCGCTACGATCAACACGCGGGGATTTCGCAGGAACGGTTCGTGGAGAGTGAGTTGTTTAACACTCGGCCCGATCGTTACCAAACCGAGGACCTCATCCACGGCACCTACGGCAAAACCAGCCTCCAGTTGGCCGAACTGCATGCCGAGGAGCGGCGCACCAGTCGGGACAGCGATGGAAATACGGAGACCCGATACGTTACCATTTTCCGGGGCCTGCTGTTGATCGCAGATTTCAACAAGCATTTCCACGGACGGACCTTCATTTTCCCCGATGCCGCGGAGCGGTTTTTCGGGGATTTTGGCCGGACCCTGCAGAAAATGGGCGGACGCAGCGGAACTTCGCTGGTGCAGATGGACAGCCCGGAGTTCGAGGAGGCTTTCGCCGTTCACGCCACCGACCAGGTCGAGGCGCGCTACATCCTGAGCCCATCCATGATGGAGCGCATCCTCCTGCTGCGAAATCAGTTCGGGAAAGACGTGCGGATCGCCTTCAAGGGGTCTCACGTCTGGATCGCGGTGCCACACCCGAAACCTTTTCTCGAGCCGGACAAAGGGGTTTCCGCGGTTGATCCCGTCCAAGTCGGAAAGATGCTGGACCAGGTTCGCAGCTTTCTGGAGATGGTGGAGGAGTTGGACCTGAATACCCGAATCTGGACGAAGGAATAGAAAGCTCGGGTAAAGAGGGTTGGTTTCAGACCGGATCCGTGGGTTCGACCGGTTTCCTGATTTCCGTCACCGGGACAACTGGCCAACTATCCCGCCACCGGTAATTTCCGTTCGTCCAAGGTTCGGGCAAGCTTGTCCGACTTGGAGCGGAGAATGATGGTCCTGATCCTCTACGGAAGGCTCAACCTCCGCTCCAGCTGCTGTAGACGCTGACGCGAGTGCCGTAGCCTGTGTGGTCGTAGATGGTCCGCGCCATGTTCATGGGCAGACGGATGCAGCCCGCGGATGCGGGGTAACCCGGGAGGTAGCCCGCGTGCAGTCCGAAAGGTGTACCGCCGAGGCGCATCCAGTAAGGCATCTCCACCTTGTAGATCGTGGAGATTTTGCCCGACCGCACTCGCTCGGTGATGGTGAAACTCCCGCGGGGAGTGCTCTTGCCCGGACGAGCCGTTGAAATGGGTGACCGCGCCGCGATCTTGCCATTCACCAGGAGGAAGGCTTTCTGATCCGCGATGTCGATAACCACTCGGGTGTTGCTCCGGGTGCTCTGGGCAAGCAACGCAGGGTTCATCGTGCCCCCCCGCGCGGTGACTCCCCGGACCGTTGCACTCTCGACGGTGACACAGGAACTCAGAAGGAATGGCATCGCCAGAGCAAGGGCGAGAAGACAAAACTTTGACAGCTGGCGGGGGGTCATGGTGGTCGTCAGGATGAGTTTCGCAAGTATTGTTGGGTTGTATGAAATTTCAACAAATATTAATCAAATCGCTCTAAGAAATCGAGGAAGGCAGGTCGCGTTCCGGGTTGGTGTCCGCAGCGTAGTCCACCCCTTCGAGCCCGAAGCCGAAAAGGCGGAGAAATTCAGAGCGGTAGCCCTCGAAGTCGGAGATGGTGGCGAGATTTGCCGAGTCGACTTCATCCCAGGATTCCATGACGGCCTCCTGGACATCGGAACGCATTTCCCAGTCGTCGATGCGGATGCGGCCCTTCTCGTCGCGGGTGGGACCATCCGGGTCGGTGAGGTGATCTCGGAAAAGCCGGTAGATCTGCTCGATGCAGCCCTCGTGAAGCCCGAGTTCCTTCATCCGTTTGTAGAGCAGGGAGATGTAGAGGGGCACCACGGGGATCGCCGAACTGGCCTGGGTGACCAGCGCCTTGTTCACCGAGACGTAGGCGGACCCGTCCCCGTATTTCTCATCGATGGCGGCGGCGGTCGTTTCGAGATGCTCCTTGGCTTTTCCGATGGTGCCGTTGGTGTAGATGGGGAAGGTCAGTTCGGGGCCGATGTAGGAGTAGGCCACTGTGGAAAAGCCTTCGCCGAGCGTGCCGGCCGCGTGGAGGGCGTCGATCCAGAGCGCCCAGTCTTCGCCGCCCATCACCTTGCGGGTATGCTCGATTTCCTCCTCCGTCGCCGGCTCGATTTCCACGCTGTTTACCTCGGCGGTGTCGGTGTTGAGATTCTTCTGCGTGTAGGGTTGCCCGATCGGCTTAAGCACGGAACGGTAGACTTCTCCCGTGACGGGATCGACCCGGCGGGGGGAGGCCAGACTGTAGACGATGAGGTCAACCTTGCCGAGGTCTCGCCGGATCGTTTCGACGACCGCCTCTTTCATGTCGGTGGAGAAGGCATCGCCATTGAAACTCTTCGCGTAAAGCCCGCTCTCGCGAGCCAACTCTTCAAAGGCGACGGAATTGTACCACCCGGCGCTGCCCGTTTTCTTCTCGGTGCCGGGTTTCTCGAAAAACACTCCGATGGTCGAGGCTCCCCCGGCGAAAGCGGGAACGATCCTCGAAGCGAGACCGTAGCCCGTGGAGGATCCGATGACGAGAACCCGACGGGGAACATTTTCTAAGTTTCCCTGGGACCGCACGTAATCGACTTGGGAACCCACGTGAACACCACAGCCCTCCGGGTGGGCAGTGGTGCAGATAAAACCGCGTATCTTCGGTTCGACGATCATCGACAACAACCCGTTATCAGAGATGAGAAATCCAGTGGGGTCAAACGAAATTGGCGTCACCCCACGGAATGCAGAGGTTCCGCGGCTCCGGACTTGAGGGTGGTGGGAGAAAAATCCCCGCTGCGGTAACGCCAAGAGACCCCTGGTCACGGCGATTGGCCTGAGGAACTCGGCGACCCAGCCAGCAGAGTTAGGGGATGGGCAAATCAGGCGCGGATCTTCTGACCGACACGCTCCTGGAAGGCCCGCGCAAAAGGAAGCTCGATGTGGGGGGGAACCTTGTGGTGTTCCTTGCGGAAGGTGAGAAAGATCCAGCGGTGCTCGAACACGTTGAGGACCGCGCTGAGGTCCCAGAGCGGTGGGACCACCACGGTGACTTCTTCGGCGACGCGATCCAGTTCGTCGAAAAATGCCTGAGGGTCCTCCACATGCTCGATGGTGTGCGAGCAGAGCACATTGTTGAACTGGTTCGTGGAGAAGGGCAGATTGTAGATGTCTTCGACGACGATGAGATTGGGCACATCGGCATGCTTCACGATGTCGACGTTCACCCCGCCCCCGTCGGTCTTTCCGCAGCAGATGTTCAGGTCCCAGGTCTCGCGCCGGTTGCGGATGATACCGCCCATGATCCGGTAGCTCAGGAAGTTCAGGGCGGGAAGGAGGGCAAAGAATCCGGCGAGCGCAAAGAGAAGGGTCGTGATCATGAGACTGGGATTGGCGAGGTGATGAGCCCCCGAATCAAACGTGCGGGACCTGCGTCCCATCGACCAAAATGACAAAACTGTCAAACCAGAGTTTGCTCAATATAGCGAGTGAGAAACCTGGATGGACCGAAGCCATGGGTCGATTTTTCCCCGTATCGCGGCATCAGATCGGGCCGGGCCACCCCCTTGTGCACCGGGCGCATGACGGGGACTTTCCACCGATCTTCTTGCAAAGTGGGTTATCGTTGCGAGAAGCTAGATTCCAATGTCGATCGTCGTGCAGAAATACGGGGGCAGTTCTGTGGCCACGCCGGAGAAAATCCAGTGGGTGGCCGAGCGGATCATGCAGACCCGGGATCAGGGCCACTCCGTGGTGGCGGTGGTTTCTGCCATGGCCGATACCACCGACGAATTGCTCGCCCTGTCCCGGAGAATCAGCGATTCGCCCGAGCGTCGGGAATTGGATATGCTTCTCACGGCGGGCGAGCGGATTTCCATGGCTCTGCTCTCCATGGCGATTCGCGAAAGGGGAGGCAAGGCCATCAGTTTCACCGGTTCCCAAGCGGGGATCCTGACCAACGATCGCCACGTCGATGCCCGGATCATCGAGGTGCGACCCGTCCGCGTGCAGGACGAGATCGACCGGGGCAACATCGTGATCGTGGCGGGCTACCAGGGTATGTCTTACAAGCGGGAGATCACCACCCTGGGACGAGGTGGGTCCGACACCACGGCGGTGGCGCTCGCCGCGGCGCTCGATGCCGAGTGGTGCGAGATCTGTTCCGATGTCGACGGCGTCTACACCGCGGATCCCCGGATCGTCTCCTCGGCTCACCGGATTCCCGAGCTGAGTTATGAGGAAACCCGTGAACTCGCCGAGAACGGGGCTCGCGTCCTCAATGCCCAGGCGGTGGAGTTCGCCCGAAGCCAGGGGATCGCCATCTACGCCAGGGCCACCGCCGGCGCGCTGCCCGGTCAGGACCCGAGCAGGGATGGCACTGTGGTGCGGAAGTCGCCGCCGCGCGAGCCGGGTTCGGTCACCGGAATCGCCCACGAGACCGGGATTTTATGGCTCCAGGGCCGTTGTCCCGATGCCGAAACCGCTCTGGGTGCACTGGAGAAGTTCAGCCTGCCTCCATCCTCTCTGCAGGGAAGTCTCGAGCCGCAGGAAGGTTTTCGTCTCGCCGCCCGAATTGCGGTGGAAAACGTTCACGACGAGGCGGCGATCGCCCAGGGATTCCGGGAGCAGTTCGGGGACGAACTCCATCTCGTGCCCGGCTTGGGGTCGGTGAGCGCCGTCGGTTCCGGCACCGGTGCCTCCCCGACGAAGCTCGTCCATGGTTCTCGCATCCTGTCCGACCTCAAACCGCGGGCCGTGGAAGGCGCTCCCCATAGGATCACTTGGATACTTCCGTCCTCTTCGGTGGCGGACGCAGCCCGGCGTCTCCACGCCGCCTTCATCGAGATTCCCTGAAAAAAAGGCCAAATCCGGCCAAAGCACCGCCGGGTTCGTTCGTCCTTCCCCTTGGCGGTGCCCGGGAAATCCTTTTCCCGGAATTTCCTAATTGATCCCGAAATTATGGAAATTATACTAACAAAGATGGTGCGTGTGATTTTGCTAGGGCTTGTGGGAGTGGGCGGGGTGCTTTCCCCGTGGGGGAGCGGGACGGTATGGGCTCAGGAGGACAGGGGCGGGGAGGAACGGATGGGTCCTTTCCTGACCCGGGAGACCGAGGCTGGTTGGTTGCGGCGCAATCGGGATAAGTCGGCCGCCTTGACCTTCACCATCTCCAAGCCCTGGACGGGAGACTCCATTCCGATCGATGTGATCCGGAGGCGGGCCGAGGAGGTGGCCCGGCTGAGTTTGCCGTATCGATTCGGGGGGAGTTCGCCCAAGGATGGCGGCATGGACTGTTCCGGCGCGATCCAGTATCTCCTCACCTCCCTGGGGTACACCGCCGTGCCGCGCACCAGCTACGCGCAATACGAGTGGGTGCGGGAGAAGAGTCGGTTGAAGAAGGCGCGGGAGATCAGCGCTTCGAATCTGCGGCCCGGGGACCTGATCTTCTGGGGCGGGACCTATGACTCGGGGCACAAGGTGTCTCACGTGATGCTCTACATGGGCCAGTCTCCCTCGGGCAAGCTCTACATGTATGGGGCGCGCGGGACGAGGAACCGCGGGGTCGGGGGAGCCGGGGTAGACATCTTCGAATTGCGGGAGGGCAGGCACAAGAACCTGATCGGATTTGGCAAGCTGCCCCGGTTGCACTGAGCCGCGTTCCCCCCCTCGCGGTATTTTTCTTTCCCCGCTCCGAGGTTTCGTGCTAGACGGGGAGTCTCATGAGAAGTCATACCTGTCTGGCGGGTCACATCGCGGTGCGGGCGACCGCGCTTTTTCTTTTTCTCGGGTTGGGGAGTGGTTTCCCGGTCATTTTTCTCCGGGCACAGGACGGTCCGCCACGGACCGTTCGGGTGACCCACGGGCCGATTTTGGGGCGTCCTGCCCCGACGTCGATGACCCTGTGGGTCCGCACCCAGGTGCCCGGCGCGGTGCAGATCTTCTACGGCACCTCCGAGGACCGGCTGGACCGGCGGGCGCCACTCCTCGAGACGCGATTGCAGCACGACAACACGGGGCTTGTCGCGCTGGAGGGTCTCGAACCGGAGACGCGGTATTTCTATCGCGTGGAGGACCACCAGTTGGCGGGCAGTTTCCGAACCCTGCCCGATTCCGGGGATTATCGCGACGCCCGGACCAACCCCCGGGGTTTGTTCAACTTTCGGTTCGAGTTCGCCTGTGGCAACAACCAGAGGGGTGGGGGAGACAGTGTCGGGCCGACGCTGCCCGTTTTCGACACCCTCAATCGTCAGGTCAGGGACACCATCGATTTTGCCATTCTCAACGGGGATTGGCTCTACGAGGATAGGCGGGAATTTACCGCCCGGGAGTGGGGGCGACAGGTTGGGATCGAACCCGGGGCCTATCCCCGCATCGTGAGAAAGGCGCCGACCATCGCCGGCGTGTGGGAAAACTACAAAATCTACCTGGAGCGAGGCCGAAATCTAAGCGAGTGGCACCGGCATGTCCCCAGTTTCTACACCGCGGACGATCACGAGCTGCTCAATGACATCTACGGGACGGCCGAAACGGGTTACGTGAACCGCCGCGCGGTGTTCCGGGATATCGCGGTGCGGGCCTGGTTCGACTACCTCGCCTGGGCGAATCCCCTGGAGCACGAGGCGTCCGCCTGGTTTGGCACGGGACGTTTTCAGCGGGGCAGCGACGTGATCGAGGACCCGGAGGCCGATTTTACCGGCTTGAACCTGGAGAATCACGCCAACCTGCACGTTCATTGGGGCACGGAGACGGCGGGAGTCAAGGACATGGCGCTCGACGATGAGCCCGGCGATCCCAACTCGGCTGTCTACGACATCGTCGAGGTGCTGGGGCCGCATCGCATCCGAGTGACGCCTGCGGCGAAAGCCGACGGAGAAGCCGCCTACTCCATCGGACGCCGCTGCTACGGGAAATTCTCGCTGGCCAACTGCGACTTCTTTCTCCTGGACACCCGTTCGCACCGGGACTTGCACGATGTGGACCGCCCCGACAAGCCGGGCGCCTCCATGCTGGGGAAACAGCAGCTCGCCTGGCTCAAGGAGGGGATCGCCAAGAGTGACGCCGATTTCATTTTCGTGGTGTCGTCGGTGAATTTCATGGTGCCCCACGTGGGAAGCGGGGGAGGGGCCGACAAGCAGGCCGCGGTGAAGAAAGACGATGCCTGGACGGTCTTTCTGGACGAGCGGGAGGAGTTGATCGAATTCTGGGATGCCCTCGACAAGCAGGTATTCGTGCTCACCGGGGATCTGCACAATTCCTTCGCCATACGCATCACGGACAACGTTCACGAATTCGCCAGCGGACCGCACAACTCGATCAATCACGTGCCGGAAAAGGACGAGGGAGGGCGGCCGGCAAATGGGCGATTCCAATACGGGCCCCGGGCGTGCGAGATTCGCTGGTCGACCTACGCCATGGAGGACATTCCGCGGGGCAACCGGGCCTTTCCGCACTATTGCGTGGTCCAGGTCAACAACGTGTTCAACAATCCGCTGGAGCCGGGAGGCGACCGGTGGTTCGCCTTTCCCCATCCGCAGGTGATTTTCCAGTTTTTCGACGCCTACACCGGGGAGCTGCGCTACTCCGAAACCATCGTCAAGGGGCTGGAGTGACCGGGGGCGACGTCAGTTTCCCGCCCCCAGTTCCTCGTAGTATCGCCGGACGAGTTCCCGGAATTCTCCGGGCACCGGGTCGCGATCAATCGGGGCGACCGGGTTTTCCCGGTTGAGCTTGGCCAACTCCTCGCTGACCCGGCTGCGGACCTCGACCAGGGGATCGATGATCTTTTGCCGAATCGATTCCGCCCCGGGGGGCAGGTTGTCGCGCTTGTAGTCGACACGCATTCCGCGGGCGTTGTCCAGCACCCTGGCGATCTCGTTGCGCAGGTCTTCCCCGTTCATCATCTCCTCAATGTTACCCAGGGCGTTGGCAAAATCCTTGTATTCCTCTCCCGTAATCGGCCCAGCCGGTTGAGTCTCACCGGACCGCTGGAAGAAGAGGGGCGGCTGGCTGGCTAGGCCCGTGGGCATACGGCTGCCCCGGTCGTCGCCCCCGAAGTTCGATCCCGTGGACCTCTCGCCCCGGTTTCCCTCTGACAACAGCCTGCGGAAGCCGCCGCGCTGACCGCTGCCGGGTCTGGGAGACGGTTGGCCCTCCTCGTTTTCCGCGAGACGTTTCGGATTGCCCTCTCCGGAGTCACCCTCGCCGCCCCGGCCTTTGCCTTTGCCTTTACCTTTGCCTTCGGGACTTTCCTCGGTCTCCGCCTCGGACTCTCCTCCCGCTGGCCGGCCGCCGGCCGAACTCTCTTCTCTGTCGCTCTGCGCCAAGGACCCAGGCTCGCGAGATGCCGGATCGCCTTTGCCTTTGCCCTGGCCGGGTCGGGAGCCTTTTTCCCCTTCGCCGGGGGAGGGGGAATCCTCCTGGTCCGACTGGTCCGGGGCGTCACCACGGGCGGATGGAGAAGGATCGCCAGCCGCAGCGAGGTCTTCTTCTCCCTCTCCTGCCGGGGCCCCATTTTTCCCCTTCTCGGCCTCTTCCTGGCGGAGACGCTCGGTCTCTGCCCGAGCCTGATCGATGAGTCGATCCAGTTCGTTCCGGGCCAGCCTCAGGGAATCGGCTTCGCTTCCCAGGATCTGCTCGGCCGCGCTCTCCACTTGTTCTTTCAGGTCCTCGATGCCCTGCGCGGCATTCTGCTCCGGTTCCCGGGCCAGGCTTTGGCGATTGTAGCGAACCAGATCCCGGGCTTCGGCGAGCGACTGTTCGACACCATTGACCATGTTCTCGCGGACCGCTTCGTAGAGCGCGTCGGAGAGCAGGGGTTCCGATTCCTCGGCTTTTTCACTGACATCCTTGATGGCCTCGACCAGTTCGGCGAGTTGGGCGCGCTGCTCCTCGATCCGGCGGGCCAGTTCGAGATTCTCCTCTGGAGTGCGGAAATCGTTTCCCGAATCGCGGTCGGAGGACGGTCTCTCGTCCAATGTCTCGCTGATCGCTTTCTGGTTCTCCGCGAGCTGGCGCGCCGCATCGCGGATTTCCTTCATCTGCTCGGAAAACTGTCTGGCGGTCCGCTTGCGGAACTCGTCCTCGGCCTCCTCCAGCTCGCGTCGGGCCCGGGTCGCGGAATTGGCTGCGTCGGCTAGATTCTTTTCCTGCAGGTCTTCGGCGGTGTCCTGGACATGTTTTCTCGTCTCCTCGAGACGCCTCCGTTCTCCGGCCATGTCCGCCCGATTCTGCGGGGAATCCATTTTTTCGGAGAGATCGTCCAGGTCGCGAAGCAGTTGCTCCTGCTCCTCCTGAAGTCTTTTCAACTGACGCTCGATTCGTTCTCTCTCCTCGTCCGATGCTGCGTCCTCGAGTTCGGTCTGGAGTTCCTTGATTTTTTCCGCGATCGCCTCCTGCCGGCGGGCCAGTTCCTTCAACTTGTTCAGCACCTCGAGATTTTCCCGCTGTTCGGCCGCCTGCTGCTCGGTCTGGGCGCTGGTGTTCTCGCGGTATTTCAGCTGTTTCTGTTTGAGTTCGAGATTCATCAGCTGCCGTTCTCTTTCCTGAGGCTGACCCGATCCAGAGGGCTCCGCGCTCTGGGTCACGTTGTGCTCCCGGCTCCGGGCTTTGATCAGGGATTCGTAGGCCCGTTTCGCGGAGGCGTGCGCCAACTCGAGGGGAGCCGCCGGCGATTGCCGGGTCTCCGCGGGAGCGAAGGGATCGAAGCCGATGGTGAAGTGCTCCACCGCTTCGCGCATGTGTTCTTTGGCTTGGTTGAAGAAGGCCTTGAGTTCGGCGTCCTCGACATTCTCGATGGCCGTCTCGGTCTGCTGGATAGCGATCTCCTGGGACTCCCGCACCACGTCGATGTCCTCCTTCAACTCGGTGGCGGACTTCCCGAGATGTGCCTTGCGCAGGAGCTTCCAGCTCGCGTTGAGGATGTCTTTCTGCAGTTTGAGCAGCTCTTCCGACTGCCCCTGCTGCCCTTGGCTTTCGCCGCCCGGAGCCTGCTGCTCCCGGAAAATATCCTCGAAGTGGCGCACCTCGGCGAAGAAGAGGTCGCTCTGGGTGCGCCGCACTCGCCCCTCGCGGGCGAAGTCCTCAGCCCAGAGATGGTAGGAGATGAGTTCCCGGGGATCGGCCCCGAGTTCCTCGATGGCGAGCATCGTTTTCAGGGCGTGCTTCCGGTCTCCGGCGAGTTCTTCCTCCGCGAGGATGACCTCGCGTTTTTCGTCCCCGTGCTCGAACACGATTCCGGCCGTGCGGATGCCGATGTCGTCCCAGACCTCGGCTTCGACGGCGAATTCCTCCAGCGCGGACACGTCGATATCTCGGCCCGGGAAGGAGAACTTCATCTCGGGCGGCAGATTCTTTTTCACGGTCACAGTGAACCAGGGCGGACGCTTATTGGCCCGGTCGCGGTCGTCGATGAGGTGAAGCCGATATCTCTGCGTGGTTTCCGGCAGGTGAGAGGCCAACAGCAGGGTGGGGTCGGCCGGGTCGGGCGTCAGGGCAACGGAAGTCTCGTCCTCGCCGAAGAGTTCGGCGAACGTGACCGGTTTGTTGACTCGCATCGACCAGCGCACCTTCGATCCCTCGATCAGGCTGATTTTGCGGGTGTTCTCGATGAGTTCCGGTTCCACGGGGACGTAGGCCGGAGGGGTGATGCGGGCGTCGGCGCGCTCCAGTTCGGGGTGTTCGTAGGTTTGGATGAGAAAGCGGTCGCTGACAGATTCCTCGAACCGGACCTCGTAGTTGGTCGCCTCGTCGACGCCGGTGAGGATGGCGGAGAAGACCGAATCCTCCAGGCCCGACCTCATCGGGATGCGGCCCTTCTCGGAACCGTCGGCGGGATCGCGCAGCAGAACCAGGGCCCCGGCGGGGATGCGGCCTCGGAAACGGGCTTCGATGACGACCCGGCCGCCCTTCTCGACCTCGGTATCGCCCGGTTTCACCTCCAGGCCGACCGGTTCCTCCGCGGGGATGGGTTTCTCCGCAGTCGGCTGCGCCATCGTGCCGCGGCCGGCGAAACCGGGAAATTGATTGAGGAGAAAGACGCCGGAAACGAGGAACGCCACGATGGCGCAGAGCTGAATCCAGCCCGCCCGTTTCAGCTTTTTCTCTGAAACCTGGCGGACCCAGTGGTTGCGAATGGCATGCTCGGTCACGCCGCGCAGCACCTCGGTCTGGAGGTAGCTCAATCTGCCGTCCGGATCCGGCTTCATTTCCAGAGCGGTGAGGAGCGCGGCGTTCAACTCGGGGTGTTCCGCCTCCACCTTTCGGGCGAGCACCGCGATGTCGGGTCGGCGCGAAGCGATGCGGTGGAAGGCGATCAAAATCGCAAGAATGCTGGCGGTGAAAACTCCGGCGGCGAGTGGAGTCGACCACCAACCGGCCTGACGGGCCACCAGAGCGAGGACGAGCATGCCCAGCGCGCCCGCTCCGAGGCCAAAGATCAGAGCCATTCGCCTGCGCCAGTGCGTCTCTGCCCGAGTCACCGGCTTGAGACAATTTTCCAGGATTTTTTGTGTCATCATGTTTCGGGGGGGAGGGGATCAGGCGGGAACTGCGGCGGCGTGGCGACGCCTGCCGGACAACCAGGTTTCGGCGGCGAGAAATAGGAGCACGGCCAGAACGAGCCATTTCCACAGCTTCTGTCGGGATTCTCGTTCCTCGTTTTCCAGGCGGCGGATCGCCGCGGGGTCTCGCTCACCTTCGCGATCCCGGTTTTTCCGGGCGTTCTGTTGTTCGAGGGGTATTTGGAATTCCGCGAGGCGGTGATCCGGATCGATGGGATCGACTCTACCCTCCAAGGGGTGGAGGTTTACCGAAACGGTCGTTGCCCCCGAGGGCCCTTCCACGCGAAAGAGACCGGGGCGATCCGCGAGCCTGTTGTTTCCTTCCTCCAACACGTCGACTTCTCCCACGTAATAGGTCGGGGTCCGCCGGGCACTGTAGCCCGCATGATCGAAAATCGAGTAGAGCAGCGGGACGAACTTCGAGGACAGGGCGAACTGACTTTCCGACGGTTCCCAACCGGAGAGGAAAGCAAAGATCGAGCCATCTCCAACGCGCGAAACCACCCAGGCAGGCGAGCCGTCGTCAAATTCTGCGAGCACGGAGAGCTCCGCCCGAGCCGGGTCCGCGGGAAAGCCCGCGCGGCGGTGTTTCCAGAAGCGGATCTTGGTGAAATCGCGGATCCTGGCCCGAGCAAACGGAGCCAGGATGGGGTGCTCGAAGTCGAGATTCGCCAGCATTACATAAGGTTCGCCCGAAGCCTCCTCGAGGGAGACGGGTCGCCCGCCAAAGAGCGCGGCAAAGGTCTGCTCCCCGATGCCGGCACCGGGCAGAGCGACGATGAGCTTCCCCGATGCGGCGAGACGATGCAGCTGCTCGCCGACCGGTTGCGTCCAGTTCCCGTGAACGACGATGGCGGCGGCTCCTGCTGCCTTATCCTCCCAATCGTCGAAGGTGGCCGCGCTGGCCGATGGTCTCAGGGCGGCGGTGGGATGGAGGGCCCGAGCGAGGTAAAAATAGGGAGAGCCGACCTTTTCCGGCTCCGGGTCGGCAGAGAGAAAGAGGATGGGCAACTCCACGGGTGCGGGAGGTGCGATGTACACGGTGTTGTCGAAGGGATGGCTGTCGCCACTGACCGAGAGAGAGGTCGAGGGCTCAACAGGGGCGGGCACGGTGAGCACCCGGCTCGATCCCGGAGGGACGATGCCCGAAGCGGCGGCCTCGGGTTGGCCATCCCAGCGGAGGACGAATCGCTCGAATGGCGAATCCGCCGCGTTTTCCACGCGGACCCGGTGTTCTACTTTTGCCGAGGTCCGCTGCTCCTCGGTGGCCACGGCGAGGGTGAGGCTGAGATTGCCCCGGGCGCCCGGGGCCAGCGGCACGCATTCGACAAAGATATCTTCGGGCCAGGCGAATTGGTTGAGGGTGTCGTAGGAGGCGCCCTCGGCAAAATCGCTGATAAGCACGATCTCTTTCCGGCGGAACTCACGCTCGGCCGATCGGGCGGAAATCAGATCGGCGGCTTCGACGAGGGCCGCTCCGGGGTCGGTGATGTCCCAACCCGCAACCGCATCGCCGGCTTTCCGTTCCAGATCGGAGATACGGGCGGCGGGACCGAGGTCCGCCCACTCCGGGAAACCGGCGACCAGTTCCGTGTTTCGGTCGAAAAAAAGCAGGGCGACCTCGTCGCGAGAGGGACGTTTTCCGACGGCCTCCCGGGCCGCTGCGAAAGCTTGCCTGAAGAGATCGCCTCGCTGCATCGAAGCGCTGCGATCCACCAGGATGACGGCCGCGGAGGCGTCGGCGAGTTCCGAGGGGAGGGTTCCCGATTTGAGAAAGGGACGTCCGAAAACCAGGGCCAGGGCGATCAACGCCAGGCACCGCAGGGCGAGCAGGAGCCAGCGCTCGATCCGGGTGCGGCGGGTGAGGAGTTCCGGGGTTTTCTCCAGAAACATCAGCGATCCGAAGGGAACCCGCTCCCGCGGTGGCCGCTTGCGGAGATGCATCAGCACCGGCAGAGCGATCGCCAGGGCGCCGAGTAGGTACAGGGGGAAGAGAAAACTCACAGTGATCGACAGGGTGCCACCAATTGGTCGCGGTGACTATTCCCTTTTTACGTGGCTCTCCGGGTCTCGGGGGGCTCATCTCGGGTCGGTTGCGTCGACGAATCGAGCCGATCCGAGACAATGAAGACAGGGCGCTGTTTCGATTCGTAGTAGATTCGGCCCAGGTACTCGCCGATGATGCCGAGTGCCGTCAGGTTCATCCCTCCGAAAAAGAGGATGAAGGTCAGGATCGAGGCATAGCCGGGGACGTCGATGCCGAAGATCAGCGTCTTCACCACGATGTAGGCCGCGTAGAAAAAGGAACCCAGGGAGACCGCGGCTCCAATGTAGAGAAACACCCGAAGGGGAAAGGTGCTGAAACTGGTAATCCCCTCGATCCCGAAATTCCACAATTTCCAGAAGTTGAACTTACTTTCTCCCGCCGAACGGGCCGGGCGTTCGTAGGTGACGCGGGCCGTGGGATAACCGACCCAGGCGAAGATGCCCTTCATAAACCGTTGGTTTTCCTCCAGGCGGTTGAGGGAATCGACCACCCGGCGCGACATGAGGCGGAAATCTCCCACGTTTGGTGGGAGATCCACGTCGGAGATCTTGCGATGGATGGAGTAGAAGAGGTTCGCCGTGGTGCGTTTGAGGAAAGAATCTGTGGCCCTGGAGGCTCTCTCGGCGAGAACGACATCGAATCCTTCACGCCACTTCTGCAGCATCTCGGGGATGAGGGAAATCGGGTCCTGGAGGTCGACGTCGAGGGGGATGATTGCGTCGCCCGAGCAGTGGAGCAGTCCGGCGGTGAGGGCGGCCTCCTTGCCAAAGTTCCGGGAGAGGCGGAGGCAACGCACCGCGACATCGTTTTCCTCCCCGGCGCGCTCGGTCAGTTCTGCGAGCCGGGCCCAGGTCTGGTCGGAACTGCCGTCTTCGACGAACACGACCTCCCAGGAGAAGTCGAGCGGGAACAGGCTCCGGCGGATCTCCTCCCAGAAGAGAGGCAGGGTTTCTTCTTCATTGAAGACCGGAACCAGCAGCGAGATTCTCTCTCGCGTGTCGGCTGGCTCGTCGGAGGGTGGGGGGAGTTCGGTCATGCGGGTGAAGGGGAGAGCGAGGGTTTGAGGTGCCAGACCGGGGCGTTACGGTTCAGGGCCCACACGGTGAGAAGGCCGAGGAAAAGGAGGGCCAGAGAGGGCTTCCACCAGAGTTGGGTGATTTCGTGAATCTGTCCGTAGTTCTGAGAGCCCCAGCCCACGCAGAGGAGGACGCAGAACCAGGCGAGGGGGATGGCGAGATTGGCCCGGAAGAAGCCGGCGGCGAGGGCGGCCACGTGAGGCGCCAGGATAGGGTACGAGAGCGACTCGTTGCGCGGATTGAAGAGCATGAGGTAGGTGGTGGTGGCCGCTGCCACGAGGATCGGGCCGATCCAGGGGTCGGACCTCCGGCGGAGGACGAGGGCCAGACCGAGAATGAGCGGGGCGAAGGCGGTTCGGATGAGGAACCAGATCCCGGCGCCGGGATCCACCCCAATGACGCGGAACAGAGAAGAGAGGTCCTCGGACCCTCCTTCAGGCGGGATGGTGGCGACGCGCAGTTTCTCGATGCAGGCGCTCCACTGTTCCGCGGCATAGGACAGGTCATAGTGGGCGAAGCCGATCAGCAGAAAAACCGCGATGCCGAAGGGGAGACGGTGCCACAGCGGAGGGTAAAGCGCACCGAAGAGGAGCAAGGGGACCAGCCCGAGTGGTTTGATCATGACCCCGGCGATCAACCAGAAGGTGGCGTAGCCCCATTTTTCCCGGGCGATGGAGACAGCGGTGAGCATGATGGAGGCGGCCAGGAGCATATTGAAATGGCCTTGGGCAGCCGCCGCGACAGTGGCCGGCAGGGTGAGGAGGGAGACCACGAGGTAGGAGTTATCGGGTCCGTCGCGTCCGCTGATCAGGCCGGAGAGCAGGTAGACCGCCCAGGCAAAGAGGGCGACCGCACAAATCCGGTAGAGAGCTTCGCCGGCACGGAGTCGGAAATGGGTTCGCAGAGTTTCGAGAAAGGGCCGCTTGTTGAACTCTTCGCGGTCGTCGGGCCATTCTTGCCAGGCGAAGGGAAGATAGAGGTGGACGGCTTGGGGGAAGTAGAGGAAAAGGTGTTCTCCCTCGGCGTAGAGAGCCTGCTTGGTCCACCAGTGGTAGGTGGCGTTGCTGTAGCGGAAGGTCACCGAATTCTCGGTCGGCCGGATAAAGGCGAGGCACGCCAGGATGACGGCAAGCAGCACCCAGAGAAGGCGAGCGCGTCGGGTGGAGTGCTCGTTCCAGAAAAGGGTCCGGAATCTTTCGCCGGGGCGCTGCGTCATCGCTGCCGATTCTCGCCCGACATGCCCCTGTGTCTACAAAAATCCGGAATGGTGGCCGGGCCCGGGGCGTCGGTCATGGGACTTGCGCGGGGGCGGAAAGGGCGATCATCCGTACGTTGCACTCCGGCGGGACCAACCGATGATGGCACCATGCGCATTGCTCTGGGGACAGACCACGCCGGCTACGCCATGAAAGAGGCGGTGAAGAAACACCTCGGCGCCGCAGGGCACGAGATTGTCGATTTCGGGGCGAGCGACGACGGACTGAGCGACTATCCGGTTTTTGTCATTCCCGCCGCCGAGGCCGTGGCATCCGGCGAAGCGGACCGGGCCGTGGTGTTCGGGGGGAGCGGCAACGGCGAGGCGATCGCGGCAAACAAGGTGCGGGGCATCCGTTGCGCCCTGTGTTGGTCGGAGGAGACCGCCGAGCTGGCGCGCAGGCACAACGACGCCAACGTGCTCTCTCTCCCGGGGAGATTGATTTCCCCCGAGTTGGCCCTCACTCTGGTCGAGCGTTTCCTATCCACCGCTTACGAAGGGGGGCGTCACGACACCAGGCTGGACCTGATCGCCCGCTACGAGCGGAAGTGAGCGAGCCTTTGGGGCGGCGTCTCCCCGCTATTTCAGGATCTTGCGCAGGGGTTCATCCACGATAAAGGCCTCGGGGAAGTCGGCCGCGTCGGCACCGCCCTGACGGTGCAACCGCTCCACGCGCCTCTCGCCTTTCCTCGGATTCATGGGGATATCCATGCCGCCCAACTGGTCCATCATCTCATAGAGAGTCGTCTCCATCTGTCGATGCAGGTCGGCGTATGCCGGGTCGTGGATGAGGTTGTTCTGCTCCATGGGATCCTCTTTGATATCGAAGAGTTCGTCGGTGTCGTAGAGGCCGTAGTAGGTGGTGAACTTGTGCCGATCACCGCGGAGGGAGAAGTGGGTCGGTGTCATCGGGAAATTCGGTTCCCAGTAGTAGACATAAAGAAACCATTCCCGCCAGGGAACCTCCTCGCCCCGGGCCAGCGGAAGGAAGCTCTGCCCGTCCATGTGCGCGGGTTTCTGCAGTCCCATCGCCTCCATGACTGTCGGGGCGATATCGATATTGGCCACCACCTCGTCGACCACGGTTCCTCCCTCGAAGAGTTCCGGGCACTGCATCAGCATGGGTACGCGGATCGAGGTCTCGTAGGCGACCCGCTTGTCGATGAGACCGTGCTCCCCGAAGAGGTAGCCATTGTCCCCCATGTAGATGATCAGGGTTTCGTCGTAGATACCCATTTTGCGCAGTTGGTCCTTGACCACACCGATGCTGTCGTCGACGGAGCGCAAGGCCTCGCAGTAGTTTTTGTAGAGAGCTTCCACGCTCGCTCCCGTGTGCAGGGGGAAATCCATGCCGTGCCAGCTGTTGCGCTGGTCGAGAAGCCAGCGGGGGCGATTCAGCCCGTTGTCTGTAAGCCGCTCGCTCGAGGGCGGCAGGGTGAAAGAAGTCTCCGCCAAGCTGCCCGCATAGTCCGGTTCCGGGGTGAAAGGGCCGTGTACCGCCTTGTGAGAAAGATAGAGAAAGAAGGGCTGGTCGGCATCGGCCTGCGCCACGAGAAACTCGACCGCGTAGCGGCTCAGCAGATCGGTGATGTAGCCGTCCTGAGGCACACGTTCCCCGTTCACGTTGATGGTGTAGTTTTTCGATGGAGGATAGTAGTGGCCCTGGCCGCGGAAGCTCACCCAGTAGTCGAAGCCGGGGCGGGGGTCATCCTTCGCCGCGCCCATGTGCCATTTGCCCACGTAGCCGGTGCGATAGCCGGCCGCCTGGAGATACTGGGGGAAGAACAGGGTGCCCTCGGGCACGAGGCGCTGGTTGTCGATGACGCGGTGCCGGAAGGTGTAGAGGCCGGTCAGGATCGAGGCCCGGCTCGGCGAACACAGCGAGGTGGTGACAAAGGCATTCTTCAGATGCACCCCCTCCGCCGCCATCGCATCCATTTGCGGGGTGACCGCGAGAGGGTGGTCCAGGAAACTCATCGCGTCATAGCGGTGATCGTCGGACAGAATGAAGACGACATTCCGGGGCTCCGCGCCCGGAATGCGCTCGGGTGTCACCGTGTCGGGAACCGGGACGACGCCAGCCCGAGTCGAAACGGTGAGAAGGAAAAAGAGAGCGGTGGCAAGAGTCGGGGTGAGGCGTTTCATGGGGAGGGTCTCCGGGTTTTCCGGGGAGAGACCGACCATTAAAGGGGAAAGCCGGCTTTGCAATGGCGCATTTGTCAGGTTTTCGCTACGGCATCGGCTCAGGCATGGTTGCTCTCCTCCGCGAAGACAACCGCTCGGCCGCGGGCCGCTACTTCCGCACAATTCTGGTGCGAAGATCGTTCCACGGAACGAGGGCTTCGGCGTGCTCGAAGCATTCCCGCCTCGCCGCCAGCAGTAGCCGACCGAATTCCCGATGGGTCAGATCGAGCGGCAGACGCCGGGAAGGAATTCGCTCCAGAGGATCGCTGACCTCCACCATGTAGTGAACCGCGATCCAGTTTCTCAGGCGGTAGCAGAGCAGATAATAGTTTACCTCGAGGCGGCGGCGGAGTCGGAAAAAGGAACGGATCACCTCGGCGGGTTCGAGCGAAAGATGCCGCGAGATCAGCTCGCGGAGTTCGAGCAAACGGTTGAGGTCCTTCTCCGCGATCACGGTCCGGCGCGTCGAGTGGCGGACCAGTTCGCGGTCGACCCAGTCATTGAACCCATTACCCGAGTGCTGGTGATTCTGGGGTTTGACGATGAGGAGTGACATTGGCGGATGCAGTAGCGTTGTGCGGCAGGAAACCCGCACCGCGAAGCGAAAACGCGGTCGAGGCGAGAACCTGCTTGATTGTTTGACGAATGGAGAGGAAGGTTATTGCGACTGCATCTCAATTGCAAAGGATTTTTTTTTTCGGGAGAAGGTATGGCCAAGACGATTTGCGATTTTTCGAAGAAGGACCTGGAGAAGCATCCGGAAAAGCTCCAGGAGCTGACCCGAGATGCCTGCTTCTATTGCCGCAAGTGTGGACGGGTGGCGAACACCAAGAAAGCGCTCTGCAAAGCGGCGAGTTTCCCGGAGCGTGCCAAACTCGAGTGCGTGGCTTAGGGGTGCCACGTCGGCCCGAGGGAAAATCACCAGTCTCAGGCCGGCGGTAGGCCCGGTGGGATGGATTTTCGGCAACCCGCGTTCGCTCGGAATCCTCTGACGGAGTCCGGGCGAGGGGCGGGTCGGGACGAGGAGGAGATCACTTGATGTGGCTTCGCAACATCCAGGCGAATTTCTGGTGTGCCTTGATACGGCCGATGAGAAGGTCTTCGGTCTCGGCATCACCGTTTTCGGCGGCAAGCAGCCGGGTCTTGTGGGCGGACTCGATCACTTTCTCGTGAGCCAGGATGACCGAGGACACGAAATCCTTGGACGGGCAGGCCTGCTCCGAGGGGCCTTCCTCGACCGTGCACATCTCCGCGAGGCGCTTGAGTCCCCCAGCGGAATAGCAGTCGAGAGCGCGGACGCGCTCCGCGATGTCGTCGATGGCGACGAAGAGCTCCTCGTACTGGACCTGGAAGGTTTCGTGCAGGGGGTAAAAATCCGAGCCCTCGACGTTCCAGTGGGCAAGGTGGAGTTGGGCCATGAGACCGTAGGACTCGGCGACGAGCTGGTTCAGACCCGCCGCGATGTCGGCAATGGCGGAATCCTGGATAGTATTGGTTGCAGCAGTAGTGCTCATGCCGGTACCCTGCCGGGTCCGGCCAGCTTCCTCAACCGGATATCTCGCTCTTTTTCGGCGAATCCACGTCCCATGTCCCGAGTCTGGCGAGGGCCGGTGCGGGGGGTGGGATCGAGAAACGGCGCCCTGGCAGCCCGGGTTTTTCCATCAAAAGGCTTGAACCGCAGGGCATCCCATCGGAGTAATGGGGTCGCTCGCAAATTTTTTCACCCCCCATGCCTGATCCATCCGCAACCGATCATCCGGTCGACCCCGACCTGCCGTTCGAGGAGGCGCTGACCCGTCTCGAAGCCCTCATCCAGGGTATGGAATCGGATCAGGTTCCGCTGGATGATCTGATCCGAAACTACGAGGCGGGAACAGCGCTCTATCGGGTCTGCGAAAAACGGCTCGACGAGGCGCAGGGGAGGGTCGAATTTATTCGGAAAAAACATGACGGCGCCGCGGTCGCGGAGCCGTTCGGTGACAAGGAGGAATCCGCTGAAGAAATGGGTCCCCCGAGCGTAACATCCGGAGAGGAGAGCGACCATGAATTTGCCGATGGAGAACTTTTTTGAATTTCCCGAAATTCCCACCGCGGAACTGCCCAAGGCGGACAGTCCCGAGGCGGTGAAGGCCCTGACCTCGGAGGAATTGCCGAAGCTGGCGGAGCGCATCCGGCGGACCCTGATCAAGTGCCTCTCCAAAACCGGTGGTCATCTGGGACCGAATCTTGGTGTGGTGGAGTTGACCATCGCCCTGCATCGTGTCTTCGAGACCCCGCGGGACAAATTCGTCTTCGACGTGAGCCACCAGGGCTATGTGCACAAGATGCTGACGGGGCGTTGGGATCAGATCGACACGCTCCGCACCTACCAGGGCCTGAATGGCTTCCTCCTTCGAACCGAAAGCGACCACGACTGCTACGGGGCAGGTCACGCGGGCACTGCGGTCTCGGCGGCCCTCGGCATGGCGGCGGCGCGGGACCTGAAAGGAAGCGACGAACACATCGTGGCCGTGGCGGGCGACGCCGCTTTCACCTGCGGGCCGACCTTCGAGGCGCTGAACAACATCGAGGCGACCACGAGGAAGTTTATCCTCGTGCTGAACGACAACGAGTGGTCGATCGATCGCAACGTAGGGGCCATCGCCAAATATTTTCATGCCCTGCAGACCAGCCCGGTTTTTGACCACATCCATGACAAAGCGGCCGATTTTGTCGAGTGGGTCGCCGGCAAGGGGATGCGGGACATCGCGCATCGGGTGGAGACGGGCGCAAAAAACCTGCTCTTTCCCAACGTCCTCTTCGAGAAATTCGGACTGCGCTACTACGGCCCTATCAACGGTCACGACACCCACCTTCTCATCAGAACGCTGGATTTTCTCAAGACCCAGGACGAACCCGTCATCCTGCACATTATCACAGAGAAAGGCCGGGGCTACGAGCCGGCCAAGGCGAATCCGATGAAGTTTCACGGGCTCGGGCCCTACAAAACGGAGACAGGCGAGACGTCCGCCTCCGGTCAGGCGACCTATTCCCAGATTTTCGGGCAGAAACTGGGTCAATACGCCAAGACCGATGAAAATATCGTCGCCATCACCGCGGCGATGCCGAACGGCACCGGGCTGGTCGAATTCCAGAAACAGGTTCCGGATCGCTACTACGACGTGGGGATCGCCGAGGAACACGCCGCCCTCTTCGCCTGCGGCCAGGCGGTGCTGGGGATGAAGCCTTTCCTCGCCATCTATTCCACTTTTTTTCAGCGAGCCTACGACATGGCCATCCACGATATCGGCATCCAGAACCTGCCTGTGCGGCTCTGTATGGACCGGGCGGGCCTGAGCGGCGACGACGGACCGACCCATCACGGCCTTTTCGATATCGGCTACCTCCGCCATGTCCCCAATTGGGTCATGATGCAACCCAAGGACGAGGAGGAATTCGCCGATATGCTCTGGACGATGGCGAACTACGATGAGGGACCCTCCGCGATCCGCTATCCGCGCGGGGCGGGAACCGGCGCCACACCGAAAAAGAATCCGGCGATTCTCGAGATCGGTGAGGCCGAAGTGGTTGCGGACGGCCGGGATGTGGCCCTGATCGGGCTGGGCAACCTCTTCGAAATGGCGGTGGAGACCAAACGCCTGCTCGAAGAACGCGGATTCTCCGTCGCGCTGATCAACCCCCGCTGGATCAAACCCCTCGACGAGGATTGTCTGCTCCGCTTCGCCCGCCATTGCCAGGTGGTTTGCACCTTTGAGGATCACACCCTGAAAAACGGGTTTGGCGCCGCCGTGATCGAGTTGCTTCACGAGGCGCGCATTTCCACCCCGGTCGAGCGCATCGGCTGGCCCGACGAATTCATCGAACACGGCAAAGTGTCGATCCTGAGAAACAAACACGGGGTGACTGCGGAAAACGCCGTGGAAAAGGTCCTGCAACACCTGCCGAAACAGGCAAAGGCGATGGCGTGATCCCACGGGGCGAACGGCGGCCCAGCGGAATCCGTATGGATGATGGGCGTGGGCGCCTGATAGAATGAGGCGAGTAATCATCCCCATTTTGGCCGTTGTGATACTGATTCCTTTCCTGGTGAATCTGGCCGGATGGAATCTCTACGTTTATTGGAATTTCGGTAAGAAAGATCTGATTGTCGCCGCTGCGCTGGGCATGAGTCACAACGCCTGGGCGGAACACCTCGACGACGAGATCGAGTTGGGCATGGCGTTGCCGGATGATTTTCAGATTTCCATTCTTGAAGTCGGGCCTCTGGAAATTTTCGCGGAACGAAGGGTCAGCCCCATGACACCCTTCACCTTCCGCTGGATACCACCGGACGAGTATTCGGATTACCGGGGGTTTGCCTTCCCGTGGCTGTTGCTCCTGTCGATTCCTTTGCTGGTATTCGTCGGCTTTCTATTTGTCTCGCGGCAAAAGACCGGAGCTAACCAGGAAAGCGGCGAGGGAGGGGCCCGGGAGAGCCGGGAGTGATCCAACAGGGTTCGGTGGGAGAATGGAGAGGGTACCATGCGCCGGTAGGGGAGGGGGAATCCGATTGCTCCCGCCCATATTCCGGAGACATTGGGGCCATCGAGGGATGAAAAGACGTTTGCTGTGTTTGCTCCTGCTTTTGCCGATCGGGGCTCTCGGGGAAGAACCCGGAGAGATGCCGGTCGACGGGGCGAATGAGGAGACGCCTGAGGAGGTCGGGGAAGTGATTTTCGACGCCATGGAGAAGGGAGCGCTCTTTTCTCCGGTCGAGGGCGATTGGCGTAAGTTCGAGGAAGAAAATGGCCGCAATCTGATCCGGTTGAGCGGGGAGCCCGTGGTGGCATCCCGGGTCGAGATGGGGCCCTACCTCCGGGAAAACGAACTGGTCATGTCCGCCAATGTCATGGGGAAAGCGAGGAAGAGATTGAAGCCCCGGATGGGCTTGGGTCTCTATGGCAAAAACGGCTTTTTTCTTCGTCTGGCTCCGGCGAGGGGAGCCCTGGAGCTGGTGCAGCATGGCGAAATCCTCGTCGAGACGCCGTATCCGTGGAAATCGGAGGAATGGCATCGCCTCGAACTTGCCATCACCGTGACGGAGGATCGCTCCCGATGGACTCTGGAGGCCCGCGCCTGGCCGGACGGTGAAGATCGCCCCGAAGAGCCGGTCCTGGTCTGGCCGTTCCGGCAGGAAGAACAGATCTTCCCGCTGGCGGGAAAGGCTTTCCTGTGCGGTTCGCCCTACAACGGGCTTCCCATTTTTTTCGATGAAGCGGTGCTGCGCAAGGCGGCCCGGCCGTGAGACGGTACCGCAGCGGGAAATCTCATTCCAGCCCCCCGAGTTGCGGGTGGGTTTCCATCCACTTCATGGCGAAGGAGGAGCCATGCCCGCCGGTTGCCGTTCGTCGGACCGGGCGGTTGGCGGGGTTTCGGACAGCTTTCCATCGTCCCCGGGGTCATCTGCCGACTCTGCTCCGACGTGCTGGCCGCGGGAGAATCGATCCCAGTCGGGTGCCCAATCGATTGTCTTTTCACCTTTGCGCAGAGCATGAAATCCCGTGCTGAGTCCCTCGTCGTTCTTGTAGATCAGGACGACGAGCATTGCGGTGATTCCGTAGGTGAGGATGTTCGGCCAGAGGCGGCGCGGCGTGAAAAACTTGAGGGCGGTCCCGCAGGAGTTTTTCAGGCGAAATCGGAGCAGATCGATGCACCAGATCTCGTCGAGCAACAGGTGCGAGAGGTAGCCCAGGCAGATGGCGCAGGCCTTGTAGATGCGCGGTCCGTTCTCCTGGTAGCCGCAGATGAGCAGGGTGATCAGGCCGACATTCAGCGCGGCCGGGATGCTGTGCCACATGCCGCGGTGCCGGGTCCAGCGGATGAAGAGTTCGCCCAAACCAAAACGGATGAAAAGGTAGAGGGCCCCCGCGGCAAGGAAGATGCTCTCCCGGTCGAATCCCCAGTGGCGAAAGGTATCGAGCATGAGAATCGGCACCGCCGCGGCCATCAGGGGGATCAACTCCCTCGGCGCGGTCGCGGTTTCTCCATCCATGTCCGGCAGCATCCCACCGATGGTGCAGAGCGACGCCCCCACCGCCGCCGTCGTCGCGGGCATCCCGCAGGCATATCCCGCCAGCCCATAACCGATTCCCAGAGTCCCACTCAGGGCGATGTGTGCTCCAAAATGTGCCATAGGTTTAAGAGATCTTTGAAGTCTTATAAGCTGAATTATATGAAATGACAATCTTTCGATTGATGAAATTCGGATTTGCGAAAGGGTTCGGTTACCCGTGTGTCCTTTCTCTTCGGGGGAATGTTGCCATGCTCCCTGAAATCGTATGACCCCACGAACAGTTCATGAGAATCGTCATTGTCGGCGCCGGTGAGATCGGCACTCATCTGGCGTTCAAGCTTGTCGAAAGCGATCATTCCATTGTGATCATCGAGTCCGACAAGAAAGTCGCCGAGGAACTGGAAGCCCGTTTGGATGCCCGTGTTATCGTTGGCGACGGCACTTCTCCGGAGATGCTGTTGGAGGCCGATGTCCCCGACTGCGACGTCTTTTTTGCCCTGACCAGCGAGAATAACGTCAACCTCGTCGCCACGACCTTGGCCAAGAATATTCGGGCGAAACGGACCGTCTGCCGGGTGCATCCCGCGCTGGAAAGCCAGGACTACGCCTTCGATTTCAAAAAGAACTTCGGCGTGGACGAACTATTCAGCTCGGAACGTCTCGCCGCCGTCGAACTCTCGAAGTACATTCGAAATCCTGATTCGTCGAAGCAACGACTCGTCGAAGAGATCGCCGGCGGGTACATCGAACTCATGGAACTGGAAGTGCCGCCGGGGTCGCCGGCGGAGGACAAAACTCTCATCGAACTGGCCTTTCCTCCCCGGGTCCGCGTCTGTGTGGTGCGGAGAAACAACCGGAATTCGATTCCGACAGCTCAAGAGAGGCTCCAGGTGGGCGATGTTCTGACCCTGGCCGGTCCTCAGTTGAGGATCACCGAAGTCGTGGATCGCGTGCGCACCCGCAAGCAAGCGAAAGAGGAAAAGAATACCGTCATCTTCGGGGGAGGGGATTACGGGACGGCCCTGGCGGAGACCCTGTCGAGCTCGGGCGGCAACTACCGCATCCGCATTTTTGAGACCGACGCGGAAAAATGCCGTCGGCTGGCCGATCGCTTTGAAAATGTAACGGTGCTGAAGGCCGATGCCACCTCTCTCGCCGAGTTGAAGGAGGAGAACGTGGGCGACGCCGATTTCTTCGTTGCCGCCACCACCCGCGACGAGGACAACGTGATGACCTGTCTCCAGGCCAACCATCTGGGGGCGAAACACTGCCTCACCCTCTTCCACCGAGCCGACTACGCCGACGCCATTACCCGGTTCCAGAACCAGATGGGAATTTTCGCTGCGGTCAGCCCGCGCGAGGCCACCCGCTCGGTGCTGATGCGGTTCGTCTCCGATAAATTTCACCTGCTGCGGAGACTGGAGGGAGCCGAGTTGATCGAGGTGTCGGTATCTGCCGATAGCTCCGCCGCAGGGAAAAAGGTGAAAGAGATCGACTGGCCGGAAGGATCGGTGCTCGTCGGGCACTGGCATGGCTCGGAGGCGCAGGTCCCGTCGGCGGAGGATGATATCGAAAAGGGGGACAACATCTACGCCATGGTGACACCCCAGTCGCGGCGGGAGTTTCTCCGACTGTTTTCCTGATTTTCGATGAACTGGCGTCGACTGGCCAAGGTATTGGGACTGCTCGTGCTCCTGATCGGGTCGCTCATGGGAGTGATCGCGATCTGCACCGGGGTCGACGCCTATTTTCGCCCCCTCACACCCGAGAATCGGTCGGGATTGCGCGCCATGCTCTTTTCCGCCATCATCGCGATGACCTCGGGCGGTGTGATGTATGGACTGGGTCGAAAGGCGAAAAATGAATTCCTGCGTCGGGAGGCGCTGGCCACGGTGGGGCTGGGCTGGATACTCTGTGCCCTTTTCGGCGCGCTGCCCTACTACCTCTGCGATCCCGGGCTGGGCGCCGCGGAGTCCTGCTTCGAGTCGATGTCGGGCTTCACCACGACAGGTGCTTCGGTGATGCAGGATATCGAGTCCTTCCCCTACGCCATTCTGCTCTGGCGGGCGGTTACCCAGTATCTGGGGGGCGTGGGCATTCTGGTGCTCTTTGTGGCCGTCCTCTCCTTTCTCGGAGTGGGGGGGCGCAGTCTCATGGCACAGGAGACAAGTCTCAACATCTCGGAATCCCGGGCCACCAAAATCGGGGAAACGGCGCTCTCACTCCTGCGGGTCTACCTGGTGCTCTCCGGTATCTGCTGCACCGGGCTTCTCGCGCTCGGGATGCCCTTTTTCGATGCGCTCTGCCATACCATGACCGCCATCTCCACCGGCGGGTTCAGCCCGAAGAACGCCAGTATCGGGCACTACCAAAGCCTGTCCATCGAGATCTGGATCGCTCTGTTCAACCTGCTGGGCAGCATCAGTTTCATGATCTACCTGCTCCTGGCAAAAAGGCGCAAGGACGAGAAGGATCAGCGCAGGATCCGCAGCGAGGAGGAGGGCAAGGTTTATCTCTGTCTCGTAGCTGGAGCCATCGTGGTCATCACCTGCAATCTCACTCTGACGAACGGTGATCCCGTCTGGCAGAATCTCCGCAACTGTTTCTTCATGGTGATCACGATCAGTTCGACGGCGGGGTTTTCCACGGCGGACTACAACCAGTGGCCTCTCTTTTCCAAAATGGTCCTCATGCTGCTGATGGTGATCGGAGGCTGCGCCGGATCCACCTCGGGAGGGCTCAAGATGAATCGCATCATCCTATTCGCGCGGCTTGCGATGCAGGAGTTGATCCAGTCTTTCCGCCCCAACCAGGTCTTCCGCATTCGATTGAACGGGGTGGCCCCCGATCCCAAGGTCCTCCTGCAGGGCTCCATGTTTTTCGCCATTGCCGGCACCGTCTTCGCTACCTCCCTGGTCCTGGTGGCGCTTACCGAGCCGAATCTCGATCTCGAGTGCGTCACCGGCGCGGTGCTCGGGTGCCTTTTCAACATCGGACCCGGATTTGGGGAGGTCGGCCCCATGGGAAACTACGCGGGATTGAATGACGGCACCCTCGTGCTGCTCTCCCTGCTCATGGCCATGGGCCGTCTCGAGTTTTTCGTCGTCCTCGTCCTCTTTGTTCCGGCCCTGTGGAAACGTTATTGAGACAGGCCCGGAATCTTCGCTCCATCATGCCGTTTCTCATTCCCCAACTCGATCCCTCGTTACCCGTCACCGAGATTCCGGATCATGGCCTGGAATCCAAGTCGAGGCAGGCGCTGGAGAAGCTCAAGCTCTTCACGGTCGGGGACCTCATGCTTCATTTTCCCAACCGGCACGAAAACCGGAAGAATTTCGACCAGTTTCCCACCCATCCGACCGAGGAAGCCGTCTGTCTGCATGGTGAAATCCACGACCAGCAGACCCGCTTTTCCGGCAAAGGCCGCCGCTACTTCGAGGCCACCATCCGGCCGGCCGGCGATGGCCTTTTCCATCAGGAGATGGTGTGTCGATGGTTCAACATGCCCTACCTGGCCCGGGTGTTCCTCGTGGGACAGCAGGTCATCTTCTACGGGCGTCCCAAGATGAGCGGGCGGCGTCTCGTCATGGATCATCCGGACTTCGAGATCCTCGATCCCGACGGCGGCGACGGCGAGGAGACCGCAGCTCACATGGGAAGAATCGTCCCGGTCTACCCCCTCGCGGCCGGCATCAGCCAGAAGCCTCTGCGCTCGCTGATCTACCGGGTGCTGCAATCCCTCCAACCCGCCGCGGTGCCCGACATCCTCCCCGAAAACACCTCGGCCTCGGCCCTGACCCGGCTCCAGGCCATCCGGCCGGTGCACT
>CAZLUZ010000020.1:0-37172 GCA_964562825.1 uncultured Akkermansia sp.
GGCGGCTGCGTAGCGGGGGGGGCCGGGGAGCGCCCGGGCGGTCGGGGGCGGGGTCAAGCCGAGACAGGCGAGCAGAGCACAGAGGGCGGTTTTCATGGCGACCTCAACATGAGGATTCCAGAGAGGAGCACCAAGCCTTTTCCCAACGGGTTCAGGCGTAGGAAGGGGTGGGCAGTTTCCGGATTCCCCGGGGAAAGACCATTTGCACCGGGGCGGTTTTCCTCTTTAAATCAGCCCCATGGCGAAGAAACCGGTAGTTTTGGTCATCCGCGACGGGTGGGGCGACAATCCCGACGGCGCCGCGGCAGCGGAGAAGAATGGCGACTGTCCCCGCTTGGCGGACACGCCGTTCACCGACCAGATGATGGCGAAATATCCGGTCTGCCACATCAGCGCCAGCGGGCTCGACGTCGGTTTGCCCGACGGCCAGATGGGCAACTCCGAGGTGGGTCACCTCAATCTCGGCGCCGGTCGCATCGTCTACCAGGATTTCACCCGGATCAACAAAACCATCGCGGAGGGCAAACTGGGTGAGATAGAGACGCTGCGCGACGCTTTCGCCCGGGCGCAGAACTCCCGGCTGCATCTTATCGGGCTGGTCTCGGACGGCGGCGTGCACAGCCACCAGGACCACATCATCGCTCTGGCAGGCGAGGCGAAAAAAGCCGGAGTCTCCGACATCATGGTGCACGCCATCACCGACGGCCGGGACACCTCGCCCACGGGAGGCAGGGGCTACGTCGGAGAGTGCGAGGACCGGCTCGCTCCCCTGGGCGCGCGCATCGTCACCGTGGTGGGCCGCTATTTCGCCATGGACCGGGACAAACGCTGGGACCGGACCAAGCAGGGGTGGGATGCCATCGTGCACGGCATCGGCGATTTCTCCGAGTTGCTCCCTTCGGAGGCGATCGGCGACCGTTACGAGTACGAGACCACCGACGAATTTCTTCCCCCCATGGTTTTCGAGGCGGCCGGAGAGCAGCGCGTCAGGGATGGGGACGTGGTCATCTTTTTCAATTTCCGCGCCGACCGGGCCCGCCAATTCAGTCAGGCGATGCTGCGAGAGGACTTCGACGGCTTCGACCGGGGCCAGGTTCCGAAGGTCCACTACGTGACCATGACGGAGTATGACGAGACCTACGGTTGCCCGGTCATTTTTCCGCCGGAAGATCTGCACGAGGTGCTTGGGGAGGTGGTTTCCCGGGCCGGGCTGAAGCAGCTCCGCCTCGCCGAGACGGAGAAATACCCCCACGTTTCCTTCTTCTTCAATGGCGGTGTGGAGGAGCCGTTCCCCGGCGAAGAACGCATCCTGTGCCAGTCGCCCCAGGACGTCAGCACCTATGACGAGAAGCCTGAGATGGCGGCCAACGAGGTGACCGAGGTGCTTCTGGAGCGACTCGGAGACTTCGACCTCATCATCGTGAATTACGCGAACCCCGACATGGTCGGTCACACCGGCTACGTGCCCGCGGCGATCCGCGCGGTGGAATGCGTCGACCGTTGCGTCAAGGCGGTGGTGGAGAAAACCCTCGAACTCGGGGGCAAGCTGATCATCACCGCCGACCACGGAAACTGCGAGCAGATGATCAAAGAGGACGGGTCACCCCATACCGCGCACACCTCGAACCTGGTGCATCTGATCTACGTGGGAGAGGACGGCGACCGGGTGACACTGCGAGACGGCAAGCTCGCCGATATTGCGCCCACCCTGCTCCAGCTGCTCGGGCTGGAGAAACCGGCGGCAATGACGGGCGGCTCTCTGCTGCGATAGGATAAGCCCGGGACCGATCGCAGAGCGCCTTTCAATTGATGGCCGGCTCCGCCAAAAGCAGCCGATAGGGCCGCGACTGAGTGCGGGAGGGACGGGCCGCCCGGAGGGTGGAATTGCTCGTGGGCTCGCGGCCGCGCTCCTGGGTTCGATTTTCGATCTGGAGGGAAAAGATGGCACCCCCCATCTTCTCCACGGACGCCTCCGCCGCGGGGTAGGGGAGGTCGGCGAAGGCATCCTCCCCCCCGATACGCTGGTCCAGAGGGAGCAGCCGGTTCGCAAACTGGAGCCCGAGAGAGGCGCAGTTCTTCTTGAACGGGCGAAAGTTGCCCGCTTCGTGCAGTCGGCCCTTGAAGGCCTCGAGGAGAACCACCTGCTCCTCGTGGACGCTGACGAAGTGGAAGTTGACGTGGCAGTTCCGATATTCCGTCTGGGTATAGAGCCAGTCGTAGAGGTTCTCGTGGAGGGCCCGCAGTTTGAGGCGATTGTGGATGTTCGGCGCCTCGGTGACGCGGGGACGCCGGTCCAGCGTCCAGGGTGCGCGGAAGTCGAAGACGGCATCGCCAGCCGCATCACCGCCCCGCCTCCTCAAGACGATCGAGTAGTGCCCGAAGGTCTGCTTTTCGGGATCGTCCCAGACCAGGGTGGTCACCGACAGGAGATGTTCTCGGCTCTCCGTTAGGGGGAGTCCGAGACGAACCTTCCACCAGGCGTCGTGGACCGGGCTGCCCGTGGATGCTCCCGCCAGCTGGCGGTGGCCGATGGCCTGGAAGAGACATCGATCCAGCGGGATCAATTCCTCCATCTCCAGCCGCTGTTCCACCTCGGTGAGGGCCTCCCGGTCGAGATATTCGTCCCAGAAACGACGGAGAAAATGCTCGCGCAGGGCGTGATCGACCCGGGACCGCGGAGTTCCCGGAGCCGTTTTGACCAACACCTTGCGCAGGGGGATGAGGTGGGTCACCGAGGTTCGGGACACTGATCGCTCTCTCACCACCACCCCGGGGCAGCCAAAGGTCCGGGCGAAAAGCGGTGGCCAATCCATGCGGTCGTCCACGGTCTCCGCGGCCAGCGCACCGGAGCCGAGAACAAAAAGGCAACATAACGCCGCGGATAGAGGCCGAACCATGCGCCTCTGGCATAGAGAACGATAGCCGAAAAATCAAGCAACAAATCCCTGCTCACTGCCTTTTCCTAAAAATTAACCGAATCTGATGTTTCGAAACCCCGTGCTAAGATCCGTCCGGTTGAAACGTCACCGAAGTTTGAGAGAAATTCGCGAGCCAATTGCGGTCCATGCCCTCATTGACTTTCGACCTCCACCCCGTACACTGTCGCTCTCGAATTTTTGGGAATTCCGGTTTTCCCCCCCTCCTATTGATGAATACTTTCAGCTTCCCCAAACGTCCGGGCTTCCTCCACTTGACCTCGGCGGCCCTTACGGGGCTCGCGGCCGGGTGGCCTTCGTCCGCGCAGGACGTGATCGCTCCACCCGTCCCCACCGTCGAAGAGGCCGCGGTGCTGCCTCCCGAGTCCATCCAGGCGGATATTTCGGAGATCGATCTGGACGCCATCGTCAGGGTCGAGGTGGACACGAAGACACCGAACTACCGGGTCCCCTGGAATATCGGGGGCATGAGCGGCGGGAACGGCACCGGTTTCCTCATCGGCAAGAACCGTTTCCTCACCAACGCGCACGTGGTCAGCAACAACCGGTTGATTTACATCAAGAAGGTCACCGACCCGCAACCCTACCGGGCGCGGGTGGTTCACATCGCCCACGACTGCGACCTCGCTTTGCTCGAACTGGAATCGGTCGAAGAATTCGAGGCCTCCTTCAATTCGGTGGAACCTCTCTACCTCGGCGGTATACCCCGGCTGAACACGACGGTGATTGCGGTGGGGTATCCCATCGGGGGTGAGCGAATCTCGGTCACCCGCGGGGTGGTCTCCCGGGTCGACTTTCGAAGCTACTCCCACTCCGGGGTGGACAGCCACCTCACTGTCCAGATCGATGCGGCGATCAATCCGGGGAATTCCGGAGGACCCGTGCTCCAGAGCAACCAGGTGGTCGGCGTGGCTTTTCAGGGCTACTCCGGCTCGGTGGCGCAGAACACGGGCTACATGATACCCGTGCCCGTCGTGGAGCGCTTCCTCAAGGACGTCGAGGACGGCAGCTACGATCACTACGTCGATCTCGCCACCAGCACGATCGGTCTGCTCAATCCGGCCCAGAGGCAGGCGCTGGGCCTGCCCAACGACGGGGTTGGGGTCATGGTTTGCGAAGCCGACGCCGCCGGATCGGCCGGAGGAATCCTGCGCACGGGAGATGTCCTGCTCGCCATCGACGGATACACCATCGCCTCGGATGGTTTCATCGAAATCGATGGCGAGAAGGTGGACCTCAACGAGATCATCGAGCGGAAGTTCGCGGGCGACACCGTGGTCCTGGAGGTGTGGCGGGATAAGGCTCGCATCGATCTGGAGATCGATTTGAAGCGTTTTATCCCCTACCTGATCCAGGCGAACCAGTACGACCGACGCCCCCAGTTCGTTCTCTTCGCCGGGCTTCAATTCCAACCGGTCGACCGCGCGGTGATGGCGGCTCACGAGATCACCGAACTTCAGGCGAGGTACCACTACAGCTATTTCAGCAGCGATGAGATCTACCGGGAGAAGCCCCAGGTCATTCTGCTGACGGCAGTGCTTCCCGACTCGGTGAACACCCACCTGAAGCCCTACGTGCACAAGGTCGTCGACCGGATCAACGGCAAAAAGATCCGGATTCTCCAGGACGTCTACGACGCCTTCTATGAGGATCACGCCGAGGAGGGGGCAGAGGGTTTTCACGTGATTCGCTGTGTCGGCGAGGGCCGCCCCCTCGTGCTCAAGCGCGAAAAGGCGGAAGTCGCCCACGAGCGGATCAAGCAAAAATACAATGTTGGTTTCGACCACTACCTCGAGGAACCCGAGATTCTTCTTCTCGGAGACCTGATCCAGCTGGACGATGAGGAGGAGGAGCAAACCGAAGACGACGGCGGTGCCACGACGGGCGCCGGCGAAACCGACGCCGATACCGAAAATGAAGCCTGAGAACCGCAATTCCTGTGCCGCCTTCCCCGTCGGCCTGTTCCTCATCCTGCCGGCACTGCTCCTCGCAACGGTTGTCGATGGGGTGGAACCTCGTCCCGAGACCTCCATCATCCGGGTGAACGCCACCCTTCAGGAATACAATTTCCTCGAACCCTGGGAGAAGACCGCGCCGACTCCGCGGCGCGGGCTGGGTGCCCTGATCGGAGAGGGGCGGGTTCTCACCACGGCGGAGATGTGCGTCAATGCGACCTATGTCGAACTGGAGCACCCCTCATCCGGAGCCAAGGTGGAGGCACGGATCGTGGCCCGCGATTATGAGGCCAACCTCGCCCTGCTCGAAGCGGCCGTGGAGAAGCCTGAAGTTTTCGAGGGAATCGTCCCCCTGGAACGGACCGGCACCGTCAAGGGCGGCGACCGCGTGGAGGTCTGGCAGATCGAGGACAACGGCGATGGGGTGTCCACCGAAGTGGAAGTGCTCCGCCTCACGGTGGGCAGTTATTTCGTCCCGGGCGCCCGCTTCCTCCTCTACCAGGTGCGGGGGTCGCTCCAGGCCCGGGTCAACAGTTTCACCCTCCCGGTGGTGAAGGAGGGCAAGCTCGCCGGTATGCTCCTCAGCTACAACTCGAAGGAACAGACGGCCAACATCCTGCCCATGCCCATCATCGAGGCCTTTCTCGCCGACATCGAGGATGGCGATTACCAGGGCTTTCCCAACCTGGGCATCAGTTTTGCCCAAACCCTGGATGAGCATCTGCGGGAATTTTGCGGCATCGAAGACCGCGAGGGAGGCGTCTTTGTCCGCAAGGTGGCATCGGAGAGTTCGGCGGAGGACGCGGGGATCAAGGTGGGCGACGTGATCATGAAGGTCGGCGAGCACGAGATCGATTCCCGCGGCAACTACCTCGATCCGGAGTTTGGCCGGATCAGTTTCTCTCATCTGGTCCGAGGTGGAGCTCAAGTGGGGGACAAGATCCAGGTCGAATTGATTCGGGATGCGGAACCGTTGGTGGTCGACGTCGTGCTGAGGCGGAAGGAGGCAACCGAACACCTGGTGGATCCCTTCATGTTCGACCGCGGTCCCAAGTTCTACATCCTGGGAGGCATGATTTTCCAGGAGCTGACCAAGCCCTATCTCGAGAGTTGGGGGGATTCCTGGCCCACGCGAGCGCCGTTCCGGCTCGTCTACGCGGGGGCCAATCCGGAGATCTACGAGGAAGAGGGCCGGGAGAAGCTCGTCTTTCTCAGCAATGTGTTGAAGACCCCGAGCACCCTTGGTTACGAAGGCCTCAATTCCGTCATCGTGAAGAGCGTCAACGGCAAACCGGTGGGCACGATTCGGGAATTGGCGGAGATCTTCGAGAATGTTCCGGAGGATGGCATTCACCGGATCGAACTGGACGATTATCCGAAGATCATGTTTGTCCGTGACGATATTTCGCGGGAGGTCAACCGCCAACTCCTCCAGTTCGGTATCGGCCAACTGCTGCGACTCGATTGACCGGGAGCTCCGCGCCACCGACGAAAAAGCGAGGAAGCACCTCACTCATCCGTTGACTTTTCCCGGAATGTGAATAACATCCTGCCCTCCTGCCTCACGGGATCTGGGTTTTTGGATTCCGATTGGTCCAGGGAAAGACACTGCCACGGGGCAGTCACCACACCGGGGGAGAAAACGAATCTAGCGCAGAACGATGAAACGCACATTCCAACCTTCCAAGCGCACCCGCAAACGTCAGTTCGGATTTCGTGCCCGGATGAAGACGAAGGCGGGTCGCGATCTGATCAAGCGCCGCCGGCAAAAGGGGCGCAAGCGTCTCGTGCCCAAGGGAGCCGAGATTCCTTACAAGCGGCACACCGTGCAACACGGGAAGTAGGCTTCGCTGCGTCGGTGGCGCGGTAGCGCGGTGGCCGCCCCCCGCGGGGCACCTTAGAGCATCGACGTCAATCCACCCCGCAGAGAGGAGGCCGCGAAGCGTTTCTCCGGTCGAGGTGGAGTTTGGGTTTTTGCAAGGAGAAACCTGCCCGATTTTGCACGGCGCGATCCGTCTTTTCCTCGCGACAGGTTGCCTCGCGATGAAACTGCCCCGATCTCGAAGAATCCGGAATCGCGCCGAATTTGCCCGGGTCCGGGGCGAGGGCAGCTCCATCTCGGGACGGTTTCTCGTCATGGGATACCTCAGGGACGAAGAGTTGGCGGAGCCGCTCAAGCTCGGTCTGATCACGACAAAGAAAGTCGGAAACGCCGTGATCCGGAATCGCATCCGGCGGCGTCTCCGCGGTATGGTGCAGCGGCTCGGGGAGCGTCTCGTGCCCGGTTACTGGATCGTGCTCATCGCCCGCAAGGCGGCGGCGGGAGCAAGCTCGGAGCAGCTGGAAAAGGAGTGGAAATGGATGCTGCATCGCACTTCGATCATGGGGAGGGAAGGGGAAAATTGATGTCGCGGGGAATGCAGTGGCTCCTTGTCTTCCTTTTGCGGGGGTACCAGATTTTCATCTCCGCTCCCCTCCATTTCGTGACCGGGCCTCTGGGGGGATGCCGGTTCGAGCCGAGCTGCTCCCAGTATTTTATCGAGGCGGTTCTCGTTCACGGGCCTTTCAAGGGCTCGGCGATGGGCATCTGGCGGGTGCTCCGGTGCCAGCCTTGGGGAGGACAGGGATGGGACCCCGTGCCCGGCTGGGAAGAATATGTGGAAAAACACCCGAGTCGCGCGTATGTAGGCCGTCGCAAAAGGCCCGACTGCCTCGATCAAGAGTAGAAAAGCAGCAGGAATCCCGTTTTGAAGAATTTAGATAAGACCGCCTGGATAGGAGTATTTTTGTGTATCGCCGTGCTCGGCTTCTCCCTGGTGAACAACAGCAAGGTGACCCAGGAGCGGGCCCGCCAACTGGAGGAAGCCCGGAAGAACCAGCCGGCCGAGCCGTCGCCTGAAAAGGGGAACCCGCCCGAATCGGAGGAGTTGGCCCGGGGAAGTTCTTCCCCGGACGGTCCTGTGGCTCCGTCCGTTCCGGCACCGCGGGAGATCACCCTGTCCACCGACCTGCTTCGGCTGTCCCTGACCAACCGGGGCGCCGGAATCGCCCGGGCGGAGCTGCTGGAGCACCGGCGTGAACTCGATTCCGAGGGAGAATACGTCACTATCAACGAGACCAGGGAAGCTCCCATCGGCGCCCTCTCCTCCGAGCCCAACGAGGTGGATCTGTCCCTCTGGACCGTAAAGGAAGAAGACGAAAGAAGTGTCGTCTTCCAGAGGCAAACGCCGGACGGACTCTTCCTGGAAAAGACCTTTCGGCTGCCGGACGAGGATCGGCCCTACGAGGTGGTCATGGAACTGACCGTCCGCAACGATTCGGGAGAGAGACTCGATCTCGGCGAAACCGATCTCCGCTATCTCTACGCCGGCGGGGCCGCCCCTCTCCACTTCAACGAGTGGTCCATGCAGATCGGTCTCTTCTACCGGGAGAACGAGAGCACCTTCCGGACCAAGACGGTCGACTACTTCGGCGGCGGACAAAAGATTCTCGGGATTTTCGGCGGGAGCGAGAAGCCCTACGCGGTGCTCCCTTCGGAAACGAAGATCGCCGACAACCTGGCCTGGGCCGGGGTGAACAACCAGTTTTTCGCCACCCTGCTCCACGCCCGCGAGCCCTCCGATGGACAGGTTTGGGCCGACAAGTATCCCGTCGTCATCGATGGAGACGAGGAGCAATCCCGTTCCAAGCGGATGCGCGGCTGTGAACTGGCCATGAGCCTGCCCCGGCTCGACATGAAACCGGGGGATCAGAAGACGCTCACCTACGATCTCTACATCGGTCCCAAAGAATCCTCGATCCTCAAGCAGTCCGAGGGCGGCAGGGAACTGATCATGAATTATTCCCAGATTCCGGTCTTCGGGGCGATCCTGGGTTGGGCCATCCAGCCCCTCGCCGCCGGGCTGGATTGGGGGATGATCAAGATCAAGGGGATCGTGGGCAGCTATGGGTGGGCCATCGTGATCCTAACCCTCATCATCCGACTCCTCGTCTGGCCCATCTACGCCAAGTCCGCGCGCAGCATGAAACGGATGTCCAAGCTGGCTCCGATCATGAAGGAGATCAAAGAGAAGCATCCCGACGATCCCCAGAAGGTGAATCAGGAGACCATGAAGCTGTATCGCGAATACGGCATCAATCCTCTCGGGGGCTGTCTCCCCATGTTCATCCAGCTGCCTGTCTTTCTCGCCTTCTACCGCATGATCTGGGGAGCCGCGGAACTGCGGCACGAATCCTTCCTCGGGTTCGTCCAGGACCTCACCATGCCCGACGAGGTGGCCATGATTCCCGGTCTGGGGATTCCCCTGAACATTCTGCCCATTCTCATGGGGGTGACCTCGTTCATCCAGATGGCGATGATGCCCAAGACCGGGGACAACACCCAGCGGATGATATTCATGATGATGCCGCTGATCTTCCTGGTCATCTGCTACAACTTTGCCTCCGGTCTGGCTCTCTACTGGACGACTTCGAACCTCTTTTCCATCCTCCAGACCTGGGTGATGAACAAGATGCCCGAGCCCGAGCTGACCAAATCCGCGAAGGCGAAGCCGGACAAGAAAGGATTTTTCGAGCGGTTGCAGGAGAGGATGGAGGAGGTCCAGGCGCAGCAGCAGGGCAATGCCGCCGGGAAATCGACCCCGGTAAAGAAGAGCGCTCCCGCCGGCAGATCGGCCGGGACGAATAAGCCGACCAAAGCCGCGGCGAAAAAGAAATCTCCCAAAAAGCGACAGCAACCCGACATGCCTCAACCGGGGCAGAGCCGGACCAAGCTCGCCAGCGAGAGAGGGTCTCGCCACACCAAATCGAAGAAAAAAAAGCGTTGATTCCCGGGGACGGTCGGGAGAACCTGAGGGCTGGAACGAATTTCTCGCCCATGGAACATCTGGATGTCGCTCAGGAGGTGATCGACAACATGCTCGGCTACCTCGGTTTCGTCGTGACGGTGGACGTCGATCGGGAACACAACACGGTAAACGTGGCCTCGGGAGAGCCCAAACTGCTCATCGGGCACCGCGGTGAGCGGCTCGATGAACTGCAGTATCTGGCCAATCGCATCGTTCAGGATCGATTCCCCGACAGCCCGAAATTCCGGGTAGACATCGACTACTACCGCGTCTCCCTGGAGCAGCGGCTCATCGAGGAGGCGGAACACGTCGCCGCCCGGGTCATCAACACGAATCAGGCGGCCAAGCTCGAGCCCATGAATTCCTATCATCGCCGGATCATCCACAATCACTTCAAGGATCACGACAAAGTGAAAACCTGGAGTCCGAGTGATTCCGCCCGGCTGAAACGGGTGACCATACTGCCGAAGTGAGTCCCGGCTCCGGCGATTGCGCTCCCGCCGGAACCTCGCCGGGTTACGGGGACAGGGACAGAGGTTCGAAGACCTCTTCCGCCTCAATTCTCCTTGAGAATGCGCACGATCTCCTCAATCGCCGCGGGGTATTCATGGACTCCGTGTTTCGCCTTGATCACGAGTTCGGATTCCACCCCATCGATGTGGCTGCTCTCGTAGCGGACCACCCCGTCGGAGCTGAGGTGGTTGGGCTGGCGTTCGGGGCCTTTTTCGTTTCCGATGATGGAGTGGTAGGTCACCGCCGGATTCAGGGGGAGCGAGGAGAACAGGCGGATCGCGGGGGAATCGAGGCTCAACTGCTGGACGCTGGTGGGAACCTTGGCCACCACCTCCTCACCGAGGGGGGTCAGCTCGTGGTTGGCCGAGTTGACCAGTGTTGCGCCCAGGTGCACCAGATTATTGGGAGCCTCGATGAGGACTTCGGCGATGCTCCCGATCCGGTGGTTGGCGAGGGAGGACCCCTTGTGGGGGACCGCGATGAACACGACCCGGTCGATGTAGGGCAGCGGCTCGAAAAGAAACATCTTCTGGAGCAACTGGCGTTCGTCTTCGGAAACACTGAGGCGATCCGGGGGAACGGTGAACACCTGGTCCCAGAGGTAGGTGCCGCTCGCCTGGGTCAGGGGCTTGGAGATCAGTCCGCCCATGCTGTGGGTTACCAGGGTGACCCGGTCGTTCGGGGCGCCGTTTCTCCGGCGGAAGGCGGCCATGGCCCTCAACTCATCCCTCAGTTTGCTGGAGAGAAAGGGCACCGGGGCTCCCGTGGGATAGCCGAAGGTCCAGAACTCGTATCGAGTCCGGACCACGGGATCGGCCAGCATCTCGTTGAGGGTGTCGTTCCAGGTGTTGGGGGTGGATTTCAGACCGTGGACGAAAACCACCGGTATCTTCTCCGGATCGAATGCGGAGATCCGGTAGAGACCCATGTGCTTGGAGAATCTCTCGTATTGGATGAGACCCGACAGGTTGACGAACTGGGTCTGCCGGTCGTAGAGGTCCCGGGCGATCGATGCCGTGTAATCGGCCTGCAGGGGGAAGGACTGCCGGCCGAGCCGAACTGTGGCGTTTTCGGGCTTGGTCGGATCGAGAAACCGCATCACCGGCCGCGACGGGTCGTTCAGGTCGAGGATGGCCGTAACCGGGTACCACAGCCCGGTGGTCGCCACCATGGGATCTTTGGGAGTCCATTTCTGCCGCACCACCAGCGGAGCGCCGATCCCGTTGACCCGAGTGTTCGAGCGCAGTCCCCGCTTCACCTTGATCGAGTCGATGGGTATGACCCGATCGATCGCCGAGGGGTTCTCGATACCGGAACGGTCGATCTCGAGGGGGACTTCCCCCCGGGTCGTCTTCAGCGCGAGGGGCGCCGAGGTCCGCTTCGTCATGCGGAACGCGATCTGCGAGATGGCGTGGCCCACCGTGTCGTTGTACTCCGCAAGGTCGACTTCTTCTCCCCGGTGCATGGCCTCCCACTGACGGTGGGTGCGATCGAGGTCCAGGGGCATTTTGAACACCGGAATCGGCGTCTGCTTGACCTTGATCTCCCGACGCGCACAGCCCCCCGTGCCCGAGAGCAGGGCAAGGGTCAGGATCGCAGGAAGAAGGGTGGGGGAATTCATCTTTTCGACGCTTGCGAAGGGACCTGCGATGGATGGAGAGAAACGGAGAATCGATTTTGAACTTTTTTGCTCGAAAAGGGGGATTCGGTTAGGTTAGGATTCGCACCCTTCAAGTTACCAGACGGTTCGAGATTTACCAAGGTGTAATTTTTTGTGCCGTGACCTCTACGCCAGAATCCATCGAATGAATTTCCAGTGCCCCTCTTGCCAGATCACTCTTCAGGGAGAAGCCGATTTCGCCGGAAAAACCGTCAAGTGCCCGGCCTGCGGAACGCGAATCGAGATACCCGAAGACTTCGGACAGGAGGAACTCTCCGAGGAACTCGCTTCCGATTCGATGACTCCCACGCTGCCGGAATTGAACCTGGGAACGGCTCAAGGAGCGCACCCGGCGTCGGTCAATCTCTGGATCGCCCTGGGTATCGGTGTCGGGATCACCCTCCTGATCTACCTCGTCATTTTTCTCATCCCCGACACGGTCAACGAGGCGGGCGAGGTCACCGGTCCCTGGATCAAACTCTTCTTCGCGAAGCGGGGGTGGCCCCAGTATGCCTCCACCTTCCTCAGTGGGTGGTGCATCGGCATCCTCATCCTCAAGGCCCTCAACATCCGGCGCCAGCAGCGCGCCATGCTCATCCAGGCCCTGCCCGCCTCGATCGGCGAGGAAGTCAACGTGCACAACCTCAAGGAGTTCCACGACAACCTGCTCAATTTCCCCAAAAAGCTGCGCAACACCTACATCGTCAACCGCATCCGCAAGGCGCTGGAGTTCTTCTACCTGCGTCAGAAAAACCCCGAGGTCGCCCAGATGATCGCCTCCCAGTCGGAGGTCGATGCCAACAAAGTGGCGGGCAGCTACGCCCTGGTGAAAGTGTTCCTCTGGGCGATCCCCATCATGGGATTCATCGGTACGGTCCTGGGGATCAGTTCCGCGATCGGGGGGTTCGGCAACGTGCTCAGCGCGGGCAGTGGCGCCTCCGAGGGGGGAGGCATGGATCAGATCATGTCGGCGCTCACCCCGGTGCTGGGCTCGATGGGCATGGCCTTCGATACCACCCTGCTCGCTCTGGTCTTCTCCATCATCCTGGCCTTCCCCGCGAGCGCCCTGCAGAGCCAGGAGGAGGACGTCGTCACCGACGTGGACGAATATTGCATCGACAACCTGCTCAAGCGCCTCGACGACGGCGGGGCCAGCACGGCGCAGTTCGATTCCGACAGCCAGCTCCTCCACGCTGTCGGAGAGGCCATGGCGACGAACCAGAGAGACATCCTGGAGCGGTTCGAGCGGGTGCAGAAGGGCATGGAGACGAGCCTGGACCACCAGTCGAAACAGTACGAGAAGGTCGCCGCAGCCGTGGAGAAGCAACTCGAAGCCATCGGCAGGCGGGCGGAGGATTACGAGAAACGGCTCGACGAGGATTTTTTCCAGTCGCTGGAAAAGATTCGGACAGAATCGGTTTCAGCCATCACCAAGCAGGTGGGAAGTCTTTCCGAGGGAATTCACAACCTCAACACGGTGCTCAAGGAGTTGAACGGCAAGCAGGTCGTGGTAAAGAAAAGAGGATGGTTCGGTCTGGGTCGTTCCTGATCCCCAACCATTCACGGCAACGACGAAGGCGATATGGCGCGGCGGAAAAATACGGGGATGTCGGTGAACCTGTTCCCCTTCCTCAGCATTCTCGTGTGCATCATCGGCTGCCTCACCCTGATCATCGTGGTGGTCAACCTCTCCCAAATGGAGAAGGCGGAAGGGCGGACGCCCGACGAGATCCTGCGGGCGCAGGAGTGGCTGGAACTGAAAAAGCAGCAGGAGGAGGACCGGGAGGAATACGACAAGCTGCGCAACCTCATCGAATCCCTGATTCAGGAGAACCGTGACCTGATCGCGAAAAGGGACAAGCTGGTCCGGCTCAAGGAACTGCAGGAAAATCAGGAAGAGATCGACGAAACCCGGAATGAGTTGATCGCCAAAATCAATGCGCTGCAGGACGCGATTACCCGGCTGGACGAGGAGTATCCCGAGATCACGGCAAAGATCGAGGAACTGCTCGCCGAGCTGGAACGACGCGATCTTCCCCCGGAGCCGCCCCGGCTGCGGGTTCGGCCCAGCGGCTCGGGATTCAATCGCTTTCCCTATTTCGTGGAAGCGGCGAACAACGCCATCCGCATCCACCAGAGCCTTTCGGAGGACCCGATCACCATCCCTCTTTCGACCCTGAATCAGAACGAGGATTTCAAGAACCTTCTTGAGATTGTTGCCTCACGTCCCGTCAATAGCCTCATTTTCCTAGTGCGGGGGAACATGGACTCGGCGAAAGCCTACAGCGAGGCCGTCAATGTGGTTCAAGCTTTCAATGCCGAAAACAACGCGAGAATCACCCCGGGCCGGCTCCCGTTGCCGGCCAAGGGCAAGGTGGACCTCTCCCCCTTCCAGCAGTACCTTCGGCCCTGAACCCGACTCATGGCGAGACGACCCAGACAGGATGAGGAGCGCAGCATGGACTCGCTCATGGACGCGATGACCAATGTGGTCGGCATCCTTCTATTGATCCTGATTGTCAGCAGCCTCGGCATCACTGCCGCGGTGAAAAAGATCGTGGAAAACATGCCCGAGATCAGCGTGGAGGAGCTCGAGGCGATGAAGTCCAGCCGCCAGAAAACCCTCGACAACCTTGCGGAATTGCGTTCCACCAAGGCGGAGGTGGAGGAGCAGATCGATCCCGAGGAAGTCGAGCAACTGGCGCTCGCCCTGGAGCAGTTCGAAAAGGAGAACGAGGAACTGGCGCGGATGACGTCCGACCTGGAGGAGCTGCTCGCCAAGTCGAAGGAACTGGAACCGATCAAGGAGGAGAAGGAGGAGCGCAACACGGAGGCGGTGGAACAGCTGAACGACCTGGAGGCAGCTCTCGCCGCGAAACCGAAGCGGAATGAGCCGCCTCCCCGGGAGATCACGCTCCCCGACCCCCGACCAGCCGACGATCAGTCGCTGGTTTTCTACGTGGCCTGCCGACACGAAAAGCTCTACGTGATCGGCGATCCCTATGAACTGATGGTCAAAATCCGGGACGCCCTCGACGCGAATTTCACCCGACTGGTCTACCGGGGAGGCGAGATCGGGTCCTATGTTCACAACATCAACTCGACGAGGGAGAACGACCGGGGAGGGTTCGAACCGCTGCGGGCCGATTTTCAGGCGCGAACGCGGAGGGACAAGGAGGCGCTCGACTACCTGAAACCGGTCAATCTGAAGAGTCTGAAGCTGCCGGAGGGTCGGAGTATCTTCGAGCGGGTCTTTGGAACCAACGAAAATCAGCAGGAGTCGAAGAGGGAGTTTCCTGTGCGCAAATTCCGCCTCGATCAGGCCAAGGTACAGGAATTTTTCGAGGCAAACGCCAGCAAAGGCCCCCTGGTCTATCACCCCGAGTTCGCCGGGGACCGGATTCGCATCGAGGTTTCAGTCAATCCGGAGCAGGGACTGACCGAAGAGCAACTTTTCAGCGGAGATTCTCCATTCGTCGAACTGATCAAGAGAGCCAACGTGCTGCGCCGGGTGGCGCTGATCTACTACGTGGCGCCAGACAGTTTTGACATTTATCTCAAGGCGAGAGACTACAGCACCCTCCAGCGGGTGAACGCCGGTTGGGTGCTGTGGAACAGTGAACGGCTCGACAACCTGCGTCCGAACCGCACCAGAGACCGGATCACCTACAATCTCAACGCACTTCCGGATGAGGAATACCTGCAGCTTTCCAAGTTTCTCGGGCCGATCGTCGCGGAGAAAGTGAACGCCAGGATCGATTCGTTCGAAAAAGACCTCGAGACGGTTCCGATCCCGGAAAACATCAAGGGGCAGAATCAGATCGACGAATTCAAGGCAGGCGTGAGGGAACACCGGGAAAAGTGGGCCGAGGAGGCGATGTATGATGTGATGAACATCTACACGACGCCCTTGGCTGCGGCGCAGGTGGACCGGTTAGAGGAGATCGCCATCGACGTGCAACCGCCGGAAGTCATGCACGCGCGAATTTTTCGGCCGAATGGAGTGCCCAACGCTCCAATCCCACCGGCGCGCGATCGCCCCGAGCCCACCGGCCCGAAGCCGATCATTCTCGATTGATCAAAACGAAGAATGGCCGCCACTTTCGCGGCGACCATTCCGGGGTTTGGGAGGATTCTTGGTTTCGACCGGATCGGGCCGGTCTAGGCGACGCTGGAAAGGAGAAGCTTCCCTTCTCCGTCGAGGTCGTCATTAAAAGCGGTGCGCAGTTTTTCCACGCCGCGGCGGATGCGGGCCTTCACCGTGCCCAGGGGGCTTTGGATTCTTTCCGCGATCTGGCGCTGGGTCAGGCCCTCGAAGTAAGCGAGCACGATGACTTCCCGCTGTTCGGGGGAAAGCGTGACCACGGCGTCGTGGAGCAGTCTTCGCGCATCCGAGCGATAGAGGTCTTCACGACCCGAGCTCCTCTTCTCTGGCATCTCCGACTCCAGTTTGGCCTCGTACCGGTCATAGAGGGCCGAGCGCCGCTGCACGCTCCGAATGCGGTCGATCGCCCGATTTCGCGATGTCGTGCAAATCCACGTCACCAGGCTTCCCTTGGCCGGGTGGTAGTCGCCCGCCTTTTTCCACATCGTGGTCAGGACTTCGTTGCTGACATCTTGTGAGTCCTCGTGATGGTTGAGGACCTTGTAGACGGTCGTAAAAATCAGCGTGTAGTATTGCTTGTTGAACGCCTCAAAAGCCTGGGTGTCTCCCCGGGCGATTTGTTGCATCAGTTCGTATTCTGCGCGACGCTCTGGGTTGATATTGTCGAGTTTGTCCATTTGTCTAATTGATGTCTCCACCTTGTCTACGTTTGCACCTGAACAAAGGTTAGACAAATGGTTTTTTTGCTGAGTTTGTCCAATTTTTCACGGTTCCGACGTACCCTGTGGCGATGGCAACGAATTTAGAGGAAGAGTCGGGGGAAGAGTTTTTCGAAATCAGTGCGGTTTCGAAGCTCACCGGCTTGTCCACCCACGTCCTGCGCGTTTGGGAGCGGCGTTATGGCGTGGTCGAGCCGGATCGTTCCGATTCGCGTCGGCGTCGTTACCACCGCCAGGACATCCGGCGCCTCACTCTCTTGAAGGCGCTGGTCGATTACGGAGACCGCATCAGCGCCATCGCCAAGCTGGACATCGAAGCTCTGGAGGAGCGTCTGCAGCAAACGGCGGAGACCGAGGGGCAAGCGACGGCGACGGGCGAGCAGTGCCGCATCGGCCTTGTCGCGGTGCAGGCGCGCCGTGCCGTCCACGAGGCCAGCGAGACCCTTCCCGGGTTGAAGGTGAGTGCGGAGCATCCTTCGCTCGAAGCGCTGGAGCGGTCCATCCAGCCCGGGAGCATCGACGTTCTCATCGTGGAAACGGGGAATCTCTTCCCCGAAACCCTGGAGCGGTTGGAGGAATCGCTCGACTCCCTCCGCGCCCGCCGCGCCATCGCGGTTTACCAATTCGCCTCGGCCCGGACATTGGCAACCTGCAATACGGAACGGGTGACGCTCCTCAAATCCCCGGTCCGCGCCTCGGAGATCGTGCTGGCGTGTGCCGCCGAGTGGGACATGCCCCCGCGCAAGCCGAAGCGGGAACGGCAGGAGTTGCCCACGGCCAGGGAAGCCCGCACGCCGGAGCGGCTCTTTACCGACGAGCAACTGGCATCGCTCGCGGATGCGGCGCCGATCGTCGCGTGTGAATGTCCCCAGCATCTGGCCCAACTCCTCGGAAGTCTTGCCGCCTTCGAGCAATACAGCCTGGAGTGCGAGGACCGAAACGAGGAAGACGCCAAGCTCCACGCATTCCTCCACCAGGCTACGGCAGAGTGTCGCCGCAAGATGGAGGAGACCCTCGGGCACCTTCTCGACGCCGAGGGCATCGAAATTTGATCTTCTTTACTTTCCCGGGGTTCGACCTAGATTCGTCGCTTGGCGATCATGTCCATCGAACTCACACGGAATTTCTCGATCATCGCGCACATCGACCACGGAAAGACGACTCTTTCCGACCGTTTGCTCGAGACCACCCAGACCATTTCCCAACGGGAAAGGCAGGATCAGCTCCTTGATTCGATGGACCTGGAGCGGGAGCGGGGAATCACCATCAAGTCCCATCCCGTGACCATGAAATATCTGGCAAGGGACGGCAAGGCCTACCAACTCAACCTCCTCGACACCCCCGGCCACGTCGACTTCTCCTATGAGGTGAGCCGAAGTCTGGCCGCCTGTGAGGGGGCGCTCCTCCTGGTCGATGCGGCCCAGGGCGTCGAGGCCCAGACCGTGGCCAACGTCCACCTCGCCATGCAGGCGAATCTCACGGTGATACCGGTCATCAACAAAATCGACCTGCCCAACGCCGATGTGCCCGCGGTGAAAAAGCAGCTCGAAGACATCCTCGCCATTCCGGCCGAAGAGGCGATCGAGGCGAGCGCCAAAATGGGGATCGGGGTGGAAGACATTCTCGAGGCCATCGTCGCAAGGATTCCTCCCCCGGAAATCTCTCGGGACGAATCCTCGTTGCGCTGCCTCGTCTTCGACTCGGTCTTCGACAATTTCCGAGGGGTGGTCAGTTACATCCGTGTGGTCGATGGGGATGTCCAGCGAGGCACGGCGATTCGCACGATGGCCACCGGCAAGACTTATGAGGTCAAAGAGGTCGGCGTATTCACGCCGAGGCAATTCAAACGGGACGTCCTGCACGCGGGAGATGTCGGCTACCTCATCGCCAACATGAAAAGTTCTGCCGAGGTCAAGATCGGGGACACCATCACCGATGCCCGAATCCCCGCGAAGAAAGCCTTGCCCGGATTCAAGGAGATCCAGCCCATGGTCTTCTCGGGCATCTACCCGATTGCCTCCGATGACTTCGAGCAGCTCAAACTCGCCATGGGCAAGCTGCAGATCAACGACGCCGCCTTCACCTACCAGGCCGAGAGTTCCGCCGCGCTGGGCTTCGGTTTCCGCTGCGGTTTCCTCGGCCTGCTTCACATGGAGATCGTCCAGGAGAGGCTTCGACGGGAGTTCTCCATGGACGTGATTTCGACCTACCCAGGGGTGATCTACCGGGTGGTCAAGACCGACGGCGAAGAGGTCGAGGTGGACAACCCGAGTTACCTTCCCGAACCCCAGGTGATCGACCGGATCTCGGAGCCCACCGTGAAGGCCTACATCATGACACCGAACGAGTACATCGGTGATATGATGAAGCTGGTCGCGGAAAAGCGGGGTGAGTTGGTCAACACGGAGACGCTCGACAGCACCCGGGTGCTCCTGACCTGCATCATGCCGCTGAACGAGATTCTCGTCGATTTCAACGACAAATTGAAGAGCATGACCCGCGGCTACGGAAGCATGGACTACGAACACGGCGAGTACCGCCAGTCCAAGCTGGTCAAGATGGATATGTTGATCGCCGGGGAACCGGTCGACGCCTTTTCCACCATCGTTCACGTGGACAAGGCGCAGGCGCGCGGCCGCGAACTGGCGGCCAAGCTGAAGGAGGTCATTCCACAGCAACTCTTCACCGTGGCGATTCAGGCCACGATCGGAGGAAAAATCATTGCCCGGGAAACGATTACCGCCATGCGCAAGAACGTCACGGCCAAGTGCTATGGCGGCGACATCTCGCGGAAGAGGAAGCTCCTGGAAAAACAGAAAGAGGGAAAAAAGCGGATGAAATCGGTGGGCAAGGTCAGTATCCCCCAGGAAGCCTTCATCAAGGTTCTCAAGACGGGGGATTGATTTCCCCCTCGATGCGGGTTAAGACGCTCTTACCCAAAGACGGGGCGAGAGGCGGTCAGCCCGGTAAACCTCCCCAAAATCTCAGGCGAAATGTTTTCCTTTATCCCCGGTTCCGATCCGAAGAACAGCAAAAAGAAGAAGGACGACCCCCGGGCCAACCAACCCCTGGACCGGAAGGGGCGGAAGCAGGCCCGCCAATTCGCCAAGGGGGTGAATCGGTTCCTCCGCTACAATGACGATCTTCTCTCCGAAGAAAAGAGGAACGAGATCGTCGGTCTGCGGGATGAGTTTTCCGGGTCGATCGACGACAACGGCATCGCGCGGAAGAAGTTCGAGGAGATGGCGGAAAACATCTCGAAAACATGCAAGAAAGCGGTTCCCGCCTTCCGGCCCTCGCTGCTCAAGGAAAATATCGAGGTGCTCTTTGTCGCTGTGGTGATCGCCATGGGCATCCGGGCCTACTTCATCCAGCAGTTCAAGATTCCCACGGGTTCGATGCAGCCCACCCTCAACGGCATCATCGCCTATCCGGCGCCCGAGGTCGCCGATGGCAGGGATGAATATCGCGCTGCCGACGACTACGAGCGACCGGGGCCCCTCGGCCGATTCGTCGACAACATCTGGTTTGGCAGAAGCCACGTGGAGTGGCGGGCCAAGGAGGATGGCGATTCGCTGGCGCTGGGGAAATCGGCCTTTCTTTCCAAGCCCTTTCTCATCCTCTTCCCCCGCACCTATCTCTACACGCGGAAAGGGCACCGCTACGCGGCCTCAGGGACGAAGAGCCGGGTGCAGCAATTGCTGACCAAGGACATTCTGAAACCTTCCTTCCGCAAGGGGGAAATCCTGGCCCGGGGCTACATTGAGACCGGGGATATGCTCATCGTGAACAAGTGGGCCTACCACTGGAGCAAGCCGAAGCGCGGGGATGTCTTCGTCTTCAACACCTGGGGCATCGACGGGATTCCCCTGGACGACCCGAGGTTCGGTTCGCAACACTACATCAAACGGATCGCGGGTGTGCCCGGGGATCACATCCGCATCGAGCAGCCCAACCTTCTCGTGGACGGTGAACCGGCCACGGAGCCGGGCATTCGCCGGGTCATGGCCGCCGAGGGGCGCTACGGAGGATATTGGGAGCTGGGGCTCTTCGACGAATTCATGCTCGGGCCCGGCGAATATCTCGCCCTGGGCGACAACAGCCGGAACAGCCTCGATTCGCGGAATTGGGGCCCCGTGCCGGAGGACAACATCGTGGGCAAGGCGATGTTCGTTTTCTTCCCCTTCGGAAACCATTTCGGTCCGATTCAGTGAGACCGGGTCAGACGGAGAGTGCAGAAGAAATCGTGAGGCGCAGCGGGTCGAATCTCGCCTTCGCCCTAGCCCTCCTGCCTCCGGAAAAGCGGGCGGACATGCGGATCTTCTATGGATTCTGCCGCTTGATCGACGACATCGCCGACGATCCCGATCGGTCCCCAGGGGAGAAAGCGCGGGAACTCGACCGCTGGAAGAGCCTGGCCGCGGGCCGCTGCGATCATCCGGCCGCTGGAATTGAAAGCGAGTTCGACAATCTGGTGCGAAGGCGGGGACTGGACCGCGAACTCCTCGTCCAGATCGTCGAGGGGGTGGAGATGGACATCGAGGCGCCCCGCTTCGTCACGGTGGAGGATCTCAGGCGGTACTGTTTCCGGGTGGCCAGCGCGGTCGGCCTCGTCAGCATCGAACTGTTCGGATACCGCAACCCGCGATGCCGGGTCTACGCCGAGGAACTCGGCTACGCCCTGCAGTGGGTCAACATCATCCGCGACGTGGGGGAGGATGCCCGGCAGGGACGTCTCTACCTCCCCCTCGCCGAGCTGGAGGCATTCGGCCTGACTCCGGAGGAGATCCTGGAGAACCGCTTTCCCCGCGACCGGTTTGTGGCCCTGATGGCGCGCCAGGCCGAGAGGGCTCGCGAATTCTGCGGCCGGGCACTCGCCGCCCTGCCTGTCGAGGACCGGGCCTCGATGAGATCGCCGGAGTTGATGCGGCGCATCTATTTCGGGATCCTGCGGAAGATTGAGCGGGACGGCTATCATGTGTTTGCCCACCGCTACCGCCTGTCGAAACTTCGCATGTTGGCGGAGTTTCTGCGGGCCAGATACGTAAGCTGAGAAAGTTGTGGAATACCGAAGATACAAGCACTCCCGATTCACCGCGAAGTTTCCCGTGGAGTTTCGCTATTCGCTGAGTCACTACTGGATGGCCGACCAGGGCGACGGAACCTGGCGGGTGGGCTTTTCCAAATTCGCCACCCGCATGCTCGGGGAACTGGTCGAGGCCAGGTTTGACCTCGCCCCGGGCGACCCGGTGCAACCCGGGCAGGAGATCGGCTACGTCGAGGGCTTCAAGGCCGCCAGCGACCTCCTCTGCGTCATGGAGGGCGCCTTCCACGAGGGAAACCCTTATCTCGAAATCGATGCCTGCGTGGTCAAGAGCAGTCCCTACGTCGACGGCTGGCTCTATGCGGTGAAAGGACAACCCGAGCCGTCGAGCGTCGATGTCGATGGCTACATCGAGCACCTCGACAAGCTGATCCACAAGATGCAGGAGGAGGGCTACTGAACCCCGCCCTGACCCGATGAGAGAGGCTTCGCGCATCCTTGGCTGGCTGGTCTTTCTCGTGCTCGCCGCGGGTTTCTGCTACGTCATCTGGGTCGTGCTGGCGCATCGCTACAACTGGCCCGCGGTGCTGCCTTACTGGAAGAATCTGCTCTCGGGTTGGGGCGTCACCATCGTCATTTCCCTCGTCTCGCTGGTCCTGAGCACGGCCGTGGGGGTTTTCCTCACCGTGGGTCAATTGTCCCCGGTGCGTCCGGCTCGACTGCTCTCCCGGGCCTACATCGAGTTCGTCCGGGGCACCCCGCTGCTCACTCAGATCCTCATCGGTTATTACATCGTGGGCAATTCTCTCGGCTGGGACAACCGGCTCAGCTTTGGCATCGCGATCCTCTCTCTCTTTGCGGGAGCTTATCTCGCGGAAATCTTCCGGGCAGGCGTGGAGTCGATCCCCGGCAGTCAATGGCTCTCGGCCCGGGCCATCGGACTGGGCGATGCCCAGATCTACCGCCACATCATCGTGCCGCAGGCGATTCGGCGAGTCCTGCCCGCCTCCACCGGACAATTCGCCAATCTGATCAAGGATTCCTCCCTGCTCTACATCATCTCGGTCCCCGAGTTCCTCATGCAGGCGCGAGCCGCCAATTCCTACACCGCGGCCACGTTCGAGGCCTACCTCCCTCTGATCGCCGGCTACCTCGCGCTGACCCTGCCCTTGTCCCTGCTCAGCCGCCGACTGGAACGCGCCTTCGGGTTCGAGCAATGATTCTTGACGGAGTGCTGGTGCCGGGGGATGCTGCCCCGGTGAATCGATTGCGCTCCACGATCGCCCGAGTCGCGTCCCTATCCACCGGGTTGTTGGCGGCTTTCGCCCTGGCCCAGGACTTTCCCCGCGCGGTGGAGCCGGTCTATTTCGGCATCCGCGATGGGCAATTGCCCGAGGACCCGAGAGATTTCGGCAGGGGCCAGTTTTATGATTTTCCGGATTGGGAGGTCGACGCGGAGTTGCCCAACGATGTCTTCACCTTCGCACGCCTGAGGTACAACTCGGGCACCTGGATGGGGCAAAGGGCCAAGTGGCTCATCGATTACCCGGATTCCGAATTGAATTTCTCCTACCGGCTGCAACAGCTGACCTCCCTGGAGGTCGATCCCAAGGGGGCCATCGTGGATATCGACCCCGAGCAACTGCGCCACTATCCCTTCATTTACATGATCGAGCCGGGGGACATCTGGATCACCGACGAGGAGGCGAAGATCCTGCGGGATTACCTGCTCAATGGCGGGTTCATCATGGTGGACGATTTCTGGGGTGCCTACGAGTGGAAGAACTTCTACCGGGCGTTGAAACAGATCTTCCCGGATCGCGAACCGGTCGACTTGGAGCTGGATCACCCGATCTTCCACATCGTCTTCGACCTCGAGATGAAACCGCAGATTCCCGCCGTGGGCATGGCGCAGATGGGTCGGGAGCAGGGCATCACCTACGAGTGGAACAAACCCGGTTCCGAGACACCCCACTACCGGGCCGTCTTTGATGACAAGGGTCGCATGTGCATGATCATCTGCTTCAACACCGACCTCGGCGACGGTTGGGAGGAAGAGGGGACCGATCCCTGGTACTTTCGGGAATTCTCCGAAAAGTACGCCTATCCCCTGGGGATCAACATCGTGTTTTACGCGCTGACCCACTGAGCATTTCGCGGGGAGGGAGTGCGACTCCAGCAGGGGTTCTCGATCCCGCCTCTTCTTCAGGGCGCGGCCTCAGCCGGGAGCGGAATGAAACATTTTCTTTGCTTTTCTCGCCGGACGGCGTGTGATTCCATCGCTTTCCATGGGTACCGCACTGCGACAGATTGCCGCGTTTGCCGGGGCGGGTGTATTTTTCCTCTGTCTCGCGCTGCTTCCTGCTTCGGGGACGGCTCAGGTGGCTTTGCCCGAGCCGGGAACGCTGACGGCGAACGAGCTGATCACCCGGGCGAATGCGGCGTACTCCAGCGGCGACTACGAATCGGCCGAGGCGCTTTTTCTCGCCTTCGAGCGCGACTATGGGAACGAACCTCAGGTCGCGGAGATCGTGCGGAAGAATTACGCGCTGATCGCGCTGTGCAAGATCACGAATGGCCGGGCCTCCGAGGCCGGACCCTACATCGAGAAAGCCCTGCAACAGGCCGACCTGCCCCGCGATATCCGCGAGGAACTGGCCTTCTGGGCTGCCCTGCAACTCCTTCAAGACAACGAGTGGCGCGAGGCCCAGGAGGCTTTCGGAGCCTTTTTCCAGGAGACCGATTTTACCTACACCCGGCGGCTCGAGGCGCTGACCCTCTTCGGCACCTGCTACGTTCTCCAGGGGTACCACCGCACCGCGGCGGAGTTCTTTCGCCACCAGGTGCCCAACCTGAGGAAGGCCCGGGGCGGTAAACCCTTTGCCTCGCGGGGGGTCGTCATGCGGATGATCGCCCTGCAGCAATCGGAACAGTTCGGCGAGGCGCTGCGGCTTCTCGAGGAAGAGTTCCCCCGCATGGAGGAACTCGACCAGATCGTCTCCTTCCAGACCATGGCCCTGGGACTCGGCTCCCACTTCATGGAGCGGGAGGACTACTACTCGGCGATCGCCTGCCTGCAGCGCATCTGGCCGAGGGATCGACTCATCGCCCACCAGGAGGAAAAGCTGGCCCGGCTCCGGGCGCGGCGCGAGGCCCTCGCGGGCGACCCGAAGATGCAGAGCGTCATCTTTCAGCTGGATGGAACCATCCGCCGGGTGGAACGCGAACTGGAGAATTTCCGGGAGATCGAGAATTTCGACGCCGCGCTCCGGCTCCGTCTCGCCATGGCCTTCCAGCGGTTGGAGCGCTATCGGGAGGCGGCTCTGATCATGGAGGACATGCTCCAGCGCATGGAGATCAGTCCGGTGGTGGAGTCGGCCTCGATGGCGGTGATCCAGTGCTGGAGTCAGCTGGAACGTTGGCCCCGGGCCCTGGAGGCGGCGGAGAACTATCTGATCGCTTTCGGGGATCAACCGGAGAACAAGAACCTCCCGCAGGTGCTCTACATGCAGGCCGACGCCATGATGAAGCTGCAGCTCAACGGCGACGCGGAGGCCGTCTTCGGCAATCTGGCGGCTTCGTTTCCCGATCACCCTCTCGCGGCCAAGGCCCTGTTCCTGAAGGGATTCTGCCAGCTGCTTCAGGACGAGAACGACGAGGCCATCGCTTCATTCGACGAAGTGCTCGCCAGGGGGGGGAGCAACGCCTCGGTAGAGGAGGACGCCTTCTACTGGAAGGGGATGGCCCACTCATTTGCCCAGCGTTACGAGGAGGCCTTCGCGCACATGGGAGACTACCTGGAGCGCTACGGCGACCGCGGCATCAAGTATGAGCCGGAGGCCGTGTTTCGCCGGGCCTACTGCGTCTTCTGTCAGGCCGACTATGTCGGTGCCATCGACCGGTTCCGCGAGTTTCTCGACGAATACGGCGACGTGGCCGCGGATCGGGACGAGGCTTGGCTGCTGCTGGGCGATGCCCTGCTCGGCGAGGGACGGGCCGACGAGGGACTGGCCGCCTATGCGTCGATCGATCCGGAGTCGACCCGCTTCTTCGAGGACGGTTATTTCAAGACGGGCCAGGCCTACAAGCTGCTCGAGGAGATCCCCAGGATGCGGTCCCACTACCAGTCTTTTCTCGAAAAATATCCCGAGAGTCAGCGGATGCCCGAGGCGGTGTACTGGATCGGTTGGACCCATGTGCACGGCGGGGAACCGGAGAAGGCTCGGGAAGTCTACTGGGATACCATCCGGAAACACGGCAACACTCCCGAACTCTTTTCCATCGAGGAATTGTTTCTCGCCCTGCCCCGGCTCTATCGACGCGCCGGGCCCGAGGGAATGTCCGAGCTGACCCGGGACCTGCAGATGCTCTACATCGAGGCCGATCGCGAGGAGCGGGTCACCCTAGCGGTGCGTGCTCTCTGGGCCGACGCCATGCTGAAGAGGGAACAGGGCGAGGTGGCCAGTGCCGAGGCGCTGCTCCTCCGCATCGACACCCTGATTGACCCCGAGATCCACAATCCCCAGATCGTCGCCGACGTGGCTGACGCCCTGGTGGAAAACGACCGACTGGCCGAAGCGGCGGACCTCTACCGGGAGTTGCGGCGGTGGAACCCTCTCTCCTTCCACAAGGCGCGGGCCTATCGGGGACTCGGCCGAATCGCCGAGTTGGAGGGGCGGACGCAGGACGCCATCGAGCAATACCGCGAGTATGAGCGTCGTGCCGCCCTTTCCACCGATCTCGCGGAGATCATTCTGCGGCGGGTCCGATTGGAGATCGACGAAGGAAGTGCCGCCGGCGTGGTGACCGATCTGGAGGCTCTGCTGGAGAGTCCGGTGGCCTCTGCGGAGAACAAGGCCGAAGCCCTTTTTCTGATCGGCGAGCATCTGACCGGCGAGGCGGAATACCTGAAAGCCACCGCCTACTACGAGCGGGTTTACCTGGTCTACGGCAAGTATCGGGACCTCGTGGCCCAGGCTTACTACCGACGCGGTCAGGCGCTGGAGAAATTGGGCAAGCTGGGCGAGGCCTACGAGGTCTACGCCGAATTGGCGGGGAGAGAAGATCTCCGGGAGTTTCGCGAATCGGGTCTGGGACGCCGGAAGATGGACGAACTGGAGTCCCACAAGCCGGCAACCGAAGAGCCGACCGGGGTCGTCACGGGGAAGGGAGGCCAGGCATGATCTCGCGAACATTCCCGGCAGGCGCCCTTTCGGTGTGGATCGGAATCCTGTGCGGCCTCCTCGCCGCGACCCCGCCATCCGAGGGGGAGACGGTCCACCTGCAGAACGGCAATTTTCAGTCCGGCGAGATCGTTTCGCAGAGCGAAAAGGGAATCACCTTTTCCTTCACTCGCGACGGTGGAGGCAAGTCGAAGGTCGAGATTCCCTGGGAGGCCATTGAACGGATCGAGTTTTCCCTCTCCGCGGAGGAAGCCGCTGCTCTGGGAGATCCCGCCTCGGCCCAGCTCGAACTGCTGGCCAGCATCTGGGACGAACAGGCGCCCTGGATTGGACGCGAGGCTTCTCCTGCCGCCGAGATCGGCCTGGCCTATGCGGAGCGTCTCGCCGACTCGGGTCGGGAACGCGATCTGGAAAAAGCCCTCGGAATTTTCGACATCGTGGCCGGCGAGGCGTGGGAACCGGCGCGTCAGGCGAAGGCGCTCCGCCGCAAGCTGATGGTCCTCCTCCGCGCGGGCCGGGAGAAGGAGGCGCTGCGTGAAGCCGAGGCGATCGCCGATGCCTCGGACAATCCCGCCCTGCTGCTGGAATCGAAGATGATGCTCTCGGGCAACTACTTCGAGAAGCTGATGGAGATCGAGGAGGAGAATCCCCGTTGGTTTCTCGACGACGAGGTCAGGCCGGAGCGGGATCGCCTCTTCCACTCCGCGGTCGATCATGCCCTCTATCCCTACCTGTTCTACGGCTCGCTCGAGGACGCGGCGGCGCGCGGCCTCATCCGGGCCGCACGCATCTACGAATACGCCGGCGACACCCTCAACTCGCGGCGCTGTGCCGAGGATATCCTGAAACTCTACCCGAAAACAGAACTCGCCAGCGAGGCGAAAGAGCACCTGTCCAAACTTTCTCAAACAGATACCGAATGAATATGAAATCCGTAGTAACGCTGCCGCTATTGGTACTGGGAGTGATGCTCCTCCCCGGGGCCGTCATGGGCCAGGACGAAGGAAACGCGGTTTCCGAGACAAAGAACATCATCGATTTCTTCAACGAGGGGGGAATCATCATGTGGCCCCTGTTGTTCGGCCTGATCGCGACGGTGGCACTGACCATCTATCTTTTCATCTCGGTGAGTTCCGCGAGGATGGTGCCGAAAAAGCTGGTCGACAGCATCAACGTGAGTATGGCGAACCAGGACATTCAGGGGGCCTACGATCTGGCCAACGCCACGCCCAGTGCCTACTCGAACTGCATCTCCAATGCGCTGCTCAAAGTAAATTTCGAGAGGGACCTGGCGAACAAGGCTTCGATGGTGGTGTCCGCGGAGGATACCCTGGACCAGGAGGAGACCCGGGTCACCGTGCTGATCAACTACCTGAACACGATTTCGACGCTGGCCCCCATGATCGGACTGCTGGGGACGGTGGTAGGGATGATCGATGCCTTTGGCCAGCTGACTTCGGGAAAGACGGAGCCGTCGGACCTGGCGGGCGGCATCGGGACGGCGATGCTGACCACGGCGGGTGGGCTGCTCGTCGGCATTCCCGCGATGTTCTTCTATTTCTTTTTCAAGAATCGCCTCGCCTCGCTGACCACCGAGATCCAGAAACAGTTCAGCTATGCCATCGACGTGTTGTCGGGGGAACTGCAACTGGAGAGCAGCGCTCAGCCCGCCGAGGTCGCCGCCACGACCGAGTAGGGCTCAGTCGACCCTTTTCGCCCGAAACCACCCACCAAAACGCAACGGATTCTTGAGCAGGAAGAAGAAAGAGGATAGCCCGGTCGGATTCCAGATCACCCCGATGATCGATATGACCTTTCTCCTGCTGGTGTTCTTCCTCGTCACCTCCAAGCTGACGGAGCAGAACGTCAAGCTCGACATCGATCTGCCCGAGGCGAGTGCGGCGGTACTGCCGGAGGATCACACATTGCGGGATATCATCAATATCGACGAGGAGGGGAACTATTTCGTTGCGGACAAACGGGTTTCCGACGAAGAGCTGCTCGCCTTTCTCAAAAAACGCTACGCCCAGCGGACTCCCTACATGGTCTACCTGCGCGCCGACCGCGAGATGCCGGCGAAGAAGATCGGAGAGTTCATGGAAATGGCCACCGAGGCGGGGGTGGACCGGGTGGTGTTCGGCGTGTTGAACCAGTAGAGAGACCATGCAACGGCGGAGACGACGCAAACGCGACGATATGGTGGAGATGCAGATGGGGCCCATGATTGACATGGTCTTCCTCCTGCTCGTCTTTTTCATGGTCACGGCAAAGCCGATCAAGGAGGAGAGCGACATCCAGATCGCTCTGCCCGGGAAAGTCGAGCAGAGCGAATCGGTCGAGATGCCGGACGAACAGCGCATCATCATCCGCCCGGACGGAACGGTCGAGCTCAACGACATGGTGCTGGCCGCGGCCAGCGATCGGACCATGGGGGAGTTCGTCATCACCATGAAGCGATTCAAGGAGGCGGCGGAGGCGAACAAGGCCAAGGCGCTGGTCACCCTGGCTCCGGCGGAAAACGTTCCGCACCAGCGCGTCGTCGATGTGCTCAACGCCTGCGCGCTCGCCGAGATCAAGGGGGTCACTTTCGATATCGGGTCGGCTACGGGAGAGGGGGATGCATTCTGATGAGGCTGAAGGCAAAAGATCATCGCCAGCAGCGCAGGCTGGAGACCAGGGAGCGGTCGCGCCGGGTGTCCGTGCTTCTCGCGGTGTTTGGAATTTCCGCCGGCATCGTCTTCGTGGGCGGCATCGTGGCGGGGCTCTTCGCGCTGGTGACCTACTATCGCGAGCCGGAGGCCGTTTTCGAGGCGGTGCCGAAGAAGACGATCAAGATTCCTCCGAAGACCCCCGAGCACAGGATGAACGTGGCCAAGCACGAGGCGAGCCGGCCCAAGCCGGTCTTCCCCCGCAAGCTGATCAGCACCAAGCCGACGGAGTTTGCCCTGCCCGACCTGCCGCAGGTCGATCTCGACCAGATGATTCCCCTCGATCCCAGCGAGTTGATCACCGATCAGGTCACCGGAATGATGGGGGCCTCCGGACTCGGAAGTGGCATGGGAACCGGCCTGCTCGGCGGCGGCGGTACAGGCACGGGGATGAGTTTCATGGGCATCGAGACGGAGGGCGCCCGCATCCTGCTCCTCTTCGATGTGTCGGGCAGTGTGGTGAACAAGGCGGCCAGCACGGGCATTTCCTTCGACAAGATCCGGGAGGAGACGATGAAGTTGATCAACACGCTTCCTCTCAATGCCCGTTTCGGTCTGGTCCAGTTCGTGCGCAATTACAAGCCCTTCCGCCAGGAACTCGTCGTGGCGACGAAGGCGAACAAAGACGCTGCCAAGCAGTGGATCGAGGAGGAGTGGAGCGACACCGGGATGATGTCGGCGAGCGAGGCCGGCGTGATTTCCCCGCTTCCCAACGGCATCCTGGAGGTTCTGAAATTCGCCTTCACCCTGGACCCCGAGGTGATCTTTCTCATTTCCGATGCCAGCTTTCAACGGAGTCCCGACGACATCACCATACCCCACGAAGACATCGAGGATCTGCTCGAGGAGCTTCAGGAACAATCCGGTGTGGTTGGCGGAGTGAAGTTCAACTTCATCGGTTTCGGCATGAGGGAAGAGGACTACGACACGATGCGCAGGATCGTGCGGCGCAACGATGGCAAACTGAGAGAGATCGAATGATGGCGATGCGTTTCCTGTTCCCGATCCGGATGGCGGCTCTGGCCGTCTGCCTGTGGTCCCCCTCTCTGTTCGCGCAGGAGGAAGCAGCGGACCGACCCGTGGTCCAGTTGGAAGGGGTGACCATCGGGGAACTGCTCCAGCGCGAGGGCGAATCGGTGACGGTGCGGGGCTTCGTCGAGTCGACCCGGACCAACGCGGCCGGGATTCACTTTCTTCAATTCCGCGGTAGCGAATTTGTCTGCGTCACCTTTGCCCGCTTCGTGAAGGAGTTCGAGGAGGGACCTCCCTCGGAGATCTATGCGGACAAGTGGCTCGAGGTCAGCGGAGAGATCGAGGACTACCGCGGCACCCCGCAGATCAAGTTGCTCTCGCCCGGGCAGGTGAGGGTCATCGACGCGCCGCCCCCGCCCCCGCCTGCCGTCGCCGAGATGGAGGACGAGAGGGAGGAAATGCCGGAGGCGGAGGAGGAGAAACCCGAGGACGTTTCGCCGGTGGTGGTGGAGTCGGCTCCCGGCGGGCCGGTGGTGGAGGTTATCGACGGGGTGCGGGCCCTGGACTGGCGCAAGTATTTCCCGGAGAATCCCGAAGAGAAAAGCCCGGGCGGCGGCTGATCTCGCCGCCACCGATGATGGCCATGAACCAGTCGACACCCAAGCCGGCACGAACGGGGCGAGTCCTGCTGGCTCTGCTCGCCCAGGTCCCCCTCGTCGTTGCCGTGCTCGTTTCTCTGGAGGCCAACCGCATGGCCCGGGAGCAGCTGGAACGATCCGCAGAGGCGCTCCACCGCGCCTATGCGCCCCTGCTGGCCGCGGAGAATCCCGACCTGCGCGAAGTCTACGAGCAGGGAGAACCGAGTCACTTCGATTTTTTTGTGCGGATTTTCAACCTGCAACCCCACCCCGCCTACCGAGTCGTCGCCCGGGTGGAAACCGGCGACGGGGCGGCGCCGGCCGGGAACACGGTGGCGCCGGTGCTCTACGGGAGCCAGGTCCCCGAGGGCAACGCGCAGTTTCTCCGCTCACTCGCTGTGGCCGCGGAGCTTCCCCTGGAAGCGGTCGCCCGGACCAGGAGCGGAGAGGAGAGATTGCTCCTCGTCCTGGAGCACGAGGATTCCTTCGGCAACCGTTTCCGGCAGGAGGTGGTCTACCGCATGGCGGGTTCGGGGAAACTGGTGCCTGAGGTGTTCTCCAACCGCCGGGTCTCGCCCTGAGGGGGTGCGGCCGATCTCGGCCCGGGGCCTGGCTCACCCCCGTTGGCGCTGGCGTATGGCGATGAGGTCTTTCATCACGTGGTCCAGACTGCCCGACCAGTCCGCCGTGCCGAAGGCAGCGTGCAGGGTCCGGTAGAGGCGATTCAGTTCGACGTAGACGTCCCGGCTCTCCAGATCGGGCGTGTATACCTCTTCCCGGACCCGGCAACACGACGATTGCGCCTCAGCGATGGTAAAGGTGCCGCTCGACACCGCGCCGAAGATGGCGGCGCCCAGGGCACAGGTCTGATCGCTCGCCGCCACCTTGAGCGGTTTGCCGATAATGTCGGCGTAGATCTGCATCAGGGTGGGGTTCTTGACCGCCAGGCCCCCGGTGTTGATCACCTGGTCGATGCGCACTCCGTATTCCTCCATCCGCTGGATGATGGTCAGGGCACCGAACGCGGTGGCCTCGATCAGCGCCCTGTAGATCTCGTGGGCGGTGGTGTGCAGGGTCTGACCCAGAATCAGGCCGGAGAGACGGGCATCGGTGAGGATGGTGCGATTGCCGTTGTTCCAGTCCAGGGCGAGCAGGCCGGTAGCGCCCGGCCGGATACCGCTTAATTCCCTCTCCATGGCCGCGAATTTTTCGTCCGGAGTGGCGCCGTAGGATTCCGGGACCAGATGATTGACGAACCAGAGGAAAATGTCGCCCACGGCGGATTGTCCCGCCTCGATACCGTAGTGGCCCGGCAGGACGGCTCCGTCGACGATGCCGCAGACGCCCGGGATGTCGGGCAGATCGCGGCTTGAGGGCGCCACGGTGATGTCGCAGGTGCTGGTTCCCAGGATTTTGACCAGGATTCCTTCCCGGACCCCCGCGCCGACCGCCCCCATGTGGGCGTCGAAAGCTCCCACCGCCACCGAGGTGTCCGGGGCAAGTCCGAGTTTTTCCGCCCACTCCGGCGTCAGCCCCCCGGCGCGGACGCTGGAGGAAAAGGTCTCGTCGTAGAGACGGTCCCGCAGGGTGGCGAGGCCGGGGTCGAGCATGGAGAGAAATTCCCTGTCGGGCAGGCCGCCCCAATCCTCGCAGAACATGGCCTTGTGTCCGGCGGAGCAGATGCCGCGGGGAATGGCGTGGGGCTTTTGTCGTCCGGTGAGCACCGCGGGGATCCAGTCGCAGTGTTCCACCCAGGAATGGGCCGCGGCGAAGACCTCGGGCGCGATGTTGCGGCAATGCCAGATCTTGCTCCACCACCACTCACTTGAATAGGTTCCCCCGCATTTCGCCAGGTAGGCGGGGCGCTCTCTCGCGGCCAGCCGGGTGATGTTCTCGGCCTCGCGGTGGGAGGTGTGGTCCTTCCACAGCCAGACCGACGCGTTCAGATTGCCGCGGAAGGCATCGGTGAGGGCCAGAGGAACCCCGTCGGCGTCGACCGGCATCGGGGTGCTCCCGGTGGTGTCCACTCCGATGCCGATGACCTCCTCTGCCCGGAAACCGGGGCGGTTCTCCCTCGCCTGCTCCAGGGCCCCGCGGACGATGGCGACGAGGCCGTCGAGGTAGTCCTGCGGGTTCTGCCGGGCTACATGGGGATCGGACGGGTCGGTCAGGATGCCGAGGGTGCCCGAGGGGTAGGGGAAAACCGCGGACCCGAGTTCTTCGCCCGTATCCAGATCCACGAGGAGGGAACGGCAGGAATTCGTGCCGTAATCGAGACCGATCGCATAGCTCATGCTGTGGCTATAACGGAAAAGACCGAGGCAGGGAAGGCTTTTCGGGGACCGCGCTTCCGTCAGATCGCGGACAGAGGGCAACTCCGCATGGTTCGAGGGGTTCGATCTCGGGTCATGAGTTTTTCCAGCTCCTGCCTCGTTTTCACCTCCGTGATCTGCCTGATCGGGTTCACCCGATCGGGTCGAACCGAGGAGCAGATTCTGCCCGACGGAGATCGTGTGCGCACGGTCCAGGTCGGTGATCTCGAACGCCGATACCGCGTTCATTATCCCGAGGGTCACGATGCCGGCGTGCCTGGCCCCGTCGTGATCGCCTTTCACGGGGGAGGGGGCAACCCCGAGAGCATGGTGCGGCTCAGCGGCCTGAACGAGAAATCGGATGAGGTCGGGTTCATCGCGGTCTATCCCTACGGAACCGGGGTGTTTGCCGACCGCTTTCTCACCTTCAACGGAGGCGAATGCTGCGGACCCGCCATGAAGAACGGGGTGGACGAGCCGGCCTTTGTCCGGGCCCTGCTCGACGATCTGGGGTCGGTAGTGAAAATCGATGATGGACGAGTCTTCGCCACGGGATTGTCCAACGGGGCCATCGTCTCCTACCGGGTGGCTTCCGCGGTGGCCGATCGCATCGCGGCCATCGCTCCGGTGGGCGGGCCGATGATGATGGGGGACTGCGCGCCGGTGCGCCCGGTGGCGGTGATGCATTTCCACGGAACCGAGGATGCCTTTGCGCCCATCGACGGCGGTTATGGGAAACGGGCCACCGGGGGCCGGGGTGTCACGGAATTTCGCTCCGTGGCCCACTCGATCCGGTGCTGGGTCGAGGCGAACGGGTGCGAGCCGGAACCCGAGGTGGTCGAACTGCCCGACCGATCGGAAGACGGGATGAGGGTCATCAGGAAAACCTGGGGCGGAGGTCGTGAGGGCACCGAGGTGGTCCTCGTCGAGATCGAGGGCGGCGGTCACACCTGGCCGGGGCGGGAGCCGACCGTGGCCCTTCTCGGGGCATCGACCCGCGACATCTCGGCGAATGATCTGATGTGGGAGTTTTTTCAGCGCCACGCCCGCGGCGACGCCGCCGCGGCACCGCAGAGCCGGCGCGATGCGGTCTCTCCGCCTTCCTCGGGCCCGGAGCCGGGACTCGCGGATGACTACTGGCCGCCAGTGGACAGCTGGGAGACCGTGACAGCCGCCGAAGCCGGGGCGGATGAGGAGGCGCTCACCGCCGCGTTGGACTACGCCGGTGCGAGGAACTCCAAGGCCGTGGTGATTCTCCGGGGCGGGCGGATCCTGGCGGAGCGATACTGGGATGGCTGGTCGGAACAGACCACCGGTCCGATGTACTCCGCCACCAAAAGTGTCGTCGCGACCCTGGTGGGTATGGCAATCGAGGAGGGCAGCATCGAGAGCGAAGATCAGAAGAGCGCCGCGTTTCTCGAAGAATGGCGGGGGTACGAGGAGAAAGAGCGAATCCAGATCCGGCATCTCCTCGGGATGAACGCCGGGCTCGAGGGCGGGAGGCGGACCTTCGTGCGCGGCATCCTGTCACGGGACGAGAGGGAATTCGCCACCGGGTTGCCCTCGGCACATGCTCCGGGTGAGTTCTGGGAATACCACAACTCGGCCTATCGGCTGCTGTTTCCCATCCTCGAGGAGAGCACCGGACGGAATCTCGCCGCCTACAGTTTCGAGAAGCTCTTCCGTCCTCTCGGCATGACGCAGACCTCCTGGAATACCAAAGCGCGTTCTCCCGACTACACCTTCCTCCAGACGACGGCCCGCGATGCGGCCCGGTTCGGGCTCTTTATTCTGAGAAAGGGTGAGTGGAGCGGAGACCAGCTGCTGGACCCGGCCTGGGTAGAGCGTTCCGCCCGACCAGCGATACCGGAGTTGAATCCCTCCTACGGCTATCTGTGGTGGTTGAACGGGGGTGATTTTCACTACCTGCCGATGGGGGATCAACGGCGGGAGGGCCCGCTTTTTCCCGAATGTCCTCCCGACGCTTTTGCCGCCCTGGGCAAGGACGACCAGAAGATCTACGTGGTGCCCAGCCTGGATCTGGTGGCGGTGCGCCTCGGCGATGCCGCCGACCAGACCTCGCCGGCGATCAGCGATTTCGACGACCGTTTTCTGGGGATGATCTGTCGGGTTTTCGAGGGAGAATAGAGGATCAATCGTCCGGGGAATCCTGCGAGATCCCCAAGTCCGATGTTGAGCGAAAGCGGAATCTCGCGAGAATGAGCCGATGATCCAGAAGAGACTGGGGCTGTTGATCCTGTGCCTTTCGGGTTTGGCCGGGGCAAAGGCCGAAACGGACGCTTACGGAGGCTGGCTCGACATCCCGGGCCGGCAGGTCACGGGTTGGTTTCATCTCGAGACAATCCAGGGGCAGCACCTCCTCATCACTCCCGAGGGACACGGGTTCCTGCCATTCGGGATCAATCATTTCGGGGTCATCGGAAAAGCCGGGGAAGGGGAGCCCGACTTGTTCGCGGACAAATACGGAGGAAACTGGTCGGCCTTCGCCGATGCGGTGGCGGAGCAGTATGCCGCGTGGGGGATGAACACGGTCGATGACACGGTGCGTCCCCTGCTGCAGCGCTTTCCCTATTTCGCGGCGAGGAATTTCGTGCGGACGGCAAAATACTACACCGGTCCGGAGGGACGGAATCCCTATGACTTTCCCGATGTGTTCGATCCCGAGTTCGCCCGCGGGATCGACACGGAGGTCGCCGAATTCTGCCGGCAACACCGCGAGAACACGAATCTCATCGCCTATTACTGGACGGATACCCCCACCTGGGACCTGCGCAAGACCCGGCGCTTCCGCGGCACGGACTGGGTCTCGGAGATTCGGCGCCTGACTTCGTCGACTCCCGGCGGGAGGGCCTATCGCGATTTTCTCCGGGAGCGTTATCGCGATAGGATCGCCTCTTTCAACCGCGCCTACGCTGTGGAGGCCCCCTCCTTCGCGGAGATCACCGCGGACATGCTGCGGGAGATCGATCTGGAGCGTTACGAGGTGATCCGGGACGATGAGGATTTTCTCGGGAAGATCGCGGAGACCTACTATGGGATCGTCGGTCCGGCTTTCCGCCGACACGATCCGAACCACCTTGTCTTCGGAGAAAAATACCTCCTCGGCGACCTTCCCCGCCAGGTGCTCGAGGCGGCCGCCCCGCACGTCGATGCGATCGCCATCCAGCCCGGCGACGGGTATCTGCCTATCTATACTCCCGGAGATACCTACCCGGCGGAGGAACTCGCGGAGATACACCGCCTCACGGGCAAGCCGGTGCTGATCTGCGACCACCAGATCAGCTTTGCCACCGCGCGACATCCCCGCTCTATCTGGCCATTCCACCAGCGACAGAGCGAGTCGGAGGCGGCGGCGGCCACGGAGTTGTTTCTCCGCGAAGCTTTCGAGAATCCCTACCTCATCGGATACATGCGCTGTCAGTATATCGATCGATTCGATCCGAGGCGCAATGCCAGCAAACTGGGGCTGGTGCGGGCCGACGGGTCCCTGCATTCCGAGATGGTGGAAGCCACCCGCCGGGCGATTGGCGCGGCGGTGGACGCGGTGCGGAGCAGGGCA
>CAZLUZ010000021.1:0-37139 GCA_964562825.1 uncultured Akkermansia sp.
TCACGATCCCAATCTAAACTACGTTAAAGCCGAAGACTTTTGCACTTCTTAGTACGTAGCCGCGCTCGCCAGAGCGTGGACCGTCTCGCCGCGCCCGCCATCCCTCGAATGCCCTACGTAGCCGCGCTCGCCAGAGCGTGGACCATCTCGCATCGGCCACCTTCTGGCGAAGGCGGCTACTCCAACCAATCGATCCCGATTCCTCCCAAGCTTGGGGCTCAGTCCTTCTCTTTCTTCCGGGCGGCTTTTCTCCGAGCCAGCACACTGTCCAGAGGCGCCGCGATCTCCTCCCGGCCAGGAACCAAGGCGCGGAGCTTGTTGATGGTGTCCGCATAGATCGGGTTATCGATCTCGTTGGTCCACTCATGCGGGTCCCTGTTCGTGTCATAAAACTCTTCCTCACCCGGAGCATATCGCGTATAGCGCCCCAGTTCATGACGAATGCTGATGTAGGCCAGATCGGTGCGCAGTTTGTGGCAAAGTCCCGTGATGGCCGTGCTCTCCCACGCCGCCTCCGGGTTCTTGAGTAGAGGAACCAGAGAACGACCGTCGACATACGAAGGGGCTTCCAGACCACACAATTCCGCGAGGGTGGGATAGATATCCTGAAGCGAGACAAATCGCTCACAGACACCTCCCGGTTTGGTCATTCCCGGCGCCCGGAACATGAGAAGAACATGAGTCCCTTCCTCCCAGAGCGTCGTTTTCTGCCAGTGATGTTTCTCCCCCAAATGGAAGCCGTGATCACTGAAGAAAACAACGATCGTGTTGTCCCGGTGGGGACTCCTCTCGAGGGCATCGAGAACGCGTCCGATCTGGGTGTCCACGTAGGTCGTGGTCGCCAGATAAGCCTGCACCGCCCCTTTGTGATGGCCCGTCTCGATGACCTTGTCGGCGAAACTTCCCACGCCATCGCTCACTTCCCGACCCAGCGGGGGAATGTCATCCAAATCGCCCTCGATCAACTCGGGGAGCACGATTTTGTCCAGCGGATACATGTCGAAATATTTCTGGGGCACATACCACGGCATGTGTGGGTTGAAGAGGCCGTAGGCGAGGAAGAAGGGCTTGTCGTGGTCCTCCTGCAGGCGAGCGATGGTGCGATCGGCTCCGGCGGTGTCGTTCATCTCCGCCTCCGCGAGATGGATGGGTCCCCAGTCCTGCTCACCACGGCTCAGGCCGGCCAGCGGAGATCCCGGAGGTGAGGGATCGCGTTTGTGTCCGATCTTTTCGTCCCAGTGATCCCCCTGGTCCCAGCCATGGGTGATTTTACCATAACCGTAGGTGCCATAGCCGGCCTTCTGGAACAGCCCCGCCAGCGAGAGCACCGCGTCATGGTTGAGGGGCTCACATTCGTTGATGACCTGGGCATTGTTGTAGATGCCGGATCTCCAGGGAGCGACCCCGGAAAAAAAGGCCGTGCGGGATGGGGAGCAGACGGGGGATGCCGTGTAGGGGAACCTGAAGTTGACCCCACCCTCGGCCAGGGCATTGATGTTCGGGGCAATCACCTTCCCGGTATACCGATCCGGATCCCCCAGAAGCCAGGAGTTCAAATCGTCCGCAATGAGGAAAAGAACATTCATCTTTTCCTGGGCGAAGGAAGAGGCGTGACCGAATACGGTCAGGGCCAGAGTGAGTTTGAGGAGAATGGATCTCATGCTTGCCTGTCTGGTCTTCGGTCGAGGCGTCGGCTTACCTTATGGTAATGCTGCTTTCTGACCAAGTTTTCGACATCGATTGCCTCGCGCCCGAGAGGGCTGCGTTCCCTTCCCCCCCCGGGCGCAACGCCAGTCTCGACCGCCTTTCCCTTGATGGCAAGATCGAGATCGTTTCTGTCTGCAACGGAAGCTGCTTCTTCTATCCCGGGTCTGGCAAGGCCTGCTTCTTCTCCAATCTGCCAAGTCGGCTTGGCTTGACTTTTTGGGTCGCATTCTGCATTTACGATTTTGGGAAGTCCGCTTCTTGCTAGGAGGGTCAGGAACATTCACCTTATGAAACAGGACGATCCAGAAACACGAGTCTTTATCTCTTACTCCAGAAAAGACAAGAGGTGGATCCGGCAGCTACTGACCCACCTGGAAAGCGGGCGGTGCCGACCGCTTCTGGATCTCAAGGATATCGCGCCGGCAGAAGACTGGAAAAAGCGCATCGAGGGTATGATCGTCGACGCGGATGCCATTCTCTTCCTCATTTCAAGGAACTGGTTGAGATCGAAGGTATGCCGTTGGGAGATGGAAACTGCCTTCCGATTTTCCAAAAGGGCGGTTCCTCTCGTGTTGCACTCCCTGGATTCTTCCCGCGTTCCGGAGCCGCTCACGAAGTTGAACTGGATCTTCGCTCGCCCCCGGTTGCGGCGCCTCGCATCGTCTGCGACAAAAGCTTTGCAGGAAGCACTGCAAACAGACATCGGTTGGGAGAGGGAACGGAGTATCTGGACTTCGCGGGTCCAGTATTGGACCGATGCGCAAAGGGATGAGGAAAAGCTTCTTTCCGCCGGGGATATCTCGGCCTGGGACAAATGGCTCTCCCGGAGACCTACGGCCGCGCTGCCACCAAGCGATGAAATGCTGGAGTATCTGGACGCCAGCCGAGCCAAGGAGACCTCAAAACGCAACCAGTTGCGACGCTTGACCGGCAGGGGATTCATCAAATCGACGGAATTGGCGTTGAAAGAAGGGAAGATTGAGCGGGCCATCCGCCTCATGGCAGCTGGCGCCGTGTTGGCGGAAGATCTCGACTTTGAGCTGGTTCCGGAACTTTGGAGGGTCGGGGCCCGGGCGATTCTGCAGTGCCGGACTCGACTCCTATTTGAGGATGAGGAAGTCACAGGAGTGGTTCGCTGCAGCGGAAACGGTGCAGTTTTTTCGATGAAGCCGCATGGGGGTTTTGGGCTTCGCTTGTTCGAGGGATTCACAGGAAAGGAAACCGGATATTCCGAAACGCCTCCGCCCAACGCCCGGATCGCCTTGAGCCCGCGGGGCGATATGGTGCTCGTCTTCTGTGATCAATGGCCGGATTGGAAACTCCTCAAGCTCGAGATCACCCCGGATCAAGTTGAGTCCACGGAAGGGGTTGCTGAGTTGACGGCTTCAGAGATCGGCCAAGGCTTGACCTCACTATTGCCAACCAGCAAACGCTTCTCCGGAGACGGAAACTGGTTTCTTGCGCAGAAACAAGGGACCCGTGAGAACCCGGTCGTTCTTGCCCTTCGGTCCAGCGATGCCCAGGAGGCGGCGGTCTTTGCGGATGGGGTCTGGCAGGTAAAGGACGAATCATTCCGGGAAAGTGATCTCTACTCAACTCTGACGTCATCGCCTGATTCGGGTGAAATAGTGACTCGCGAATTGCAAGTGCGAAATGACTGGACGTTCGCCCTTGTGGATACGGCCGATCTCTCCCAGCCAACCAGCCGCAAGCCGCGCGGCCACCTCACCGCCCAAGAGGCGGACCCGACTCTCAACGAATCTCTCGATTTTCGATTGGATGTCCATGTGAAACCCTGGCTATCCAAAATTCGAGTCACGGCTCGGGCACGCCGAATATCAAGCGACGAAAGCATTGGCTCTGAGGAAACCGTGTGCCTCAGTCATGACTTCGTCGGCGACTGGAATCTTCGAAGTGCCTTTTGTGAGGTAAGAGGCCTCGTTGCTTTCGCTGGGCCGGACGAATATATCATGATCTTCCGCACTGAAGATTTCCGGCATTTGGGAACGCTGTATCATCCCGGAGCAACAACCTTTTTGCGTTTTGATTCGAGGGGAGAATACCTCATTGTTCTCAAGCGAGACCGCAAGTTCGAATCCGATCCCGAGCTACAAATACATTCGATCACAGAATCGGGTTCAGTTCCCTTTCTGATTCATCTGCCGCCCTCTGTTTTGGAGAGAGAGATCCAACAGGGAGTGTGTCTCGATCGGGGCGAAACGGATTTCCTTTATGCCGATTTTTCCGCAGACGACCGGTTTCTCACCGCAATTGACGCTCGAGGTGAGGTCTGGATCTGGGAGACGAAAGGCGCCGCCCTGCTGTTACGGTTTGCCACAGAGGTCGAGGGAGCCGAACAGGTGCGTTTTATCGGAAGTGGGGACACTGTCGAGGTTGTTGGTCGTTCAGAGATTCTGACCTTTGACGTCACCTGGGTTCGTTCCTTTGAGGGAGACCGGGCTGTGTGGCTCTGTGGGGCACTGTCCCGAGGCTGTTTGCACGAGAAAGCAGCGTCCAAGAGTATGGGCATTCTGGAACCGGGAGACCGCGCCGATCCTATGCTCAGTGAGGCTCCCGAGAACCTAGCCTTGGCGATGATGGAGCAGTTGCCCGAGGAACGACGAAGAGCCGCCCACGAAGCGGCGAGGGCGCTTTCTTGTAACCTTGACGAAGCTTGTTATCGGTAAAACCTCGTTGGAGCAGCAGCTATGGGCAAGAGGCAGGTGCTCGATGACCCGGATGCGCTTGGTTCGTTATGGGGGGGCAGAGCGTTTCGACAGAGGCGATAGAAAACGCTGAAGCCAGCAATGGCCGAACGGCAGCTCCATAAGCCCACCAGCCGGCGGCTCCTCACTTCCGAACCAAACGCTCCTTCCACAGACGGAGCGTGCCCATGAGCAGTTGAAAATCCTCTGTCGTCATGTCGGGGGGCACGGAGGCCACGCCCGAGGAAAGCGGTAGACGCAGCATCCGGCCCGTAGCCTCCGGGCGGTTCGCATCCGGAGCCAACGCTCCCTGGGGTCCGAATTTGCCCCGGGCTTTCGGGCCACGCTCCGGGAGTTCGGGTTCCTCCTCCAACTCGGCCAGACCCGCCAGTTGGGAGTTGGCGTGATAAACCTGAATGGCGCGTTCGGCTCCGTTTTCGGTGAAACCGTTATCGACGAGCGACTTGACCTGTTCTTCCCAGGTCAGATTCCGGACCCTGCGCCAGATTCGCCGGAAAGGCATGGGAGACAGGGCGGCGCGACGAAGAAGGGCGGCCTGGTCTTCACCTTCAGGATGTTTCGCCAATGCCTGACCTGTCGCAGTGAGAGAAACCATGCCCCTCTGCTTCAAGATCAGGTCGTAGGCGGCCATCGCGGCAAGCACTTTCACCGCTCCGCCATGCGGTCCAGAATACCCCAGGGCTTCAACGGCCTCTGGAGCAGAAACCGGGCCTCCGTTTAGAGAAGGCGAAAGCTTTCCAAGATGAATCAGGGCTTCTTCAAGAGAAATGAAAGGGAATCGAGGGCTGCGTTCTTGTTTCATGAAGCAACCCATCGGCTAAAAAGCTAAAAAAGAAAGCTTAAAAACTCTTTTTAGCACTTTTTCTTTCTTTTAGCGGGCCTGTCCCCGTGAAATCCGGCACTGTGGGCGGGCGGGGAGAAAGCCTCAGCGTCAGCGAGTTCTGGCAAGAGCCAGCACCGATGCCTTGAGGACAGACAAAAACTCTGTCAGCTGTTCCCTTTCCATTCCCGACATTTTTGCCCGACAGCTGGATTGCTCAAAGAAGCTGGCTACCTGCTCGGGGGGCGGGCCGGTCGGCGGGAGATGCTCCCTCAATAAGCCCGCCAGGATCGCTTCCTTAGCCTCCGCCACCCTCTGGGTTGCCGCGATAGAGGCCGGGCCCATCCCCCTCTCGAAATCTGCCGCATCGGGCATCAGTTGCATGATCTCATAGGTCGGCCAGATGGCGATCTGGAAGTAGTTATCGAGGTTCCGGGAAAGATCGGATTCCTCTGCGAACGCCGCCCGCAGCCCCGTGCAAACCCGATTCGCGATCAGGTCGATCGCCGCCGCCATGACCCCATCCTTGTCGCCGTAGCGATCATAGAGCGTCTGTCGCGACACCCCGGCCGCGCGCGCCATGTCGGCCATGGTGGTCCGCTGCATGCCGTAGCGGGTCACCACTTCTGTCACAGCGTCGAGGATGGGGGCGTCATCGGATTCCATAGCGCGAGGGGATCAAAAAATTCCATTTCAAGGGCAAACAACTTGACGCTAGGACAACAATCGTCAAGTTGCCCAGACCTTCCCCCCATTGTCTTTTTATGCAGAGAATTTTCGAGACCATTGTGACTGCGTTTGTCGTGTCGAGCCTCTCCCCGATGGTGGTGCTGGGGCAGGACGCGCGGCCGAACATTCTTCTGGTCCTGTTTGACGATGTGGGCTTCATGGATTTTGGCGTGTATGGCGGCGACGCGCGCACGCCTACCATCGATGCTCTGGCGAAAGATGGGGTCATGTTTTCTCGGTTTTATGCCTCTCCCTTTTGCGGGCCGAGCCGGGCGATGCTCATGACCGGCAGGGACAACCACCAGGTCGGGATGGGAACGCTGGTGGAGACGGTAACCCCGGAGATGCGGGAGTCTCCCGGCTACTCCATGGTGTGGGAGTCCGGTCAGGCGACTATCGCATCGCTGCTTTCGGAAGCGGGATACCAAACCTACGTAACCGGCAAATGGGGCATCGGCGAGACCGGCGCAAACCTTCCCGATCGATTTGGCTTCGACCGGTCTTACGTCATGGATGCCACCGGCGGCAGCAATCATGACATGAGCCCCTACCTGCCCGGCTACGACGACGTGAGCTGGTTTGAGGACGGGGAGCCGATCACGTTACCGGGTGACTACTACTCATCGCGATCTCTCGTCGACAAGATGATCGAGTATGTCGACGGCGGCGATACCGGGAAACCGTTCTTTGCCTTCCTCTCGCTTCAGGCGGTGCATATCCCCGTGCAGGCGCCACGGTCATACATCGACGGCTACGATGGCGTGTTCGACCGGGGATGGGACGTGATGCGCCAGGAAAGGTTGGGGAGGGCGATTGAGATTGGCCTGGTGCCGCCCACGACATTGCTTTCGCCGGCTCCGCAGACGCACCGTGCATGGGGCGATCTGACCGCTGAAGAGCAGGCCGTTTCAGCGCGGGAAATGCAGGTTAATGCCGGCATGATCGAGTGTGCCGATCACCATATTGGACGTCTGCTGGGCCATCTGGAGGCGGCCGGCAGGCTCGAAAACACGATTGTCATCGTGACATCGGACAACGGGGCGGAAGCTGCCGTAACGTCTTTCCCGGTCGCTTGGCAGAACGCGCTTCTGAGCGTGATCCATTTCATCGAAGGCGTTGACACCTCGTTCGAGAACCTGGGCCAGCCCGGCAGCCTCACGGCGATCGGGCCGGAATGGGCCTCGGTCTCTTCGGCTCCTTTCAACCTCTACAAATTCTACAGCAGCGAAGGAGGCCTGCGCGTGCCGCTGGTGATCAGCGGCCCGGGCATCAGCGCCTCCGGCGTCCTGGACGCCCCAGTCCATGTCAGTGATCTGGTGCCGACGCTGCTCGATGTGGCCGGAGTGAGCTATGATCCGGCCGATTTCTATGGTCGCAGTGCCCTGCCGGTTCTCTCGGGCGAAGCGGAAGTGAGCTATGGCGAGGAAGATAGTTTCGCGTTCGAGGTAAGCGGCAATGCGGCTGTCTATCGGGGGAACTGGAAGATCACCCGGCTCGCGGCACCGCTTGGCGACAGTCGATGGCGGCTCTATGATCTTTCGGCCGACCCCGGAGAAACCAAAGACCTATCGGCTGAAAAGGCCGAGTTGTTTCAATCCATGCTGGCGGATTACCAGTCCTATGCCGAGAAGGTCGGCGTCGTTGAGCTGGGACCGGACGACTCTGCGTTCGATCAGCTTTTCACCAACATTCTCAACAAGTCGATCAAAAAATACTGGCCCTATTTTCTCGGCCTGGTAATCGCCTTCGTCGGGATCCTTTTCGTCGTCTTTCGGATCATCAGGAAGCTGCTGGGCCGGGCCCCGGCATAGGTTTCATCATCTCAAATTCATGGAATTCATTATCTACACTCTCGTCCTCGTCCTCGTCGTGGCGGTCATTGCGCTGATCAACCTTCCGAGGGTTTTGGCGGTGATGGGGCTGCACCGACATTACGCCATCCCCGACTTCGATCTGAAGGGCAAACGCGCCCTGGTCGTGTGCACGAGTCACGACAAGATGGACCCCACGGATAGGGATACCGGCGCGTTTGGTTCGGAATTTACCGTGCCCTACTACGCCTTTATCAATGCGGGTCTGGACGTGGATATGGCTTCCATCAAGGGTGGTGAGATTCCGATCCAGCCCGGGTCCTGGTCCTGGCCGCTGGCTTCATCCGACGACAAGCGCTTCATGGCCGACGAGGCCGCGATGGCAAAGCTGAAGAACTCCAAGCCGATCTCCGACATCGACCCTAGTGACTACGATGTGATTTTCATGGCGGGTGGTTGGGGGGCGGCCTACGATCTCGCGCAGAGCGAGGAGTTGGCCGAAGTCGTCACCAAGGCCAACGCGCAGGGCAAAATACTGGGCTCGGTATGTCACGGGGCTTTGGGCCTGGTTTCCGCCAAAGGAGTCGATGGGGAGATGCTCGTGAAGGGCCGCCGTGTCACGGGGGTGACCAACGGCCAGATCAACACTTTCGGCATTGCGATCACGCCAAAGCACCCGGAAGACGAACTCAAGAAAGCCGGAGCGATCTTCGAGGCGCAACACGCGTGGCGCGACCCTTTTGCCACCCACACGACCATCGATCGAAATCTGGTCACAGGGCAGAACCAGAATAGCGGCTACGAGACAGCTCACCGAATCCTGGAAAAGCTGGCCACCGAAAACCATCCGTCGTTTCCGGCACGTGGCTAGCGAAGCCGGCGCAGTGGGCTGAATCCGACACCACGGTTTCTTACCGATTTCTTCGCGGGAGATGCTTCTCGGCCGGCAGACCTGCCGGCACCAGGATTAGCGTCACCTCCCCGAGGAGCAGTCCGCCGCGGAGCTTCGCCATCGAAATCCGCTCGATCGCGAGGTCGGGAGGGACTTCTTTTCCGGCGAGGCGGTCGAGGGAGGCGATGGCGTCACGGGAGCGGATTCGGCTTTCGCCGTCCGGGATTGCCCTTTTTCCAAGAGTGCCTCGGGTCCCGGTATCGGCGGGCTTCCCGACTCCGGGGCCGTCTCATCGAGGGCTGGAACGGCGACCGGGCCCTCGTCTTCGAGGGGAACGGGAACGCCCATCCAGGTTCCGATGGGCTCGGAGTCGTACGGAATCGGCGGACCCGGCACCATCTCGGGAAGGGGGGGGTCGGTGACCGATGGGTCCGGGTAATAAAAAGGCGGCAGGTAGGTCGCGGCAGCCGCCTGGGGAATCCGGTCGAGGCCCTGCGGCGAAGGCAACGTGCGGGCCACGGCGGCAGCTTCCCCTCGCACCGTGGCCACGGCGAGCCATGCGGGAGTGCGGCTCACCGCGATCGGTTCTCCCGCCACCGCCACCGGCTCCAGCGGGACGAAGGGACGCAACCGGCGGACCGGCTCACGGGCCACGGGTTCCCGCTCCGCCTCCTGCTCGTCGTAGGGATTCGTCGCCCCGGCGGGAAAAGGCAGGAACAGCATCCCGCCCGCCGCGAGGAGCATCCACCGTATCGCCAAGTCCATCGTTCGCTTCATGCCTCTCAGGTGTCTCCGTCTGATAATCTACTTCCCCGAAAGGCATCCTCAATCTAAAATATGAAAAATATTGAAAATATAAAGAGCTGGCGTTCTGCGCCCTGGTCATTTTTGGCTTGGAATCCGTCCTTTTCGTGGGGGCGAAACGGGGTAGTTTAGCGCGGCTTCTTTCGCGTCCTGTTCCGATGTCAATTCACCTCAATGCCTCCGTCTCCCGCCGCCGGTTTCTGGGCGGCATCGCCGTTCTCAGTTTTGCCGGTACTTCCTCGCTCCGATCGTCCCAGGGAGACACCGAGACCTGGGCCTTTCTCTCCGACACCCACATCGACAAGGATCCCGACTTCGTCTCGTGGAATGGTGTCCATGTTGCCGATAACCTGCGCAGAATCATCGCCGAGGTGCTGGAGGAGAGGGAATCGCTTTCCGGCGTGCTTATCGACGGAGACTGTGCACTGGACAAGGGATTGCCGGGGGACTACGAGGTGCTCGCCGAACTGCTCCGTCCGGTGGTCGAGGCGGGGCTTCCCCTGCATCTGACCCTGGGCAATCACGACGACCGCGGACCGTTTTTCGAGACATTCCGCAAGATGCGCCGGGACGATCCCCCCGTGGAGAACAAACATGTCGGGGTGGTTGAGTCCGGTCCGGTCAATTTCGTCTTTCTCGACTCCCTGCGCATCGTGGACGAGGTCGAGGGCGAGTTCGGGGCGGCCCAGCGGGAGTGGCTGTCCCGGGTGCTCGACGACGCTCCAGGCAAACCCACCATCCTCGTGGGACATCACTATCCCCAGGTTTTCCGGGAGGACGTCATTCCCGCGGACGAGCCGATCAAGATCATGGGCCTGATCGATTCCAGTGCCTTCCTCGATCTGGTCGAGGAGCGGCCGCAGGCCGTGGCCTACGTGTGCGGCCACAGTCATCACTGGAAGGTCGAAACCGCGGCTTCGGGTTTTCACCAGGTGGATCTGCCGCCAACGGCCTATGTCTTCGATCCGGAGCGTCCGAGCGGCTGGGTCAGGGCCACGGTTTCCCCCGAGGGGATGCGGCTGGAGCTTTCCTCGCTGGACAAGGATCATCCCGAGCACGGCCAGGTGAAGGAACTCGTCTGGCGCAGAGGCGAAAACTGACCGGAGGGAGGAGTGGAGCCGGAGAGACTGCTGCGGGCGGGTCGAGTCGCCGCCTGGTGTGTGATCGGCGCAATGACGCTGCTGCTTCCGCTCGCGGTGTGGGCCGTGCTGCGGGTCGACACCTCGAGCGCCAACGTCCAGCCGTGGTTTCCGGAGGACACCGTGGAGCGTGAGAATTACCGGACCTTCGATCGAATCTTCGGCCCGGAGGATTACTGGATACTCTCGCCGCGGGAATCGACCGACCTCGAGGTGCTGCGTCGCCTGGAACGCGAGGTAAGAAAGGCGGCAGATGCCGCCGAACCTCCTCTGGTCCGCCGGATTCAGTCCAGCGCCAGCATGCTGGAGGAGCTGCCTCCGAATCTGAGACCGGAGGCCAGGAAATCGCTGGAAGGCATTTTTTTCTCCCTCGAAGGCGATCGAGGCATCGTTTTCGTGGAGAGCAACGAGGCCGGTTTCCGCGCCCGACAGCAGGTCTACGGGGAGATCATCCAACCGGTGCTCCTCGCCATGGGGCCCGATGAGCCGATAGCGATTACGGGGCCCGGATACATGGGGGTGATGGCCGATCGGGAAACGAGCAAGGCGTTCACTCGCGTGACTCCGCTGACCTTTCTCATCTCGGCCACCATCGCACTGCTGGTCCTCCGCAGCATACCCGTGGCGGTGGTGGCGCTATCGGCCAGCGGGTTGTCCGCCCTGTTTTCCATCGCCCTGATCCATTGGACCGGGGGGGATCTGAGCCATCTGAACTCCGTGGTGCCGAGTGTGGCCCAACTGCTCGGGATGTCCAATGCGGTGCATTTCCTGGGGTACTACCAGTCCGCGCTGCGGCAGCGGGAGCGTGAGAGCGCCTGGATCGGCGCGTGGCGGAATGGTTGGAAGCCGACCGTGGCGGCCTCGGTGACGACGATCATCGGGTTTCTCTCGCTCGGCGTCAGCGGCCTGCCTGTGGTTCGCGGATTTTCCGCCTACGGAGCTTTGGGGGTAGTTGCCGCCATGGTGGTGGTCCTCACCGTGGTACCGGCTTGTCTCATTTTGATCCGGCCGAGTCGGTTTGGCCGGGATTGGATCCGGGATCACCTCATTCCGCTGGCGGAATATGCCACCCTGCGCCGGCCCTTCATCACCTCGGGGTTACTCCTGGCCGCCATGGCCTTTGCCTGCTGGGGGTTTCCCCATCTCGAGACAGACACGCGCACGGAGAACTTCTTTTCCGAACGTTCCGAGATGAAGAGGAGTCTGAACTGGTTTGAGGAGGAGTTCGGGTATCTTCAGGCAGCCCAGATCGTGGGCAGATTCGATCTGGGAGAACCCCTGCTGTCTCAATGGAAAAGCGTCGACGCCCTGCGACGGGACCTGGCGGAGAGCAATCCGGAGTTGACCGTCTTCACGCCTCCCGGCCTCGACCTCATCGCCTCGCTGGGAGACGAGGCGAGGCTGAAGCGGTCGGTCGAAGCAGCGCAGATCTTCCGGGAGTTCGAGGGGGTGCCGCACTGGCGGATCACGGTGTATCACGAACCGGTCATCGATTTCCTCCAGTCGGACATCAACCGCGGCATGGTCGCCGCGGTGGAGAGGGCTGGGGGGAACTGGTTCGTCTCGGGAACCTATCGTCTCTTTGGCGAGGCGCAGCAGCTCTTGATGCGGGAGTTGATGAAGACCTTCCTGCTCGCCTTCCTGCTCATCACCCCCTGCACCATCTTCTTCCTCCGGAACGTGCGACTGGGTCTCCTCGCCATCGTGGGCAGCCTGTTTCCCATCATCGTCTTTTTCGGGATGCTCGGCATCCTCGAGATCCGGATCGACATCGCCACCATGGTGATCGCCAGCGTCGCCTTCGGCATCGCGGTGGACGATACGATCCATTTTCTCACCAGTCTCGAGCGGGGGGAGCGGAGGAATCGACGTGGGGAGATCCGGGATATCCTGGACTACGCTTTTCGCCAGTCGGGAGCGGCCATCATCAAGACGTCACTCATCATCGCTTTGGGAATGCTGGCCTTTCTCATCAGCGATTTTGGGCCATCGCGTCGGTTTGCTGTTTTCACCTCCATCGTTCTTCTGCTGGCCGTGGTGGGGGACTTGATTCTCCTCCCGGCGCTGATCGCCGGGCCGTTGCGGAAGTTCTTCGGGAGTCGGCGTCTCACCAGGTGGACCTACCTGGAGGAATAAACCGCCGTCAGCGGATTACTCCTTCCGGTGCTCCATCTCTCCCGTCAGGGTTTCCCTGCCGGTGTCGTCTACCAGACGCACCGTGCCCTGCAGGCTCTTGCCATCCTCGGAGAGGGTATTGACGATGGTGAGCATGGCTTGGTTCAGCGGGATCTGGAGAGTGATGGATCGATCCTTCTCGGAGAACTGGGCTTCGAAGCGGGGCTTCAGATCGGGAAACTGCTCCGTGATCATGATCCCCTCCACGATTTCGCCGCTGGCGTAGAACTCCCAGGAAAAATCGAACTGCTGCATATTCCAGTCGCGGGACCCCTTCATGACGAAACTTCCGGGGCTGGGGAAGGAGGCCGTCCAGGTCTCGGCGACATCGGTGACATTGCCCTCCGCATCGGTGAGTTGACCTGCCCCCGTCCAACTCCCCTCCAACTGGCGAAGCAAGGGGTTCTCTCCGATGGGATCGGCGAGGACGGGGGTGACGAGGAAAATACTGAAACACAGGGGAAACCACTTCATGCCAGCTATTCTATCCTATCTGGCAAGACCTCGGAAGCTTTACCGAATCGGCTTTTCCGGATAGGGATGCCAGCTGGCCGAGTAAAAAAGCGTCGCATCTCCGTAAAGATAGCCGGTGAGGTAGCCGGCGGAGGTGGATATGCCACTCTGTCGGGTGGCCCCGTCCATCGATCGAATCATGATGCGGGACATGAGGTCCCGGCTCTGGCGCGCGGTGTGGAGGCGAAGCGCCTGTGCCATGAGCAGGTTGGACGTGGGCTGATCGCCGACGGCGCGACAGGCGGCGATGCCGAGCAGCGTGGCGTTGCCGCCGATTCCGGCAATGACGGGACCGGATTGGCGATCCCGCACCTGGATCTGATCGGTGCCCCATTCCCGGAAACCGGAGGCCGCGGTCGATTTTTTCCAGAACTGCGCGCGGTAGGTCTGGTACCATTCCCTGCCTTGATGGGGAGCCATCTCCTGCCACAGGGCGATGCGCCACGAGACGTCACAGCCACGAGCCGGGGCGAGGCGTCCCTCCGTGGAAATCCGGCTCGAGGGCAGATTGGTTCCCCGGTCGGTGCCATACTCTTCGATCCAGTCCAGGTGTCGGGCCACGAGGGGTTCCGATCTCCGTGAACCCTCGACCCGGTCGTGGAGATGAAGGGCCATGAGCGCGATGGAGGTATCGATCGAACAGATGCGATCCGGATAGGAGGGGATGGGGTGGCCCTTTCGTTCGTGGAGGGCCGCCTCCAGGATCGAGACGATGCGTGTCTCGGTTTCCACGATCCGAGGATCCTTGCCCCCGGCGAGCCGGTAGGCAGAAAGTGCCATTCCCAACTGGGAGAGGTAGGCACCCTGCGCCTGGAGCGAGAACAGGTTCCGCAGATCGCCTCCGGGCGACTCGACCTGTCGGGCGGCGGAGTCCATGGCGAGGCGGAGGGCTCCCTCGATCCGGGGGAGGCGTTCCGGCAGAGAGGCCGGGTCCGCGAAAACCATGTGGGTCCATCCGAGCGCGGGAAAGGTGTAGGGAACCAGCCCGCCCTCGGGAAAATCGACGCATTCCGCGAGGACCTTGCCGCGGTATTTGGCGGGCTCTTCCAGGTCCCGGGCGAATCTCCGATGCAGTTCCTCGAGGACGACGCCCCTGTCCCGAACTTCTGCAGAGACCAGGTTCGCCCCGGCGGTGCACGACAGCAGGATCGCCATCAGCCACAGGGGCATTCGCCGTGTATCGGAAGTGCCTCCCTTCATCGGATCAGACGGGCAAATATCGCACAAGTCCCGCGGCTCGGGCAACGCGGAATTTGGGCGCCGGAGGGGAGGGGCACCGTGGCGGTGCGGAGGGCGAGAACCACCGATCGATCAATCGATCTCGCGCACCGGTTCATCCGGCTTGGCGTAGGAGAGGCGGGCGAGCTTGTGCGCCTCGAAATACCCGTCCAACCCCGAACCGGTCACGGTACCGGCACGCATCAGGTCGAGGTCACCATCCGCTCCCAGGAGATCCTCCCGGCAAAAGACGTCGGTCACCTGTCCGAGGACGAGGACGGTGCCGTTCGCCGGGATATCGATCCGATCCCGCAGGGTGAGGTGCATCTGGATGGCCGATGCCTCGACGAAAGGGGGACGAAAGCCTTCGCGCCAGATGGGCCGGAGTCCGGTGGCATCGAACTCCGAAACCTCGCGTGGATACCTGGCCGAGGTCTGGTGGGCCTCCCGGTAGAAGGATCGGCCCACATGGTTGATCGTGTAGACGCCCGTCTCGGTGAGGTTGGACAGGGTGTGGCGCACGGCGCCCTCGGTCTCCGGTCGCGACACATAGCCGAGTAGGGGAGGATCCGATCCGAAATGCGTCACCGTGCTGACGATGGAGAGGTTGGCCTGGCCAAGGGGACAGATGGTGCCGACGAGATTCAGACTCTTGAAGCCCGGAAGCCCGTTGATGAAGTTGACGCGGAATCTCTTCTCCATCTCAACGATGGCATCCGCGGTGATGTGAAGGGTGTTCGAATTCATGACAGAGAAACCCTGGCGGCCTTTTTCCAGAATCCGAAGAAACCGGCACGGGCCAGGGGGAGGATGGCGGCATCCTCGGCCCGCCGGATGGGGCAGAGATCGATGCCTCGCTCGGCGAGGGGGCGCCTGATGGATTCCAAGGCTTCGCGAGCGGCTCCCTGGAATGGGTGGAGGAACACGAGGTGGGAGAGCCCGTGTTCCTCGGCCCAGGCGGGAAGGATTTCGGCGATCGGTTGGTTCCGGTTTCGCCGGATCGGGGAGCCCGAGGAGGAGATGGCCCGCTCCTCCGCGTCCGCGAGGACGGCTTCGAGGTGGCGCATTCTCATCGGCGACGGTTCGAGTGTCTCCCACGCCTGGTAGCAGGGGGAGATGAGCACGGGAACCTCTCCGAGCCCAGCGGTGGGGGACGATTCGAGGTCGAGATCGTCTTCGTGAATCCAGATGCCCGGTCGATCTATTCCGGCGGGGATTGTGGATGCCGCCTCCGGCAGATCACGAGGCGGGGGTGCTTCCTCGAAAGACAATGGCGCGGGTTCGACCCGGGAGTCGTCGATGCGGTAGAGTCCGCCGGGATGCGCACCGAGGATCTCGGGGTCGAGATATCTGGCCAGATTCGATTTCCTCGCGAGGTATGTTTTCCCCCGGGTATGGAGGCCGGCCACCCATCTCCAGGAAAGGGTGTTCGAGGCGGGATCACCGTCGAGAAGGTGGCTCTGGAAAAATCTGGCCCCGAGTTGCCAGGGAAGTCGCAGCGTGTGGATCCAGATAGCGGCAAACCACATGCGGCCGTGGTTGTGCAGGTAGCCTGTCTCGACCAGTTGCCGAGCGAAATAGTTCATCACCTCGACCGGGGACTCTCCCCGCTCCACCTCCGCGGCCCGGTCGAGGGATTCGGCGGAGAAACTTCGGGTGGAGGCGAGGTAGTCGTGCCAGATTTCAGGACGCCGCTCCAGGTAGCCTTTCCAGTAGAGTCTCCAGTAGATCTCCTGGCGATACTTTTCCGATGCCGAGGGGCCGACGGCATCCAGGGCCGACCGGGCCACCGAATACTCGGTAACGATCCGGTGGCGTAGTGCCGGCGACAGCCGGGAGACCTCGACCGCGGAGGACGACACGAAATTGCGGTGCTTCTCGTAATCGGCCAGGCCCGATGCGAGGAAGGTCGACAGTCGGGCCTCCACCCCGTGGCGCGTGGTGTTGTCCGTCGCGATGTTCACCATGCTTTCTCCCTCTTCGATCGATTCCGACAACGGTCGGAGCAATACTTCACCTCCTCCCAGCAGTCCTTCCATTTGCGCCGCCAGGCGAAAGGCCTATCGCATACCGGGCATACCTTTTCTGCGAGCCGAGCGCTCGCTTTTCCTCTTCTTCCGCGTCGAATCATCACTTATCTCCAGGACCGGGTTCTCCCCTTGCGGGAACCGTGTTTCTGCTGCACCCGGCTGGCTTCGGTACGGGCCTCCGCGGTCTGGCGCGCCGCGAAAATCCGCCGTTGCGCCGAACGGTAGGCGGTGGCGTGATCCACAAGGGGAGCGGGGTAATCCCTGTCAATGCGGCACCCGAAGAGCGACTGCTCCATGGTCGACATCCGGTGGGGCTCGGCGATGTGTTCCCGGGGCACGCCTTCCAGTTCGGGAACCCACTGCCGGATGAAGTGGCCGTCGGGGTCCTGATCCGCGACCTGTTTGATCGGGGAGTAGATGCGCACCGTATTGATCCCGGTAACCCCGCTCTGCATCTGGCACTGGCTGTAGTGGATGCCCGGTTCGTAGTCGGTGAAGACACGGGCCAGGTGCAGCGAGGGCTTCCGCCAGTGAAGCCAAAGGTGGTAGGACGCGAAGGACATGATCATGGCTCGCATGCGAAAATTGATCCAACCGGTTTCGGCCAGACAGCGCATCACCGCGTCGATGAGGGGATATCCCGTCCGCCCTGCGCACCAGGCCTGGAAAAATTCTTCATTCCAATCGTTTTCCCTCATCCCATCGAAGGCCCGGGAAAAATTTCTGAACTCGATGGACGGTTCATCTTCCAGTTTCTGCATGAAGTGACAGTGCCAGCGAAGTCTTCCGAGGTAGGATTGGAGGCTGCCGAACCAGCCGGCCTCCACGGTGCCGCCGTTCTTTTTCCACTCGTTGAGTTCCTCCCGACGTTCGCGGGCCGCCTGGTAGGCCTCCCGGATGGAAAGACAACCGTGGGCAAGGTAGGGACTCAGACGGCTGCAGCTTTCCACCGCCGTGACCGGGCTGGACATCTCCTTCCGGTACCGGGTGCCCCGGCGATGGAGGAAGGACTCCTGCAAGTCGAGCGCGACCCGGCGGCCCCCTCTCTGCCGGCCCGGGCACGAATCGTGAGGCAATCCGAGCCCGGAAGGTTCCCGGGGGACAAAGGGGCCCCGCACCGAAGGGTGAAAGTGGATCGTTTCCGGTGGGGGCAGGATCGATTCGGTCATGCGCCGCGCCCAGCGCCCGGCCCATCCATCCCGGGAAGAGAGCCGCCGAACCACCCCGTTCTGGGGAAACTCGGTCCAGGCGATGTTGTGCCTCCGACACCACTCGGCCACGGCCCGGTCACGACGGAAGGAGACGTCGTTCCCCGTTTCCTCGTGGCTCCAGAGGTGGCGAACGCCGGCGGTCCGCCGCCAGTCCTCCAGCACCTCGATCACGTCACCGGTCCGGCACACCAGCGCTCCTCCCCGAGACCGGAGCGCCTCGTCGAGTTCGGCGAGGCACTCATTGATGAAGGAGAGATGACGAGCGGCAGCATCATCGGCCCGCAGCATGGCGTCCTCGTAGACATAGAGGGGGATCACCGGTCCGCGTCGAGCCGCCTCCACCAAGGGGCGGTGATCCGTGATTCGAAGGTCCCGTTTGAACCAGACCAGCTGCGCTTCATTCACGCCAAACCCTACGGACGAGGCGCCTTCCCGGATTTTTAGCGAAATTAGGCAAATATTCTTGATGTTTAATAAAACTTAAGTAAAATTCCCGGCATGACTCGTGGAATTTTGACGTTTCTCAGCTCGGTCGGTTTTCTCGCTTCTGCTGGGGAAAAATTTTGTGGCCCGGTGATTCAAGACGACGCACCGCAGCGTGACATCTGGGACTTCGTGCAGCAGGATTTCTGTTACGCGAAGACCATCCTCGACTGGCAGGAGGATGTGACGGAGAAGCCGCTGCGGATCCTCGAGTTCGGGCAGTGCGCCACCACCCCCAGCGTGGTCTTTTCCGGCACTTTTTGGGGGAACTATCTCCTCGAGTCGACCAACCGCGGGGGCAAATTTCCCATTCTTTCCCGGTTTCCCGGCGAGCGGAACAACCCGTCGAGCAAGTCTTCGCGCTGGGTGGTGAGCAACGCCGCCCTGGCCGCCACGGTGCGTCCCGTCGACTGGCTGACCTTTTACGCGCAGAACGAATACACCGAAGTCGAGTTCCCGGGACAGGAAGATTGGACTTGGCGGAAATACTACGGGATCATCGGCAATCTCGACCGGTTCCCCCTGTACGTCTACTACGGCAGAAACACGGTCGATTTCGGATGGATGGACGGTTACAACCCCTTCACCCACACGGTCAACAATCACTTTTTCCGGGTGGAATCCGACCATCCCGTGATCGGATTCGGTTATCAGAAGGGGGGGCTTCACGTGGTCGGCACGATGATTCATTCGGGGCGCCAGCTCCGCGTTGCCGACTCGAATGACGAGACCGGTTACAGCAATGGAGCGGTCAACGTGAGTTATCGTTTCGGGTGCGACGAAAAGTACGTCAGGGCCGGCGGAGGCTACCTGCACAATTCGATTTACAACAACGATGTCCCGCATCATCCCGACCAGAACGCCCTGTTCTCCCGCCGCGTCAGTCCGCTCCAGGACAATCCGGTGTACGACATCTTCGCCGAGATCAAGCGGGGTCCGATCCGGTTCGGCGTGGAGCGCACCGAAACCCTTGACGAGTGGCCGGCCACAGGTCATGACGTCGCCGCGACGACTTTCCAGGCCGCTTATGATTTCTGTCTGTGGGACCGGCCCACCCGAGTCTCTGCGGTCTATGGGATCGGGCGACAGGGCCCCGACGGGACCGAATTCGAGCGGCTGACCCAGTTTGTCTTTGGCGTGGAGACCGAGGTCACCAAATTCTTCACCATCTCCGCCGAATATGTCCACAACGAAGCCTTCGTGCCCCTCATCAACATCCGGAACGTCTCCGACGCCGATGTTCAGGCGGATGCCTTCCTCATCGGGGCGAAAGTCACTTTCTGAGGCTGCTGCACAGAAATGTGACAAAAGGTGAACAAAAGGTCGACAGGGTGATCCGGCCTTTCTTCGGGGCGCGTTACCTGCTCGGGAGCCAAAAGGCTTCCGCAGAACAAAAACCAACCCCAATAAAAACACATATGAAATTCATTGCAGCATTCGGAGCCCTCCTCCTCGGACTTAACGTGGCTACCGCCTACGACAAGAAGCCCGGAGACATCGTCGACGTGGCCGCCGGCAACGAAGACTTCTCGACCCTCGTCGCCGCCGTCAAGCAGGCTGGGCTGGTCGAAACCCTCAAGGGCGAAGGACCCTTCACCGTGTTCGCACCCACCAATGCCGCCTTCGAGAAGCTTCCTGAAGGAACCGTCGAGTCTCTGCTCAAAGACGAGAACAAAGAGAAGCTGATCTCCATCCTCACCTACCATGTCATCCCCGCCAAGGTGATGGCTGCCGACGTGAAGGCTGGCAAGGTCGCAACCGTCCAGGGAACCGAGGCTACCATCTCCACCGAAGATGGCGTCATGATCGACAACGCCAAGGTCGTCGCCACCGACGTGAAGGCAAGCAACGGCGTGATCCACGTGATCGACACCGTCATTATGCCTGCCGAGTGATCGCGCGACCAACCGCTCGTTAGATTCTCTCGAAACGTCGCTTCCCGCGGGAAACGGCGTTTTTTTGTACCAGCGGGAGGGCGATCAGATCATGCGTGGTACGCCCGGGACCTTACAGGGCTGAGTGGGAGCCGTCGCAGAAGGGCACGCTGCCAGTGCGTTTGCACTGGCACAGGTAGGCAGTGCCGGTGGTCTCGGCGACGAAGGGTTGCGGGGCAAAGTCAGAGCCTTTGTGGCTGCCGTCGCAAAAAGGCTGGTTGGCCGAATCGCCGCAGGTGCAGAAAAAGTATTTTTTTCCTTCTTCGAGTTCGACGGGTGCGGGCTGTTTTGCCGCTATGGTGGGTTCGCTCATGACGAATCTCTGGAGTCGTTTCTGATTTATCGGGTAAACATCATGGCCAGTTCAGCCACGACGGGATTGGTATCCTGGCGGAGGGTTGCGATGTAGCGATGCCTGGTCGGGGAGAGTCCGAATCGAGGCATGGCGTCGAGGTCGGAACCCAGAATCTCCCAGGTCGTGAGAAGCTGCTCGCAATCTCCCTGGATCTCGGAGAGCGGGGCCTGCAGGGCGACGCGCCGGTGGAGATTGCGGGATACCGCGAGGAATTGGCCGCCGTTGCGATCGATCCGGTTGCGCAATTCGGCCGAGCTGCAGTAGCGGCCGTACCGGGAGGCAAGGGCCAGGAGATGGCCCGAGAGGTCCTCCAGCGAGGCGGCGAGAGAGAGAGCCCGTTCGTGATGGTAAAGAGAGTGAACCCCGAGGATTTCGCGGATGCCCGAGCAGTGGCCGTCGATGGCGCGCGTTGTTCTGACCACCGATTCCGTGTCGATTCGGGCGATCAGGGCGTGCAGCCGTCGCCATTCCCCCTCGATGCGGAAAAAATCCGAGACCAGCTGTTCCACGGGATCGTTTTGCCGGATCCGGCCGCAGTAGTTGCGGCAGCGTTGCAGCAACTGGTTTCCCGCCTGGAGAATGGCCTGTTGTTCCCGGGGCTGGAACCGGGACAGCACGACGACGTTCATCTGGTCAAAAAGACCGGTCAGTTCCCCGACCATGGAGTCGGAGAGGTGTTGCAGGTAGGCCCGGTCGATGGTCGGCTCCACCCAGAGGAGGCCGAAAACGGCATCGCTCTCGGCCCGCAGCCGGGCCAGACTCCGTTCCACCGCCCGGTTTCGCATGGGATAGAGGGCGGCGCAGAACTGCCGGCATTCCGTGCTGTAGTTGGCGTATTGGGCCACCACCCGATCGTAGCTCTCGTTCAGCGCCACCGTTTCCATCCGCAGCAACTGGTCGCGCAGCCGCCGGCCCCGCGCGAGCAGGTCCTGGCAGTCGGGCCGGTGGTGCAGCTCGAAGTCGACCGCGTCGAGGAGGCAGTCGATGTAGGCGGCCTGCATGTGGATGCTGCGCAGGACGGCCTGCCGGTCGATCTGGGGAACGATGTCGAGAGCCCGACAGAGGCGGCCGGAGACCGCGTCGAGTTCCTCGATAGCGGTGCGGGAATCGTCGTCCAGACCGCCCAGCGTCCGCAGCTGGTGCGACAGGGTGCGCCAGGAACTGTCGAGGCCGCGGTATTGATCGGTCAGCATGGCCGGGGAAAATCCGGCGCGACAGCGGGCGAGAATCACGTCGGCCCCGGATTTCAGTTTGAGAGTCTGCGGGACCAGGCTGCGGGCACCCTGGACCTGGGTGTTTCGGGAGAGAGCCGTGGAGAGGCGGGCGGCTTGACCCGAAAATTCGGCCAGATTGTCCTCGAAGGCCTGGTGGGCCGGGCTGCGCCCCGGCAGAGGACGGGCGGGAATCGGACGCGCCGGCACGGGCGACACTCCCGGGGGAAGATCGGGGGGCGTGTTGAGATCCTGGTCGATCTGGGATTCGATCACCGAACGAAAAAGGCTCTCGATGAATTTGCGGCGTTCGCCGTCCGCTCCCTCAGTGATGGGGGCGAGCGGGGCACCCAGCACGAGGGCGGCGAGAGTGAAGGCGGAGAAGGGGTTTGCGGGCCGGGAGAAGACGTTCATGGCGGCGTGGGGAGGGGGAGTTTGGGGTCAACGAACGTTTTCCCGAGCGGAAGCGAGGATGGCCGAGACGAGGCCGGAGGAAACGGCGGATGAGGCATGATTCGCTGCGACCCGGCCTTCCCTGATCACCAGGGCAGTGATCTGCGCGTCGGGAGCGAGATGGTAGGAGACGGGTCCGTTGGCGTTTTCCAGAGGAACGGCGACGACAAGGTGGCGCAAACCGGCGTCTTGGCCGAGCCCCGCGGCCGCCTCTTCGGCAGCCACCAGGTCGGGGCCCAGGACATTGACGAAAGCCCTGAGGGTCGGCTGTTCGCCGGCGAGTTTGTCCAGTTCGCGAGCCAGCGGAAGCACGGCTCCGGCGTCGCGGGCGAAGACGATGATCTGGGTGGCGTTGCCGTAGCGGGTGCGGTAGCAGAGTTCCGCGCCGACCTCGACACCGTCGGCTGCGCCTCCGCATTTCACGACAGTGAAAGGGCCGGCGGGATCACCGGGGCGAGGCCCGCTGACCAGGTCGGCAGAAACAGCGGAGGCGAGAAAACAGAGCGCGAGAATGAGGAAGGTGCTTTTCATGGGGACAGGCGATGTTACATCGGGGGCACCATGATCACGAGAAGTTTCTTGAAAGGGGTAGCTTTGCTCTGCGTCATGGCGTCCGGTCTCGCGCCGGACGCCTCGGGACAGCAGAAGGAAATCACCGCCGAGACTCGGCTTCCGGCCTCCTTCGCCGATCCCGAATCCGGGGACAGGCCGGCCTGGAGGTATCTGCGTCATCTCCCCCGGGGCTACGCTTCCTCCGACAGCGACTGGCCGCTCCTCCTCTATCTCCACGGGCGAAGTGCCCGGGGCGAAGACATGGCCCTGGTCCGCCGCTACGGTCCCCCCGCGATGCTGGACCGGGATCCGGATTTTCCCTTCGTCGTCATATCCCCGCAGCTACCGGGGCTGTCGTGGCCTCCGGGTTCGCTGCTCCAACTGGTCGACGAGATCACCGAAGGTCACCGCATCGATGAGGACCGCATCTATCTCACCGGGGTCAGTCTGGGCGCCGGCGGGGCGTGGCGGTTGGCCGCGGCGAATCCAGGTAGATTCGCCGCGTTCGCCCCGATTTGCGGCTACGACGGAATCGGCGAGGAAGAGAAATTGACCGGGCTTCCCATCTGGGCTTTCCACGGCGAAGCGGACGAGATTGTCTCGCCCGACCCTCACCGGCGGCTGGTCGAAAGGATTCGCGCATTGGGCGGAGTCGCCCATTTCTCCGGCATTCCCCGGGGCACTCACGGCAACATCATCTTCCCCATCTATCGGCGGGAGGAACTGTACCAGTGGTTTCTCCGACATCGCCGGGGCCGACGGCTCACTCCCGCCGTGCCCGCCGGTTTCCGGGGATGGGAACAAGCCTTGATTCCGGTGCCCCGGGACCAGGAGCAAAGCGGGAAGATGGAAGATTCGAGATAACACCCCCAAGAGCCCCGCTTCTGCTCTGCCCCTGGCGATATTTTGCCAAGCCAGCTTTTCTTTGCTGGCCATTTTCCTTTGATCTATTAGATATTTGGTTGCTTGAATCGTCAATGGGCGATAGCCTTACGGCTTTCGATAAGTTCCACAATCCCCACAAGCTTGTTTTCCAGTTATGTCCTCAGATTCGGAGTCAGAAGAACCACGAGACAAAAGCGCTGAATCGGCGAAAGCTTCGTGGTGGGTGGAGACGATCCGGTCGAACGAGGCCTCGGCGCTGATGCTGTTTGGGCTTTCCGCGATGCTGTTTCTCGCCCTGCGGTCCTTCGAGCCGGAGTATCTTCCCTCCTGGATTCCCTGGGCAATGAAGCCCGAGGTCGCGACTGACGGGGGCAATCTGGTGGGACCCATCGGTGCCGTCACCGCCGGTAGTCTCCTCGCTCTTTTTGGCGCGGCTGCCTATCTCCTCCCTCTCGTGCTGATCTGGTGGGCGGTTCAGTTCGCCACCACGGGTCGGGTCCTCCGAGTGAGAAACCACATTGCTTTGGGGATGTTTCTCCTGGCGGCCGCGTGCATGGTCGATTGCCAGAATCTTTTCTTCCGCGACTGGGTGGATCGTTACCAGCTTCACGTCAGCGCCGGAGGCGTCACGGGCGCCTACCTCAGTCATTATGGGCTGGTTCGACTCTTCGGTCCCGGGGGAACTTTCATCATCATGTCGGTGGTCGCTTTCGTGACCTTGATCGTGATCACGGGGATTCATCCTTTCCGCATGATCGGGCATCTCTGTCGCGGGATCGATCGATTCTTCCGCGGGATCGACTGGGAGAACAAATGGAGCCTCTGGTCCGGCATGAGAGCACGCAACAACCCTTATTCGGTCGGTCCCTCGGTGTCCACACCCCGGATGATCACGGTGCGACCCATCATCACCGAGGATGTGATCGAGGAAGGGTCCTCCATCCCCATCGAGGCGCGTGAAATCAGGAGCGAGACAGGGGATGGGGAGCGACTCCGCCGCATCATCGATTCCACCCAGAAACACCACCGCTCTCCCTCGGACAAGGGGGTGGAGGCGATGGCCAACCAGGTGACGATGTCGAGCCAGTCGCGCTTCGCGGACTACCAGTTGCCGCCCCTGGACCTCCTCAGCTATTTCGATGATTTCGATAACGAGGGCACCGACGACGAGACCCTGATCGAGATCCAGAACGAGATCGTGGCCACGCTGAACAGCTTCAAGGTCGAGGTGGAACCCGGCGACATCACCAAGGGGCCCACCATCACCCGCTACGAGGTGTACCCCTCGCCCGGCCTGCGGGTGAACAAGATCACCACGCTGAAGGCGGATATCGCCCGGGCGACTCGTGCCGAGCGCATCAACATCCTGGCTCCGATCCCGGGCAAGGACACCGTCGGCATCGAGATCGCCAACCCGAACAAGGTCACGGTATCTCTGAGAGAGCTTTTCGAGAGCGATGCTTTCGTCAATTCCACGGCCAAGCTTCCCCTGGTCCTGGGCAAGGACGTGTATGGCAACACCATCATCGGAGATCTCTCGCGGATGCCGCACCTGCTCGTCGCCGGGGCCACCGGCAGCGGCAAGAGCGTGTGCATCAACGCCATCATCGCCAGCCTGCTTTACCGGTTTACGCCGGACGAACTCAAATTCATCATGATCGACCCCAAGGTCGTCGAGATGCAGCTCTACAACGAACTGCCCCACATGGTCATCCCGGTGGTGACGGAGCCGAAGAAGGTTCTGATGGCCTTGCGCTGGGTGATCCGGGAAATGGAGAGCCGCTACGAGATGTTCGCCAAGAAGGGGGTGCGGAATTTCGAGGGATACAACAGTCTGCGCGCCCGTGAAGTCCGCGCCCGCGAGATGGCGGAGCACAAGCTGCTGCAGCCCAATCTGGTCAACACCGAGACGGGCGAGGACTTCCTCTCCTCGGAGGAATTCGAGGAACTGGAGGCGCTCAAGGCGGCGGGACACGAGGACATGCCGGAGCGGCTCCCCTACATTGTGGTCATCATCGACGAGTTGGCCGACCTGATGCAGACCGCCCCGGCCGATACGGAGACGGGGATTGCCCGCATCGCTCAGAAAGCCCGGGCGGCGGGAATCCACCTCATCATTGCCACGCAGACTCCGCGGGCCGACGTCATCACCGGGACGATCAAGGCCAACATTCCCAGCCGGATCGCCTTCCAGGTCTCGTCGAAGACCGACAGCCGGATCATCCTCGACGAAAATGGGGCGGAGAACCTCGTCGGGAAGGGCGACATGCTCTACCTGCCCCCCGGCAGCGCCCAGTTGATTCGAGCCCAGGGCGCCCTCATCACCGACAGCGAAGCGCAGGCGCTGGTGAAGGCATGCGCCTCCCAGGGTCAGCCGGACTTCGAACTCGACGATACCGGGTTCACCGATTTCGGCGGAATGGATGAGAGCGAGGAGTGCGAGGTATCGGACGCCGACGAGGTCATCATCGCCCGGTGCCTGGAGGTCATCATGAGCGAGCGGAAGGCCTCGACGTCACTTCTGCAGCGGCGCCTGCGTCTGGGATACACCCGCGCCGCCCGGATGATCGATATCCTGGAGAGCCGCGGCATCATCGGCCCCGGCGACGGGGCCAAACCGCGGGAGGTGCTCATCGGGTTGCCCGACGAGGAACCCGAGACGGTGGAAAACGAGACCGCCTAGTTCCGATACCTAGCCGGGACCCGCCCCGGGTACGGGCGCGCCGGTCTCGCTCAATTCGCCGTTTCGGCCCCGGTTTCGGCACCGGGTGGGGAATTCCGCTTCACGAATGCGAGCAACTCCTCCTTGGTGAGGACTCCGTTGCTGTCCAGATCCGCCTCGGGTGTTTTTCGGTGGATCAGCTTCAACCGAATGTTGTCGCTCGAATCGGCTCCGTCTTTGATTTTCTCGTCGAGGTAGTCGTGCATCTCAGGCAAAGTGAGCACGCCGTCCTGGTCGAGGTCGGACCGGGGGAAGCGTTCCAGAAATTCCCGGAGTCGGGGACCGTTCTCCGAGGTGATCTCTCCTTCCGGCGGCATCGCCAGGGCCGGCAGGGGAAGGAGGAGGGCGAAAAGCAGGGGTTGGTATCTCATGGACGAGCGGAAGATACGCCTCGATGGCACCCGTATCAACTGGGGCAGCGCCGCGGCCCCATCTGCAGGGATCAGAGCGCTTTGGTCTCCTCGGGTTCGGCGGGGAGGTCCGCGGTCGGCTCGGGTTCGGGCCGAATTTCGTCGGATTGCTCCTCCCGCTTTTTGCGCAGGTCGCGGGGCGTCTGCGAGGGGGCCGGTCGCCGGTCGTAGGAATCGATGAGATCTTTTACCGCTCGCCTCGCCCGGATCAGGATCTCTATCATGGATCAGTGTGGTTCCTCGAAGATGCGTTGGCAATCGGGACTTCCAAAATTCGACAAGTCCGGGAGAGTGGATGTGTTTTTGAACAAACTCGGAGCGGAATGGTCAAAAATACCAACACGAACTACCTTGTTTTCCTGCTATGAATCCCAATCAATTCACCCTGAAATTACAGGAGGCGTTCCAGGCGGCCCAGTCACTGGCCCAGGAAAAGAATCAGGCGGAACTCCAATCCGCCCACGTTCTGCACGCCTTGCTGCACGACGAGGGCGGAGTCACCCGTCCCATTTTCTCGAAGATCGGCGCGGATACCGATGCCCTGGTGCGTGAAGTGGCCAGCCTTATCGACAGGTTGCCCTCGGTGCAGGGGGCACCCGGGCAGCAGACCTACGTGAGCCAGGAACTGCGTTCCGCGGCGGGGGTGGCAGAGAAGAAGCGTTCCCAGATGGGGGATGATTACACCAGTGTGGAGCATTTCCTGCTGGGTCTGCTCGCCGAGGGGGCCAGCGGCCTCAGGTCCCTGCTGGAGAGCCGGGGGATCAATGAGAAGAGTCTCGCCGAGGCGGTCAAGTCGATCCGCGGCAACCAGCGGGTCGCGGATCAGGACCCCGAGGGGAAATACCAGGCACTGGAAAAATACGGCACCGACCTGACCGCGATCGCCCGTCGGGGCGACATCGATCCCATCATCGGCCGCGACGAAGAGATCCGCCGGGTGATGCAGATCCTGTCGCGGCGCACCAAGAACAACCCGGTCCTCATCGGCGAGCCCGGAGTGGGAAAGACCGCCATCGCCGAGGGACTGGCCCGTCGCATTGTCAGCGGCGACGTGCCCGAATCGTTGAAGAACAAACGGCTCATCTCGATGGATATCGGAGCCATGATCGCCGGAGCCAAGTACCGCGGGGAATTCGAGGACCGGCTCAAGGCTTTTCTCAAGGAGGTGACCTCGAGCGAGGGACAGATCGTTCTTTTCATCGACGAATTGCACACCATCGTCGGGGCAGGCGCAAGCGAGGGGGCCGTCGACGCCTCGAACCTGCTCAAGCCGCAACTGGCGAGGGGCGAACTCCGCGCCATCGGCGCGACGACCCTGGACGAATACCGCAAGCACATCGAAAAGGACGCCGCGCTGGAACGCCGCTTCCAGCCGGTGATGGTGAACGAGCCTTCAGTGGAGGACACCATCGCCATTCTCCGGGGCATCAAGGAGCGCTACGAGGTGCATCACGGAGTGCGCATTCAGGATTCGGCGCTGGTGGCCGCCGCCGTGCTCAGCGAACGCTACATCTCCGACCGATTTCTTCCAGACAAGGCGGTCGACCTCGTCGACGAGGCGGCTTCCCGGCTCAAGATCGAATTGGACAGCATGCCCACGGAGATCGACCAGCTCGAGCGTCAGGGCATGCAACTCGAGATGGAGCGCCAGGCCCTGGCCAAGGAGAAGGATGAGGCCAGCCGCGAGCGGCTAGGCCGGGTGGAGAAAGAGATTGCCGACGTCAGGGAAAAGGCCGACGCCCTCAAGGTGCAGTGGCAGAACGAGAAAGCGGTGATCGACGAGGCCAGCGGGGTGCAGGAGGAGATCGAGCAGGTCAAAATTCAGATCGAGAGGGCCAAGAGGGAGGGAGATCTCGCCCTGGCCAGTGAACTGCAGTATGGCCGTCTGCCCGCCCTGGAGGCCCGATTGAAGGAGAACGAGGAAAGGCTTGCCGGTAACCAGAGCGCGGCCCGCCTGCTCAACGAGGAGGTCAACGAGGAGGACATCGCCCAGGTGATCAGTTCGTGGACGGGCATCCCGGTGTCCCGGCTTCAGGAGGGCGAGCGATTCAAGCTCATCCACATGGAGGAGCGGCTCGGCCAGCGGGTTATCGGACAGAGGGAGGCGGTCAAGGCGGTATCGAACGCGGTGCGCCGGGCGCGGGCCGGGGTCCAGGACGAGAACCGGCCCATCGGATCCTTCCTTTTCCTCGGACCCACCGGAGTGGGCAAGACGGAGTTGTCCCGGGCGCTCGCCGAGTTTCTTTTCGATGATGAGGACGCCATGGTCCGCATCGACATGAGCGAATACATGGAGAAACACGCCGTGGCCCGATTGATCGGGGCGCCTCCCGGCTACGTCGGCTACGAGGAGGGAGGACAACTATCGGAAAACGTGCGCCGCAAGCCCTACTCGGTGGTTCTTTTCGATGAGGTGGAGAAAGCCCATCCGGACGTGTTCAATGTGCTGCTGCAGGTGCTGGACGATGGCCGGATCACCGACGGACAGGGACGCACCGTGAATTTCCAGAACACCGTCATCATCATGACGAGCAACATCGGCAGCGAGTTCATCCTCCACTCCGACGATGTGGCGGAGCGGAACCAACGGGTCATGGAGGCGCTTCGGGGCCATTTCCGGCCGGAATTTCTCAACCGGGTCGACGAGACGATCATCTTTGACCGGCTCACCGCGGAAGACCTCAAGCAGATCGTGAGGCTGCAGATCGAACGGGTGCTGAAGCGCCTGGAGAAAAAGGGCTTGAGTCTGGAGTTGACCGAGCCGGCCCTGGAATACCTCGCCCGAGAGGGATACGATCCCGCCTACGGGGCACGTCCCCTTAAACGGGTCATTCAAAAGGAACTGCTCGACCCCCTCAGTCTAAAACTGCTCGAGGGCGCCTACGGTGAGGGAGAAAAAATTCGTATTGACTTAAAAGCCGATCGGCTGGATGTATAATGTGGAGTCCAAGCACATACCGTGCTTGTGTCTTTATTTGGGGGGAAATAAGTCCGGTCCATCCTTTGGGTGGGCCGGGCTTTCTTTTTCGGGGCCCTGCTTTCAGCCCCGGGGCCGGGTGGACCGAGCCGGCCGAGCCGGCCGCGAGATGGAAATTTCGTCCGGGTGAGGTAGGATTCGGAAAGCTAAGCGGAAAACAGGATGTTATGAAGCGAGATCAGGTCGGGAGAACGCCCCTCTTCGCCGCCCTCGGGGTGGGAGTCGTGTTGCTGGGGGGATTGATAGCCGCCAATCGCTCCCTTGCGGAGAGGGAGGGCGAGGTCGGTTTTGATTCCTACGGGGGAAACCGGGCTATCGTGGGAGAGGCCACCGGTTTCTTTCATCTCGACGAGATCGGTGGGCGGCATTACCTCATCACGCCGGAGGGGCATGCCTTTCGCGCCCTCGGGATCAATCACTTTCACCGGATGACCTCACGGGACTTCGACGGGGTCATTCGCCGGCTTCGCGACTGGGGGTTCAATGCCGGCTGTTACCAGGGGCCGTTCTGGATGCGGGACCGGTTTCCCTACACCAAAGGAATCACCCTGGTCCCGACCTCGCCCTACAAGCCGGATTCCCATTTCGGATTCCGCGACGTCTTCGACCCCGATTTTCTGACGCGACTGGAGGAATCGATCCGCCACATCGTGGAGCCGCAGAGCGAGAACCCTCTCCTCATCGGCTATTTTTGGACCGACATCGGGGTCTGGGAGCGCGAGCGGAAGGGAGAGAGCTGGCTCTCCTTTTATCGGGAACTGCCCCCCGATTCCCCCGGAGGAGCCGTGTGGCGACAGTGGAAGGAGGAAAATCCGGATGCCGACGAGAGCGGCTTTCTGGCGCTGATCGCGAGACAGCTCTATGCCCGGGCCCACCAGATGGTGCGCAAATACGACAAGAATCACCTCATCCTGGGGGACCGGTGGCACGAGATCGACATGCCCGAGGCGGTGGTGCGGGAATCCCTGCCCTATGTCGACGCGATCTCGATCCAGCCCACCAGCCGGGAATTCAATCACGATTTTTTTCGGAGCATCCACGAAAAATACGGCAAGCCGATCTACATCGCCGACCACGTCAGTTCCTTCGCGACAGAGGAGCATCCCGTGACCATGGGACAGAAGGCGCAAGACCCCGAAGCCTATGTCGCCTACTACGAGAGCTATGTCACCACCGCTTTGGCCCAGCCCTATTTGATCGGCTTCCACAAATGCCAGTATCAGGATGAAATAACGGGCAGCGGCATGTTGAAGCAGGGGCTGGTCCGCCTCGACGAGAGACTTTACCCGACCGTGTCGGGCATCGGGGCGACGAACCGGAGAGCGATGCAGCTTGCCTACCAGGCAGGGCCCTAGCCGCAACCCCAAGGGGTCTGACGAGACCGTCTTGATCGCCGCGTTCTCATGGGGAGAGAGCAGAGACCCGGAGATGGCGCCGGGGCGATTTTCGGGTTTACGAACGCCCGATCTCTTCTAGATTGGCTGCTCAAACGAACATGAAGGGTTGCGCGTGAACACAGGAAAAAAAGCGGCCGGAACCCGTCGCCCGCTCGAGCGAGTGCTTCGCATTCACGAGATGGTGAACCGGGGAAATTTTCCCAACTGCAGTTCGATCGCGAAAGCACTCGAGGTGAATAGGAAGACGATCCAGCGCGATGTGAACTTCATGAGGGACGAACTCGACCTGCCGATCGAGTACAGCGAGGCGAATCACGGATATCATTACACCCGGCCGGTGAGCGAGTTTCCTTTTCTCAAGACCACGGCGGAGGATCTGGTCTCGCTCATCCTGGCCCGCAACGCGCTCGATCCGCTGCGGGGCTCTGCCCTGGAAGCAACGTTGCGGAGCGGTTTCCAGCGCCTCCAGGCGACGATGAGCGAGCAGGTCAGCATCCCCTGGTCCGACCTCGACGAGGCCTTTTCCGTAAAATCCCGGGGCCTCACCGAGCGCGATGTGTTTCTCTTCAACCGCCTGGCTGAGGCGGTGCTGGAGAGCCGGGAGATCCACTTCGAGTACCGCAAACTGAACTCGAAGAAGAGCGAGAAGCGGCGGCTCCAGCCCTTCCATCTCGCCGAGATCGATGGGGGCTGGTACGTCATCGGATTCGACCTCGACCGGGAGGCACGGCGCACTTTTGCCGTGCAGCGGATGCGCGGGGTGCACGTGACGCGGCAGCGCTTTGTCCGGCCCGGGGATTTTCGGCTGGAGGATCATTTTGCCGGCAGTTTCGGCGTGTGGGCCGGCACGGCGCAGGAGGGGGAAGAATTCGAGGTCAAGATCCGGTTCTCCGGTTTTGCGGCGCGTATCATCTCGGAAAGACGCTGGCATCCCAGCCAGGAATTGGAGATGCTCGACGAAGAGGGGAACGTGGTGGAGTTGACCATGATGCTATCCGCCCTGGAAGATGTCGCCCGCTGGGTGATGGGATTCGGGGCCCAAGCCGAAGCGATCTCGCCGCCTGGATTTCGCGAAATGGTCTCCAGCGAATTGAGGCGAGCGGCGGATCAGTATTCTTTTTGATCAATTCCGCGCGGAACGATGTCCGAATTTGAATACCCAGATATGTCAGAAAAAGACGACGACGTAAAACGTCCCCATCCCGATCCCGAGGAACTGCAGAAAAAGCTGAGCGATTTTCTCAAGAACAGCTTCGGAGACCACGTCTCCTTTCGCACCGTGACCGAAGGATTCAACCCCTTCGTGCCGCAAGGTGGGGGCGAGGGCCACGACCTGAGGAAAGAGAAGGAAAAGAAGCGGGATATTTTCGATTTCAACTACCTCCCCCGCGAGATCAAATCCCACCTCGATCGATTTGTCATCAAGCAGGAGGAGGCCAAGAAGGCCCTTTCCATCGCGGTGTGCGACCACTACAATCACGCGAAATACCTCAGCCGCCTCCGGGAAAAGGATCCCGCTGCGGCGGAGCAGGTCGAGTTCAACAAACAGAATGTCATCGTCGTCGGTCCCACCGGGGTGGGCAAGACCTATCTGGTCAAGCACATCGCCGAGTTGATTGGTGTGCCCTTCGTGAAGGCGGACGCCACGAAATTTTCCGAGACGGGCTACGTTGGAGCGGATGTCGACGATCTGGTGCGCGAACTCGTGCGCAAGGCGGACGGCGACATCGAGTTGGCGGAATACGGCATCATCTACATCGACGAAATCGACAAGATCGCGACCAAGGGAGATATGATGGGGCGGGACGTCAGTGGCCGAGGAGTCCAGACCACGCTGCTCAAGCTGATGGAGGAGACCGAGGTGCCGCTGCGCAATCCCCAGGATATCCAGTCGCAGATGCAAGCCATGTTCGAGATGAGCCGTGGCGGCGGGGGGAGGGACACGATCAATACCCGTCATATCCTGTTCATCGTCAGCGGCGCGTTTTCCGGCCTGGAAAAAATCGTGGAGAAACGCCTCCGCCGGGGCAGCATCGGATTTGGGGCCACGGTGAGTGAGACGCCTTCGGAGCAGGAACTTTTCTACGAACTGAACACGGGCGACTTTATCGATTTCGGGTTCGAGGCGGAATTTATCGGTCGGCTTCCCGTGAGAGTGGTCTGCGAGCACCTTGAGGCGAAAGACCTCTTCGAGATCATGAAGAACTCGGAGGGCAGCCTGATCCGGCAATACGAGAAGGAGTTCGAGGCCTACGGCATTCATGCCACCTTCGAGGACGGCGCCCTGCATCGCATCGCGGAGCTTGCCGCGGATGAGAAAACCGGGGCCCGGGGCTTGATCACGGTGTGCGAGAAATTTTTGCGCAATTTCAAGTTCGATCTTCCGGGCACCGCCGTCACGGAATTGTCCGTCGACGCCGGGATGGTCGACGATCCCGAGGTATCGCTGAAGCGTCTGCTCGCCGCTGCCGCCACCGTAGGCGACGCCAAGTTGGTCGGCGAACTGGCCGCTTTTCGCCGACGGTTCGAGGAGAACCACGGAGCCCGACTCGTCTTCGAGCCCGATGCCTTCGCCGAGATCGAGAGGCTGACCCGGGAGCGCAATCAGAGCGGTCTCGCCCTCTGCGAGGAGTTGTTTCACGATTACCAGTTCGGGCTCAAACTGATCGAGAAAAATACGGGCAATCGCGTGTTTCACCTCGGAGCGGAAGCGGTGCGGAATCCCGACCGCTACCTCAGCGATCTGGTGGTAGCCAGCTACCGGAACAACAGGGATGAAGGTTCCGAAAAAGCAGAGGAAGCATAGATTGTAAAAATTTTTAAATTATTTGATAATTTTAGAGGTTTGAGTTACGGTGACGTTCGTGAGGAGGTTAACCCCAGCGTTTCCGTAGAGATGAGCCAGCCATTTGCCTTTCTGGAGGAAGAGGAAGAAGAGAGAGACCCGCGGACTTTCCGGAGGTGGATGCCCCTGATTTTGACCGGGCTGGCCCTGGTCGGGTTTTTCAGTGTGCCTCTGGTCGTCCTTCTTGGAGGCGGCCGGAGCGAAGTTCGCGAGGTGGGTGGTTTTCGCGCTGAGCCCGTTTTTGAGGGTTCGATTTCTCTGGATGACCCCGTCCCTCTGGATGATGCGTCTCTGGATGGCCTGTTCGGTCCCGATTCATCGGAGATTGCCGGGATCGCGGAGGAAGAGGTGGACCGGGCACTTGCCGGACTGGCCCCTCCGCGGGAGACGCGGGAGGGCGGGGCTGCCGCCATCGAGGCTATTGGCGGGCAGGGAAAACGGGGAACGGGCCCGGCGGAGGAAGGCGAATTGGAGACCCCTCCCGCAGCCTACGGTCTTCCGGAGGTGGCCGGAGACATCTCGCGTAGCGATCGCGTGGTCGTGATCGAGAAGGGCGACAATCTCTACCGGATCGCCCGGGGGGTTGGTCTCACCGTCCCCGAGTTGGCCCGGTTCAACGGAATCGACCCGAATCAACCCATTTTTCCCGGACAGGAGCTCCGGGTTCCCGCGATTCCGAACCGCCCTGGGCCGACCCCGGAAGCAAGGAAGGTCCGCCCCTACAAGATGATCGAGGGGGATGGGATGAGACCGTCGGGGGAAACGGGTGGGTCCGGAGAGATGGTGGCCCGTCCCATATCCGCCATCCGGTGAAGCTCGCCCCGAAACCTCCGGCGGGATTCTCTCGACGGAAAGCGGATGGTCGGGTCCAAGGAAAAGCCGGAACCTCGCGGTTCCGGCTTCCCGAGTTGAGGATGAGAAAGAGGGGCGGATCAGGCCACCTCTGAGATCGTCTGTTGAATCCGCGAAACAATCTTGTAGGGATCGCCCTGGGAGTTGGGACGGCGATCCTCGAGATATCCCCGATAGCCATTATTGACAAAGGAGTGGGGAACCCGCACCGAAGCTCCGCGGTCGGCGATGCCGTAACTGAACTTGTCGATCGACTGGGTCTCGTGCTCACCGGTGAGACGCATTTCATTGTCCGGTCCGTAGGCTGCGATGTGCTCGTCGCAATTCCGCTCGAAGGCCGCCATCAGCGCTTCGAAGTAGGGCTGCCCGCCTTCTTCGCGCATTCTTTCGGTGGAGAAGTTGCAGTGCATGCCGGATCCGTTCCAGTCGCCGGTGAAAGGCTTGCAGTGCCAGTTGACGGTGACGCCATACTTTTCGCAGGTGCGAAGGAGAAGGTAGCGGGCCACCCACATCTGGTCGCAGGCGTTGCGCGATCCTTTGCCGAAGACCTGGAATTCCCACTGACCCTTGGCCACTTCGGCGTTGATTCCCTCGTGATTGATGCCGGCGTAAAGACAGGCATCCAGGTGCTCTTCCACGATCTGTCGGGCCAGATCGCCCACGTTCTCGTATCCGACGGCGGTGTAGTATTTGCCCTGAGGATCGGGGTAACCCATCTCGGGCCAGCCGAGGGGGCGACCGTCCTGGAAGAGGAAATATTCCTGCTCCAGACCGATCCAGAGACCCGGATCATCCGGGATGGTGGCGCGGGCATTCGAGGGATGGGGATCACCGTTGGGCAACATGACCTCGGACATCACGAGGAATCCGTTGGGACTCCGCCAGAAGTCAGGGAAGAGCGCTACGGGCTTCAGCATGCAGTCCGAGTTGCTCCCCTCGGCCTGGCGAGTGGAGCTGCCATCAAAGCCCCATTCGGGAAGGTCTTCGAGTTTCAGGGTTTCCGGATCTCCTTCAAAGATTTTTGTCTTGCCACGGAGGTTCGCCACCGGCTCATAGCCATCGAGCCAGAGATATTCGAGTTTCAGTTTAGCCATTTTCTCTTTTCGTGATGTATTGTTATTGGTTCGAGGCCGTCACCCATCCTATCTTCCTAACGACAAGCGGACCAACACCTCGGGTTGAATACCACCGCCCATAGAAGCAACTTCCGTGCCAGAAATCAACCTGCTCTTGGGGCTTTGCGGGTGCTTTCGAGGAGGGACCCCTCGGTCAACCTTCGTCCGGTCGCATCAGGGTTCCGGAAAAAGTTGGGGAGACGGAGATGATCACGTCGCCCTGCGCAACCGGCTCCCCGGGGCGGCCGAATCTTTCGTAATCCGCGGCGCTGCTCCAACCCAGCTGCGGGAGCGGGGGGCGCAGGATGAGGTCGCCGTCTCCCGTACCGATTTCGAGACGCAGTGGTTCCGGGCGGTCCGATGCAGGGAGGGCGATCTCGACGGTGCAATCTTTCGTTACGAGCAACAGGGTGCGGAGACGGTCCCAGGGAATCTGGATGTCGAGGTCCTGATCCACCTCGGTAAAGTGGCCGCTGATCCGCTCCCGGTAGTCGATGAGGAGGCGCTCCGATTCCTCGAGCATGCGGTAACTGCCCGCGACTTTGGAGGTGGGCACGCCGTGACCCCAGGATTCGCCATCGATGTGGAACACCCGGCCGGGCGCGAGCCGGATGTCTCCCGCTCTCAGGGTGATGATGGCATCGACCGGCTTGCCCGGCGGCGGTGGTTCGGTCGCGCCCAGATTCTTCACCTCGCGATAGGGAGTCCCCAGCAGGATGCCTCCGATGAGACCGATTCCGATAATGGGCACGGCGATTCTCATCCAGAGGGGCATGCCGACGGTGGCGGGTTCGCGATCGATACCCCGGTGGAGTCCTAGAGCATAGTAAAGACCCATGGCGGTGAAATAGGTGACGGCGCCTGCCCACACTACGTCGGAGAGGAAATGGCCCCCCTGACATACCCGGGCGAGTCCCATGAACCAACCCAAGAGGAGGCCGGTGAGAAGAAAGAACCACGCCCAGTCGCGGCGATAACGCCGCAGGAGGAAAAATCCTCCGAAAAAGAAGAACCCCATGGTGGCGTGACCGCAGGGGAAAGATTTGCCCGTGCTTTCCGGGTTGAAGTGGAGCACGGGCTCGAAGGCATCGCGACCTCCCAAACCCTCGACCGAGCGGGGACGAGGTCGCCCCCAATATTCTTTGAGCAGGAGGTTGGTGATTACCCCGGGGG
>CAZLUZ010000022.1:0-37129 GCA_964562825.1 uncultured Akkermansia sp.
CGCCAGGCCGAACGCGGCGTGTTTCCCCGGGATTTCGAGTTTCGCGTTTCCGTTCCCCGCGAATATCTTCGACTGCCGCCGGGGCAGGGCAAACCGAACCCGGCGCATCCCCAACAACCAGAAGCATGAAAGCCTTCTTCTTCGTCACCTGCAGCGTTCTCCTGGCCACATCCGCCGCCTCGCCCCAGGATGGAGCGCCCCTCGGGAAATCCCCCCTTTTTCCACGAGGAGACGAGACCACTGGCAGGGCTTTGTTCGAGCAGAAACAGTGTTTTCAATGCCACCGGGTGGCCGGGCAGAAGTTTCCCGCTCGTGAGATCACGGAGGGAACCGTCATTCCCCTGGGTGGGCTGGAACACACCGGGTGGACTCGCGACGACTTTGCCGCCGCGATCATGAGTCCCCAGCATGTGGTTGCCCCCGCATGGCAGAAGGCCATGATCATCGTGGGGGCGAGGCTCGAAGCAGAAACCAGCCCCATGCCTGATTTCAACAGGGTCCTCTCCGTCTCGGAACTGATCGACCTCGTCACTTTCCTGGAGGACAACCTGGCGAGGGCCCCTCAGTGAAGCCGCCCGGCGTCTGTCATCGGCGCTTGCGGAAATAGTTGACCAGCCCCGCCGTGACTCCGTCGGCATACTCCTGGTAGATATTCTTGCGAAATCTCCCCCCGAACTCCCTCAGCCCTCGGTACTCCCCGGCCTGCACCCTGGCGTGCACCTCGCGGTGGTTCATGCAGTAGGGCTCGAAAAACACGACCGGACAGAGGAAGACTCGATTCGCCAACAAATTTCTCGCCCAGATGTAATCGCTTTCACTCACCGCCTTCCCACTGTTTCCCCCATATCGGAAAGGGGGCAGACCCGTCTCCCGGACCAGGGTGCGCTCCAACTCGCGGGACAGGGCCAGCTCCTCGTAGTAACTCCGCTGGAGCAGACGTTTCACCATCTCGAATCGGGTGTCGTCTTCCGCGATCTCGAAAGCGCTGTAGCAGCCGTTGATGAGAAGGTGGAAATGGTTTTCCGGGCGGAAAGATGGCCGGCTCCCCCACGGCGATGCGTTGAAGTGGAGGCAGAGGGCGATATCGGGCTGAAAAACCTCGTTCACCAGATCCGCCCGGGTCCGGATCTCCGAAGAGATGGCAAACATCGCTTTCGCGGTCGACTCGACCAGCTTGGTCGCGGGCACCCTGCCCTTTTGAATGAGAAACTCTCTCGCTTCGTCGATGAATTCTTCCGGACGACGATCGGTCACCGGTTCATTGTCCTGCCGGGTCAGCAGCACGGTCGCCCCCAGCAGAGAGAGGTCTCGCACCAGCAGACGGGCCACCCGCATCGTCATCTCTCCCTCCCGAATCTCCAGGGTGTCCTGCCCGAGCTGAAAATACCGGTCGTCCCACTGCACCCAGTCGCCACCGATATGGCCGGGATCGATCACGATGCGCACACCCTCCAGGGGGCGATGCGAACCGACCGGCACATCCCGCAATTCGTGAGCGTCCCGCCAATAGGGGTCCGGCTCTCCCGGATCGGCAGGGCTGTCCTTGAACCAGAGGGTGTAAAAGCCCGCTTTCGGATGGTTCGACTGCCTCGCGATGAGAGCCCGGTCGGGGAAAATTTCGATGAGCCCCTCGTAGTCGGATGGAATCCGGGCAAAACAGTGGTTCAGCAGATAGACGAATTCGGCCCGGGTCATCGTCCTCTGGTAGACATCCAGGCCCTCCCAGTCGGGAAAGGTTCCCAGCCGGGCCACGTTGGGAAGGGGAGCCCCCTCCACAGGGTTGGACCCTAGCGAGGAGAGAGTCCACCCCCCCGAAATCATCACGATGATTCCGCAAATCGCCCATAGCCCCCCCGATGTCGGGGAAGAGGGATTTTTTGGTTTCTTCTTCAAGCCACCGGGGGTTTTAGTTACGCATGCTTCGCATTCTATTTCTAGGAGATATTGTCGGCGAACCGGGGCGCAAAGCGGTTCGCGCACGCCTCCCGGAAATCAAGAACGAACGAGGGGTGGATTTCGCCATCGTGAACGGTGAAAACGTCGCCGGAGGGCGCGGAATCACGCCGAAACTCAGCATCGAACTGCTTCGCGCGGGAGCCGCCGTCATCACCACGGGCGATCACGCCTGGGATCAGGCCGAAATCCTCGCCTATTTCCCCACCGAACCCCGGCTCCTCCGACCGATCAACTACCCTCCGGAGACTCCCGGACAGGGTTCGGTTGTTCTGGACACGGCAAAAGGCAGGGTGGCCGTCTTGAACGTCCAGGGGCGCGCTTTCATCCAGCCCCCCCTGGAGAACCCTTTTCTCGCCGCCGAAGCGGAGGCCCGGCGCCTCCGGGAGGAGGAATCCGTGCGGGTGATCTTTGTCGATGTCCACGCCGAAACCACCAGCGAAAAAATCGCCATGGCTCGCCTCCTCGATGGGACCGTCTCCGCCGTCGTCGGAACCCACACCCACGTGCAAACGGCCGACGAAACCATCCTCCCCGGGGGCACCGCATTCCTCTGCGACGCCGGGATGTGCGGCCCCGTGGAATCGATCCTGGGACGCAAGATCGAACCTGTGGTCGAGAAATTTCGCACCGGGCTGCCCGGCCGCTTCCCCGTCGCCAGGGGTCGGGTCGACCTCCGCGGTGTCCTCGTCGATGTCGACGAGGGTTCCGGAAAGGCTCTTGCCATCGAACGATTCGCCGAGCAATTTGATCCCCTCGAGGATTCCCCCTGAAAAGTGCCCGCATTTCCTCGATTCCGTCGATTTTCGTCAGGGAAGAAACGTCGGACCAATCGTTACGTAAAACAGATGAGACTCGCCCTGAGGATTCTGCTCCCTGTCGTGATCCTGGCCGCTTTCGGCTTGGGGGCGTGGCATTTCGTCCGTAACAAGCCGGCACCCCGCAAGTTTGCGCCACCGCCACAGGTCACCCAAGTGGAGGGAATCACCATCAATCCCTCCACGTATCAGATTTACCTGGATTCGAGAGGGACCGTCCAACCCCGCACCACTACCACCCTCTACCCCGAGGTGAGCGGTCGCATCGTGTCGATTTCCCCGAATTTTCGCGACGGTGGCTTCTTCTCCGCCGGCGAAACCCTGCTCGGCATCGAGAAAGTGGACTACGAAACCGCGGTCGTGATCGCCCAGAGCCAGGTGGCCCAGGCCCGCACCGCCCTGGTCGAGGAGAAAGCACGCGGAGAACAGGCCGCGGAAAACTGGAGACGTCTCGGCAAACAGAGCGCCCCCTCGGACATGGTTCTGCGCAAACCGCAGCTCGCCGAAGCCGAGGCGAGACTCCTCGCCGCCCAGGCCGATCTGGAAAAGGCACGACGCGACCTGGAACGAACCGACATCCGAGCCCCCTACGACGGGCGCATCCTCGAACAACAGGTCGACGTCGGCCAGTATGTCTCTCCCGGAACCCCCCTCGGCAGAGCCTTTTCCACGGACATCATGGAGGTCCGCCTCCCCCTCACCAACCGACAACTGGAGTTTATCGATCTGCCCGAGGTATCCCGAAGCGACGATGCTCCGCTCTTCCGCGAACCGGAAGTGGCCGTGGTTTCACGCATCGGTCGCGCCGAGACCAAATGGGAGGGCCACATCGTCCGGGTCGACAGCTCCATCGACGAGGCCTCGCGCCAGCTCTTCGTCGTCGCCGAAATCAAAGACCCCTACCGCCAGCTCGAACCGGGTGGCGCTCCCCTCAAGATTGGAATGTTCGTCGACGCCCGCATCAAGGGAATCACTCTCGATGAGGTCTTCGTCCTGCCCCGATCCGCCGTGCGCGTCAGCGGCGAAGTCATCCTCATCGATGACGACAATCGCATCCGACGCCAGCGCGTGAGGCCCATCTGGAAAGCCGAAGACCACGTCGTCATCGATTCGCGGGATGACAACCTCCAGGCGGGCGACGTTCTCTGCATCACCCCGCTCGCTTTCCCGGTAAACGGCGCACCAGTCATCCCCACGATCGATGGGGTCGCCCCCCAGCTGGAGAATCCTCGGCACCGCTTCACCGGCCCCAAGACATCTGGGATGGGCAAGGGACCCAAAACAGGAAGATCCCAGGGCGAACCGGCTGAGTCATGATTGCTTTCTTCGCCCGAAACGGCGTGGCCGCCAACCTCCTCCTCTTCGCCATTGTGCTGGCCGGCGTCGCGGTGCTCGTCACCCGTCAGATCCCGCTCGAAGTCTTCCCCGAGTTCGAGATCCGCACCGTTCAGGTCAGTGTTCCCTATCGCGGATCGAATCCGGAAGAAATCGAAGAATCGATCGTGATGCGAATCGAGGAGGCCATCGCCGATATCGAGGGAATCGAAGAGATGGTCTCGACCGCGTCCGCGAGTTCGGGCACGGTCTCGGTGGAGGTCGAAGACGGATACAACATCAAGGAGGTCCGCGACGAAATCGAAACCCGGGTCAATGCCCTCGTCGATTTCCCCCCCGGCGACGCCGAGAGTGTATCGGTCCGTCAACCCACCGTGGACCGGTGGGTCATCAGCGTGGTGCTCCGCGCCGACATGAGCGAGCGCGACCTCGCCGAACTCGGCGCCCAGGTGAGGGACCAGATCACCAACCTCCCCGAGGTGACCAATGCCTCCCTCCAGGGCGTCCGCGATTACGAGATTTCCATCGAGGTCGACGAGGCCGCCCTGGAACGCTACGGCCTAACGTTCGCCGAGATTTCCCGCGCCCTTCGCGCCTACTCTATCGATGTCCCTGCAGGCACTCTGGAGACGGAGTCGGGAGAGGTCGCCCTGCGCACCCGGGGACGGGCTTACAACCGGGAACAATTCGAGGATATCACCCTGCGCGCCCTGAGCAACGGCACCCGCCTCCGCATCGGCGATGTCGCCAGGGTCACCGATGGATTTCATGAGGACCAGTTCGTGGCCCGGTTCAATGGGGAGCGGTGTGTCATCATCCCGGTCTTCCGCGAGGGTAACCAGAGCGCCATCCGGATCGCCGATCAGGTCCGCGAATACATGCAGGAAAACGCCTCCCGGCTCCCCCCGGGTGTCGAGGTCGGTTTTTGGGGCGATTCCTCCCGCATCGTCCGGGGCCGCCTCGAAACGCTGCTCGATTCGGCCTGGAAATCGATGCTCTTCGTCTTCATCATCCTCACCCTCTTCCTCCGCCCCAGCCTGGGCTTCTGGGTCATGCTGGGCATCCCAGTGTGTTTCCTCGGCACGCTGGCCCTCATGCCGTTGCTCGGCGTCACCATCAATATCGTCAGCCTCTTCGGCTTCATCCTCGTGCTCGGCGTGGTCGTGGATGACGCAATCGTCACCGGAGAGAATATCTATACCCATCAGCGACGAAATCCGGACCTGGTCCAAGCCTCGATCGATGGGACTCACGAAGTAAGCATGCCCGTCACTTTCGGCGTTCTCACCACGATGCTCGCCTTCGTCTCCCTCTTTTTCACCGAGGGTTTCATGGGGTCGTGGTTGCCTCAGATCGCCACGGTGGTCATCTGCGTCCTCGCCTTCTCCCTCGTGGAATCCAAGCTCATCCTGCCTTCTCACCTCACCCACAGCCCCAGGAGATGGATCAAGGGACTGGTCACCTTTTTCCTCGGGAGATACGTCGCGCGAATCGTCGGCCGGGGATACCACGGCTTCCTTGCCGTGCAGGGTGCCGTCGCCGGTAGCGTGGAATGGTTCGCGACCAAAGTTTTCCAGCCCGTTCTGGTGCTTGCCCTCCGTTTCCGCTATTCCGTCCTCGCTATCTTTGTCGGATCGATGACTCTCGTGGTCGCCGCTCTCTACGGGGGCGCGGTCAGCCAGGTAACGTTCCCCAGAGTGGAGAGCGAACGGGCCACCTGTCGACTCACCATGCAGGAAGGCACCCCCTACGAGGTGACGGAGAAATACGTCCTCATGATCGAGGACATCGCGCGCGAGATGAAGGAGGAGTATGTCGGATCCGACGGGGTTCCCCTCATCGGAGACATCTTCACCTCCATCGGCGGCCAGGATGTCGGTTCCTCGCGAGGCCGATCCCGCATCGGACAAAGCAACCGGGGGGAAGTCATCTTCTACACCACCCCTCCCGAGGAACGATCCCTCGAGATCGGCACCCGGGAACTGACCAACCAGTGGCGGGACCGGATCCAGGAGCGGGGCGGCGTCCTCGGAGCCAAACAACTCTATTTCCGAGCCGAAATCGGCCGCGGCGGAAACCCTATCGAAGTGCAGCTGCGCAGCAACGACGGCGACGACCTCAAAAGCCTCGCCGCAAAAATTAAGGATCGACTCGAGACCTACGAAGGCATCTTCGACATCGAAGACAGCCTCGATTCCGAACGCGACGAAATCCAACTCGAGATCCGCCCCGAAGCGGAGCAATTCGGCCTTACCCTCAGCGACCTCGCCCGACAGGTCAGGCAGGCCTTCTTTGGCGAGGAGATCCAGCGAATCCAGAGAAAACGCGACGAAGTGCGGGTCATGCTCAAGTATCCGCTCGAGGATCGGAAATCGTTGGCCTCCCTGGAAACAATGAAGATCCGCACCCAATCCGGGCAGGAGGTCCCCTTCTCCACCGTGGCCCGCGCTACGGTCACGAAAACATTCCCCAGAATCGAACGGATCAACCGCTACCGGGCCGTGTCCATCTCGGCCGATGCCGACAAACAGGTGGCGAAGCTGGACTCGATTCGGGCGGAGTTGGGCGAGTGGATCGAACGCGAAATCCGGGACAATTACTCGGGCATGACCTACGAGTTCACCGGGGAAGCCAAGGACGCAAAAGAGAGCGAAAGCGGGATCTTGATTGGTCTGGTCATCATCGTTTTCGGCATCTATGCCATGCTGGCGATCCCTTTCCGATCGTACGTCCAACCCCTCATCGTCATGTCGGTCATTCCGTTTGGGCTCATCGGAGCCGTTCTCGGACATCTGGCCGAGGACTTTATCAAACGCGATCTCGGCGGCATGCCTATCGGCATCCTCAGCTACCTCGGCATGCTCGCCCTCGCCGGTGTCGTGGTCAATGACAGCCTCGTCCTCGTCGACTACATCAACCGGCGCCGACGGGCCGGCGCGACGGTCTTCGAAGCGGTGAGTGAGGCGGGCTCTGCTCGTTTTCGCGCCATCATCCTGACGTCGGCAACCACCTTCGCCGGCCTCTTTCCGCTCATCCGCATGGAGGCGACGCAGGCCCAGTTCCTCATCCCGATGGCGGTCAGCCTGGGCTATGGCATCGTTTTTGCCACCCTGATCACCCTGTTCCTCATCCCCATCAACTACCTCATCCTGCACGACCTCGGCCGAATCTTGAACTACCTCTTCGCCCAGGCTCCCCCCTCCTCCAAATCGTCCACCTCGAGCCAGGCCCCAGCCTGATTGCGGATGCGTCTTCTCCCTGTCAGCGCCTGGATCGTCAGCGCCGCCGCCGTCGCTTTCGTCCTCCTGAGGTTCTCCGAGATCTGGCCCCTCGCGGCGGTGGATGTGGGTCAGCCCAAGGATTTCTACAAGGAACGGGCCCGCGAAGTTCTCGCCGATTACGGGGTCGATCACGCCGGCTTTCGCCCCTTCGTCGGCATCGCCGTCCGCGAGACGGTGCTCGACCGACTCCAGTCGGAGGCCGGCGCGGACCGGGTCGCGGAGTGGGCCGCTCGCCCCAACGGACTGGTCCGCTACTACGTGCGGTTCAAGAAGCCGGGCTCGCCGAAAAGCCTCATCGTGGTCCTCCACCCCGAGGGCGAGTTTATCGGATTTCAACAGAGCGTCGAACCCGGAGAAACCGTCAAATCGATCTCGGAAGCAGACTTTCGCGCAAGGGCGGCCCGGATCCTCTCCGAAGTCTACGGGATTCAGCCGGGTCAGCTCGAAGAGAACAAGTTCGACAGCGAACTCGAAAACGGAATCACCAACTACCGCATCGATCTTCGCAGACCTTTCGAGGGCAGCCCCTCGGTCGGCGAATTCTTCACCGTCGCCGTGGAGGGGGACATCGTCGCCGCGGTGGGTCGAAGGCTGGAACTCACCGAGGTCGCCCGGCAGGAGGAGAACCGCCGACGCGGCCCCCCCGAGGCGCTCAGCCAACTCGGGTTCCTTATCATGGGCATGGCCCTGGTCGCCATCTACATCTCTTTTCTCTACCAGTTGCGCTCGGCCTCGATCGAACTGACCCGCCCACTCGGCGTGGCCATGGTCCTGTTCCTCATGGTCTTCGCTTCCAGCCTTTTCGATGCCAATACTCGCTTCGCCGCCTGGGACCCGGTTTGGCCCGCGATCACCATGTGGATCAAATGGATCAGCCAGCAATTTCTCATGGCCCTGTGGGCCCTCGTTCTCGGGTGGGCTTTCCTCTCCGCCGGCACCGGCGTCCCCGGGGTCGGGCGCAGCATGGATTCTTTCTGGGATTTCGTCGCCCTGCGTTGGACGAAGGAAAAAGTGTGGCTCGCCGCGTTGCGCGGTGGCGCCATCGGTTTCGTCTGCGGAGCTGCCGCCATCCTCGTCATCGGAGCCCTGGAGACTTTTTTTGGCGGTCAGGTCGGCCTCCAGCCCCGGGCTTTCTACCTCTCGATCCTCGATCGCCAACTACCCGCTCTCGCCATTGTCCTTTTCTTCTTCCCCGTGGCAGTGGTTGAGGAGGCCGGCTATCGACTCGTCGCGGCCTGCTGGGTGCGCAAATTCACCCGCTCCGTAACCCTCGCGGTCATTCTCCCGGCCCTCGTTTTCGGCATGACTCACACCGCTCTCGGTTTCCTTCCGCCGGAGCAACCCTGGTGGGGGCGCGCCGTCCTCATGGTCACCATCGGACTGATCTGGGGTTGGGCCTATTTCCGCTTCGACTTTCTCACCGTCGTGATGAGCCACTTCATCGCAGATGTGGTCATCTTTTGCTGGCCACTGCTTACCAGCGACCACCCTCCGTCGCGGATCATGGCAGGAATCGCGATCTCGGCCGGATTCTGGCCCGTCCTGCTGATGCTCGCTATCCGCGCGGTGAAGGTCGCCCAGACCTTCACCGCGAACCGTCAAAAGATCAGTTCCGGGGAATCGCCGTGACCCCGTTCTGGGGTCGGTTGTTCTCGTTGCCGCTGCCTCCTCCGGGTCGCCGCACTGGCCCCGGGGTCGCTGGCTCCTTATCCAGCCTCTTGAGGAAACGGAACAACTCGCTGTCGGTCGAAAGGATCACCGTGCTCTCCCCGGAAAGCATCTCCTCATACACTTCCATCGTCCGGACAAACTCGTAGAGCTCCTCGGCATCCTTCGACTGCCCGAAGGCGTTCGAGTAGATCTCGGTGGCCTTCGCGTCGGCCTCGCCCTTGATTGTCTCCGCCTGCTTGTAGGCCTCCGACTCGATTTCGGCCAACTCTTTCTCCATGTTTCCGAGAATCTTGGCCGCCTCCCCGGCCCCTTCGGACCGGAAACGCTCCGCGATCTGTTGCCGCTCCGAAATCATCCTCTCATAGATGCGCTGCTGCACATCGGGATCGTAGTTGATCCGCTTGAACCGGATATCGAGCAGTTCGATTCCGAACTGCTTGAGCTTCTCGTAGCTCGTGGTAAAGATTTCCGCCTCGAGTTCCGACCGACCGCGCCGAATCTCCGGCAGTTTGCCCAGTTTGCCCGTCTTGTCGGCTTCGGCCAAATCTTCCGAGACAATCGGCTCCCGCCCTTTCGTCGAACGAATTACCTCGATCAGCTCATTCTTTGCGATCGCGCTCCTCGTTTCGGAACCCAGGATGTCATCGAGACGAGACTGAGCCCGGCGTTCCTCGCGGAGCCGCTCGAAATATTCCCGGACGTCGACGATCTTCCACCGCGCATAGGTGTCTACCGTGATGTAGGTCTTGTCTTTCGTCGGCATCTCGGTAGCAGGGCCGTCCCAATCGAGAACCAGCTTGGGGAAGACGTTCGCCTTGTCCACGATGGGGTACTTGAAATGAAGCCCGGCGGTGCGGATGGGATCGCCTTTGGCTTCACCGAAACGCGTGATGATGACCTGCTCGGTCTCCTTGACCACAAAGAGACAAGTCTTGGCCACGACGGCGACCGCCGCAATCAGCAGCAGGGCGATGCACCCGAGTGAGTTTTTCGTATTCATCGATAGGTAGTAAGTAAAGTGTGCTAGAGGGCTTTTCGCGGTTTATCGGGTGAGATTGGCCGGACTAAGGGGAAGGAGCGGAAGCACCTGACTCGCACCCTCGTCGACGATGACCTTCTTTCCCAGTCTGGGCATGACTCTTTCCATCGTCTCCAGGTAGATCCGTTTCTTGGTGATATCGGGATTCTTGGCAAATTCGTTGTAGAGAGCGATGAATTTGGCGGCGTTACCCTCCGCCTCGTTGATCCGCTTCGTCGCATACCCCTCCGCCTCGCTGATCAATTTGTCTGCATCCCCTCGCGCCTTCGGGATCACTTTGTTGTATTCCCCATTCGCCACGTTGATCGCCTTTTCGCGTTCCTGCTGGGCCTGGTTCACCTCATTGAAGGAACTCTGCACCTCTTTCGGAGGATCGACGTCCTTGAGCTGCACCTGATCGATTGTGATACCCAGTTCATACTGCTGGGCCAGGGCGGATAGCTTTTCCTGGCTGGTGCTTTCGATATCCTGACGTCCGACCGTGATGACCTCGTCCACAGTGCGGTCGCCCACGACCTCTCGCATCACCGACTCCGATGCATCGCGCAGCGTCTCTACGGGCTGCCGCACGTTGAAGAGATAGGCTTGCGGATCCGAGATCCGATACTGGATCACCCACTCCACCAGCGCGGCATTGAGATCACCTGTCACCATCGCTTTCTCCTGGGCCTGCTCGCTGGGAGAAGTATACTGACTCTGGTTCGTTGCACCAGACGTCCCGAACCCAAACTCGAGCTTGTGCTGGCGCCGGACTTCCACCTTCTCGAAGTCGTCCACAAAAGGAATGCGGAAGTGCAGCCCGGGCCGGACTGTTTTGATGTATTTGCCGAAACGTGTCACCACTGCTTCTTCCTCCACCTCGACTTGGTAGAAAGACTTGGAAGCCGCAAAAGCCACCGTGGCAATGGCGACGATGATGATGACGAGACCAAATTGATTCTTTGGGAAGTTGAGATCGATTACTTGGTTGCCTACCTGAAGACGCATAATGGGGGGACCGTAAGCGCCATAATCTTCGAGTCCAGTTACAAATTCAATTTTGTTTTATAATTCATTCATCGGCCAGCTATGCGATCCAGGAGAGCTTGGTCCATCTTCGGGTCGAAGTTTTCCAGGGTTTCTTTCTGCCGGGCAACGATTTCGGCGACGCCCTTCTTCCCCAGCCGAAGCATTTCCCCCATTTCTTCTTCCGTGAATACCGCTTCCTCGCCGCTGCCCTGAACCTCGATGAGATCGAGGCGCTCGGTCATGGCATAGTTGAAATCGACGGACGCATCGCGATCCTCCGGATAGTTCAGGTCGAGAATGCAGTTGCCCTTCCAGATGCCGGCGCTCACCGCGGCGGCGAGTTGGCTCAGCGGCGACGCCTTCATCGCCCCCGCCTCGATGAACCGACGAAATGCCATCTCCGCCGCGACACAGGCTCCCGAGATCGAAGCGGTGCGGGTGCCGCCGTCTGCCCGCAGCACGTCGCAATCGACCCACAGGGTCCGCTGGCCCAGGGCTTTCAGGTCGACCACCGCCCGCAACGATCGGCCGATCAGACGCTGGATCTCGGAACTCCTTCCGTCAAGTCTGCCGCGGCTGATGTCTCGCGGTTTCCGCTCCAGTGTCGAGTAGGGTAGCATGGCGTATTCCGCGGTCAGCCAGCCTCCCGGCACGCCCTGCTGCATCATCCAGCGCGGCACGCCGTCCTCCAACATGGCCGCACAGATCACTTCAGTCCCTCCAAACCGCACCAGCACGCTCCCGTGCGCATTCGCCGCCACATCGGCCTCGAAGCTTACCGGCCGAAGTTGATCGCCCGCCCTTCCATCTGGTCGTTCCGTCGCCATCATCAATCTCCCCCTATCCCTCAGTCACGATTCTCCTTTCCACAATCGCTAATTTGCCCCGCCTCCGCCGCGCATTCCTGCTTGCGGCTCCGCGGCAATGCAATCACCATTGCCGTCGTCTCCGCCCTCCGCGATGCGCCAAACGCTCGAAAAGTTCGAACAGTTCACCATCGATGTCATCCTGGACCGGGAAACCGGTGTCCGGGCAACTCTCTTCAAGGGTTTCCTCGCCTCCCTCTCCCAGATCTACGGCGCCTTGGTCAACACCCGGCTTTGGCTGTATCGCAACCGTATCCTGCGCGAGCGCAACCTGGGATGCCTCGTCGTCAGCATCGGGAACCTCACGGTGGGCGGCACGGGCAAGACCCCGGTCGTGGAAAAATTCGCCCGCTCTCTCCAGGACGGCGGTCGCCGGGTCGCCATCCTCAGCCGGGGCTACAAATCGGTGAAGCGCCCCTTCCTCGAACGCCTCTGGGGCAGACTCCGGGGAAAAAACGAGATCGACCCGCCCCGGGTCGTCTCCGACGGCAAGTCGCTCCTCCTCGACTCCAAAACCGCCGGCGACGAACCCTACATGCTCGCCGCCAACCTCAAGGATATCCCCGTTGTCGTGGACAAGGATCGAGTCAAGAGCGGAAAGCACGCCATCTCGGAACTCAACTGCGACACCCTCCTCCTCGACGACGGCCTGCAATACCTGCGCCTCAAGCATCGACTCGATATCGTCCTCATCGACCGGTGGCAACCCTTCGGCACGGAACGCCTCCTCCCCCGGGGAACCCTCCGTGAGCCTCCCCGCAACCTGAAGCGCGCCTCTTACATCTTCATTACCAAATGCAACGGGGAACCCAATGACGAACTGGTCAAGCGCATCCGCAAGTTCAACCGCACCGCCGAGATCATCGAGTGCGAACACCGGCCCCGATACCTCCAGCACCTCGAAACCCGCCAGACCCGGCCTCTCGAAACCCTGAAAGGAGCCCGCGTCGGCACGGTCTGCGCCATCGCTGTCCCCGAGAGCTTCGAACTCGGGGTGCGCAATCTCGGCGCCACCATCGAGGAAACCTGCCGCTTCATGGACCATCACCGTTTCACCGAGCAAGAGATCATCTCCTTCATCAATGCCTGCGCCGCCAGCGAGGTCGACTGCATCATCACCACGGAGAAAGATGCCGTCCGCTTCCCCCGCCTCGCCCGCATGGACATCCCCATCTACTTCCTCCGCGTTGAAATCGGTATCCTCAGCAATGAGGAAAGCTTCGACCAGTGCATCAACCGGATCTGCCAGCCGCCCACCACCATGGTGCCGGCGCGACGTTTTTTCTGATTCCCCCCCATGCATCTCCCGGATTTCCTCTCGGCCTTCGCCACCATCCCCTTCGATTGGGCCAGTGCGTTCCGCATCCTCATCTGGACGGTCGTGGCCAGCCTCGTCATCGCCGGCTTCGCCGGAACCTTCCTCCCCATCCTGCCCGGCACCACGCTCATCCTGGCCGGTTGTGCCATCCACTATTTCGCCCTGGGACTGGAGTCGAGCGGGCTCTCCTGGATCGGACTCGCCATCATCACCGTCCTCTATGTCATCTCGGTTATCGTCGATTACCTCTCCGGCGCCATCGGGGCAAAATGGTTCGGCTCCACCAAATGGGGAATCTGGGGCGCCATCATCGGAGGCATCATCGGCCTCTTTTTCTCCCTCCCGGGTATCATCATCGGCCCGATCCTCGGCGTCTTTCTCTTCGAGACGCTCTTTGCCGGAAAAAAACTCGCCGAAGCGGGCAACTCGACCGTGGGCACGGTGGTCGGAGGCATCGCCGGAATGTTCCTCCGCGTCGGCCTCGCGATGCTGATGGTGGGCTGCTATGTCTGGGACGCTTTCTTCTTCAACTGATTGGGCATCAGGGGGTTGCCTCTGCCCGAACGCCACCCTCCGGGCCGCCCCCCGCGAATTGCCCCAGTCAGCGGTTGCAAAAGGATTTCTTTCCCTCTAATCTCCGCCATGGTCCGTCACAATGTTTTCTTCTGGCTGGACGAAAGTCTCACCGGGGAGGAGAAAAATGACTTCGAGGAAGGGCTGCGCGCCCTCTTCCGCATCGACGTGGTAAACTCCGGCTCCCTGGGAATTCCCGCCGCCACCCCGGAACGACCCGTGACGCACAATTCCTACGATTACGCCCTGTTTCTCGAGTTCGAAATCGTGGCGAAACACGACGCTTACCAGGCACATCCCGAGCACCACCTCTTCGTCGACCATTTTTCCAAGTGGTTCCACGAAGTCCGGGTGTTCGATACGGAGATTGCCGATTGATTACCCAGGCGCCACCACGACACCCACCACCACCAACTTCTCACCACGCCCGATGGAAGTCACGATCACGAACAGTTCGAAGGAAAAGCTGGACTACGAATTCCACGGTGACCCGACCGACACTTCCCTCCTTGTCATCATCGGTCACGGCGTCACGGGAAACAAGGACCGCCCCTGGGCCGTGGGTCTCGCCGAGGCCGTGTCCGGCGCCGGATACGGTTCCCTCCGGTTCTCCTTCTCGGGAAACGGCAAATCCGAGGGCGATTTTCGGAGATCGACCATCTCCAAGGAAATCAAAGACCTCCGTGCCATCGTTTCCGCCGCCGAAGATGCCGGTTACCACAAAATCTGTTATGCCGGACACAGCATGGGGGCCGCCGTCGGGGTCCTCGCCGCCGCCCGGGACGAGAGAATCGAACTCCTCATCTCGCTCGCCGGCATGGTCGATACCCGCAGATTCTACGAAACCGAATTCGGCGATGTCGAACCGGACAAAGGCTTCATGTGGGACGACCCGGCCTGCCCCCTGTCCCGGGAGTTCGCCGAGGACATGCTCAAAATCGGAAGTGTCATCGACAAAACCGAGAAAATCGAGGTCCCCTGGCTCATCGTCCACGGCGATGCCGATGACCTCGTCCCCGTCGATGAAGGACGTCAGATCTACGAGCGCGCCTACGAACCCAAGCATTTCGTGGAGATTCCGAATTGCGATCACGTCTTCTCCGGAGACGGTCTCAAACCCATGACCGATGCCGTCAGCGAATGGCTGGCGGACCAGGTCTAGACCGGCACGCTCTTCTTTTCGAGGTCGACACCTCAATTCCCCACCCCCGCATTCCTGCTTCCGCCCATGCTTCGCCGCCGAGTCCGCTACAGCATCCACGACTTGCGCCGGCTCAAGGGGAAACAGCAACTGACGCACATTCACGTCAAATCGGCCGATGAAGCCGCCGCTGCCGAGCAGGCTGGTGTCGATCTCCTCAGTTGCAGTTTTGACTCTCCCGCCGCCCAGGAGCGTTTTCCCGAGATCGTCTCCGCGGCTCCCGAAGCCTTCATTTCCGGATCAACTCCCCATGGCATGGCCACCGCCGAGGAGGCCGTTCGGGTCGGTTTCCACGCCATGGAAATGGGCGCCAGTTCGGTTTATTGTTCGACCAGTCCCTTCATGATCGAAGCCATGGCAGACGAGGGCATCCCCGTGGTCGGTCACCTCGGCTTTGTTCCCCGACACGCCACTTGGACGGGGGTGCGTGCCATCGGCAAAACCGCACCCGAAGCTGTGGACCTTTATCGGAAAATGAAATCTCTCGAGGACGCGGGCGCCTACGCCGCCGAAATCGAGTTGGTCCCGGAAAAGCTGGCCACCTTTCTCTGTTCCCGAACCTCTCTCCTGCTCATGTCCCTCGGTTCGGGGAGCGGTTGCGATACCCAGTTCCTCTTCTCCGACGACATCCTCGGCGACTACGACGAACGGATTCCCCGACACGCCAAGGCCTACCGGAATTTCGTCGCGGAATATCGGCGGCTCCAACAGGAACGCATCGACGCTTTCTCCGAATATGTCGCGGATGTCAGGGCGGCCCGCTTTCCGGCCCCCGGGAATCTTCTCTCCATCAGCGACGACGAACTGTCGCGAGCCGTCGAGGCGATCGACGGTTCTTCGTCGATTTGATGCCTCTTTCCCGGTAAAGGATCGACACGCCCGACCGGACCGGACGATACTCAGACGCGTGCCGCTCCGGGCCCTGCCACGGACTCCTGTCCGCTGGGCCCCTCCTTTTCCGGTCAATGAATCAGCGCTCTCCTCACATCCCCGGTCGTCTCTTCTGGATCATCTGGACCTCCCTGCTCTTCGCCGCCGCCTCCTATCTCCTCATTCTCCAGTTCTTCCCTGCTCCCCCCACCGGCGAGCAGACCTCGCTCGACAAAACCAGGGTGCGCACCTTTGCTTTCATCGCATGCGGAAATCTGCTCGCTGGCTTCGCCGTCTGGCTCCTCCGCGTCTCAAAACTGGCCGGAGAACCATCTCCCGCCGCTCACCACAACACCCTGTTCACCGCCTGCCTCCTATCTTGGGGACTGGTCAAAACGGTCGCCGTCTATGGTTTGGTGCTGGGGCTTCAAGGCTATCCCATCGACGATTATGGCGGATTCCTGCTATCGGGATTCTCTGCCCTCATCTTCATGATGCCGCGATTCGCTTCAATGGACGAGAACTTCTGATAGCCAAAACTCAGGTTCCCAACTCATAGGGAAGGCTCCACTGAACCGTGGCGCAATTCGCCAAGGATCACGCCGTCCCGATCTAAGCTTTTGTCGGCACCCGTTCGATCGCCTCGATCAGTTCCCGGATATCGGAATTCCAACGCGCATCCGAGATCGGCACCGCGTTGAAATCGCACACTCCCGCCAGGGAATCGGGGATCGACTCGGGCGATGGCATTTCTGCGCCGCCCACCAATAGGGGAATGATCGGTTTCCGCAACCGGAGTGCCTCCTCAATTTCCATGCGCACGAAATCGGAGGGATCCGCCAGGCGGCAACCACTCTCCGATTTCCCGATCCAGTTCGGCCCGATGACGGCGAGAACGACGTCGCAGCTGCCCAGTGATTCGCGGATCACCGCGGCAAAGTCTTCTCCGGGTCGGATCGAGTCGAGATCCATGAACACATGATCACTCCCAAAATAGGAGGAGAGGCGATCAAAAAGGCGCCCCGTATGGCCCCCACTGTCGGCACGCCGATAGCTGATCAAAATATCGACAGGATTTCGCCGAAAAATGCGCATTCTCTCCTCGGCAATTCTTTCCACCTGTTGCAGCACGTAGGCCTCGAAAGCCGAGAAAAGCCCTCCGATGACGCAGATGATGGCAGCGAACTTGAGCGCACCCAGCACCACGATCACGGATGCTCGATAGGTTCGAACCACATGGCCATCCACCAGAGCAACAAAGGTCTGTTCGCCGAAAACCAGGGGCCGAAACGACCGGAATGACTCGAATCCGACCTGACGGACGGAATCGGCGAAAGCATGAACCACGACAGTGGAGCGGGCGGGCGAAACATTGTAGCTCCGAAGCGTCTGGCCGTCTTCAGCCAATTGTCGCCGGACCTCCTCGACAAAATGACCCGGCGGCGGATTTCTTCGCGGATTCTCTACCCTCTCAAGGTCCGCTCTCAGGTACGAAGGAAGGTCCGCGATATAGATGGGCGAAGTCGAAAGAAGGAAGGTTCCCAGCGGAATCAGGAAGATGTAGACCGCTACGAAGAAAAGGAACCTCCATTTCGCTCTCATACCCGGCTGCCCCAACCCGATTCCGCTTCAGAATTCCCGGGCTTCGCCTATTTCCAGAAACACCAGCTCCTTGCCTTTGGCCCGAGCCTTTTTCTCGCAGTCGGCCCGGTCCACCTCGATCGGTGGAAAGGTGTCGTAGTGCATCGCGAGGATGCGATTCGTGTTCACGAAATCCGCCGCGATCAGGGCGTCGTCGATGCCCATGGTAAAGTGGTCTCCGATCGGCAACATGGCGAAGTCGATCCGCCCCGCCTCCCCGATCAATTTCATGTCATAAGTCAGAGCCGTGTCTCCGGCGTAGTAGAAGGTCCCTTCCTCGGTCGAAACCACAAATCCCGCGGGATTCCCTCCATACCCCCCCTCGGGAAAGCTGCTCGTGTGCACCGCATTCACCATCTTCACCGTCCCCCAGTCGAAGCGGACCGTTCCCCCGTGATTCATCGGAATCCCGTTGGCCACCCCCCGCTCGAGAAAGGCGTTCACGATCTCAAAATTCGACACCACGGTCGCTCCCGACGCCTTCGCGATCTGCTCCACATCCGCCGTGTGATCCTGGTGCGCGTGACTGACCAGAATCACCTGGGGTCGGATTTCTTCGATCCGGACATGCTGTGCCCTTTCGTTCGGGCTGATGAAAGGATCGAAGAGAAGGCCCTGCCCGCTCACGGAAACCAAAAAGGTCGAGTGGCCCAGATAGCTGATCTTCATGGCGCGAATCTACCGGCAAACCCCGGCTTGACCAGTCCCGGAATGGGTCAAATCCAGTTTTGCACGGCCCGATCCGCCTCGAAACTGTCCCCCACCCGATAACGATCATCTGCCACCAGCGTGATATTGTCGCCGTTGTATCGCCGGATCTGAAAGTGCAGGGGGCGCTCCCCGGGGTGACGGATCGCAACATCCTTGATCTGCTGAAAAACCGAAGCGGTATCCCTCTCGGAATCGATGCTCAGCTTCACCGGCCGGCTCGGTGTCTCACCGTTACCACCACCTCGCCAAGCCATCTCAGCTTCTCCCTCCCTTTCCGCAGGTCTCAGGGAAACCAAGCCGGACTCGGCTTCCTCCCGAACCAACGCCACGCCAGCAGCATGACCCGATCCCGTTTGCCTCGAATCCCCATACCGCACCCGGTCGGAAGCAGGGGCTTTCGGCTCGGGAACGAGCCGTTTGATGTCCTCGGCGATCAGACGGTTTTCCTCGGTTCGTGAGTCTTTTTCCACTTTGGCTTTCAGAACGATCGGCGTCCCCGCGACGAGTAAATCTCGGGTTTTCATGTAGGTCTCGCTCCAGACCATCGCCTCGGTCTGACCGAAGAAATCTTCGAAGATCAAAATGGCGAAGGGCTTGCCGTCTCGCTTGGTGTACTTCAGCGTCACTTCACCGACCAATCCGGCGAAGGAATACAGCTTCTTGCCAGTGGGCTTCAGCCCGGGCAATTCCGCCAGATTGCGGTAATCACCCGCCGCCACCGTTTCGCGGTATTCGTCGAGCGGATGCCCCGTCACGTAAAAACCGAGCAGATCTTTCTCGTAGGTCAGGTACTCCCGCTGATTCCACTCCACCCGCTCCTCGTCTGGCAGCTTGCGCACCGGGGCCGCACTCATCAGTTCGTTCATATCGAACAGACTGGCCTGGCCCGTTTCTCGGTCTTTCTGAATGGCGCTCGAACTCGACAACACCTGCCCGACTCGCGAGTACAGCTCGTCTCTCCGCTCGCCGGTAAAGTCAAAGGCCCCCGCCTTGATCAGATTCTCCAGGATCTTCCGATTCACCGTCTTCGAGTCAAGCCGGGTCGCGAAATCCTCGAGCGATTGAAACCTGCCGTCCCTTTCTCGATTCTGAATCGCGGCTTCCATCGCCGCCGTTCCCACATTCTTCACCGCGGCGAGCCCGTATCGGATCGCCCTGGCGCCGTCGGCCCGCTCCTCGGGTTTGAATTTCAATGCCGAATGATTCACGTCCGGAGCGAGAATCTCGATTCCCATGCGCTGGCATTCCGCCACAAAAACGGATATCTTGTCCGTGTTGTTGATCTCGTTACTCAACAGCGCGGCCATGAATTCGACCGGATAGTTGGCCTTCAGATAGGCGGTCTGGTAGCTGATCAATCCGTACGCGGCCGAGTGCGATTTGTTGAAGCCGTATCCCGCGAAATTCTCCAGCAAGTCGAAGATCTCGTTCGCTTTCGCTTCCCGGATGTTGTTCACCTTCGCGCAGCCCGCGACGAACTTCGTCCGCTGCTCCACCATCACCTCCTTCTTCTTCTTCCCCATGGCCCGGCGAAGCAGGTCGGCTTCGCCCAGCGAATACCCGGCGAGCAGATTGGCCGCGCGCTGGACCTGCTCCTGGTAGATCAGAATCCCGTAGGTCTCCTTGCTCGCCTCCTCGAGAAGGGGGTGCAGGTATTTCACTTTTTTCTTTCCCTTCTTCCGGGCGATGAAGTCCGGAATCAGATCCATGGGACCGGGACGATACAGGGCGATCAAGGCGATGATGTCCTCGATCCGATTCACGTCGAACTGCCGGCACAGATTCATCATCCCGCCGGATTCCAACTGAAACACCCCGATTGTCTCCCCCCGATTCAATAGGGCGAAGGCCTCCTCGTTGCGGAGATCATCCGCGTAGAGATCGAAATCCGGCTCCCGCTGCTGGACCAGATCAATGGTGTCTTTGATCACGGTCAGGTTCTTCAACCCGAGGAAGTCCATTTTCAGCATCCCCACGTCGGTCAGAGGCCCCATGGCATACTGGGTCACCGCGTCTCCTTCCTTGCTCCGCCCCAGCGGCACGTGGTCGCTCAGAGCGGTGTCAGCAATCACCACCCCGGCGGCATGAACTCCGGTGTTGCGGGTCATGCCCTCGAGAAACTGCGCGTATTTCCACAACTGCGCCGTGGTCGGATTCGCCTCCAACTCCGCCTTCAGGTCGGGATTCTTGCTCCGCGCGTCGGCCAGCGTCGTTCCCAGATCGCTGGGGATCATCTTCGAGATCCGGTCGCCCTCGGAAAAACTCAGGCTCATCACCCGGGCGACGTCCCGCACCACTCCTTTTGCCCCGAAGGTGCCAAAGGTAATGATGTGGGATACCGATTCCTCTCCGTATTTCCGCCGCACGTAATCGATCACCTCATGCCGGCGGGTCGGGCAGAAATCGATGTCCACGTCGGGAGGCGAGACCCGCTCCGGATTGAGAAATCGCTCGAAGATCAGGCCGAACCGCATCGGGCAGAGATCGGTGATCTCCAGAACATACGAGACCAGCGAACCGGCCGCCGAACCTCGTCCCGGCCCCACCGGGATCCCGTTGTCTTTGGCCCACTTCACGAAATCCCAGGTGATGAGGAAATACGAGATGAACCCCATCTTTTCCATCACCCCGATCTCGTAATCCAGCCGGTTCCGCAGTTCCTCGTTCTGCTCCGCCCCCTCCCCGTATCTCTTGCGCAATCCCTCGAGACAGATCTTCCGGAAAAACTCTTCCCGAGGCGACCCGTCCGGCGAGTCGAACTGGGGGTATTTCTCCGAACTGGTCGCGTCGAGATGAATCTCCAGTTCGCAGCGATTCGCGATCTCCACGGTGTTCCGCAACGCCTCCGGATAATGCCGGAATAGCCGGGCCATCTCCCTCGGGGTCTTCAGATACACCTCGGGCGAATACCGCATCCGATTCTCGTCCATCTGCATCGCACCGGTGCCGAGGCAGATCATGATGTCGTGCGCTTCGTGATCAGACTTGTTGAGAAAATGAACGTCGTTCGTCGCCACCAGCGGAAGATCGAACTCTTTCCCGAATTCCACCAACTGCCGATTGCACAACTCCTGGGACTCGAACCCGTGATCCTGCATCTCCAGGTAAAACCGCTCTCTCCCAAAGATATCGAGAAACTCGCCCACCGATCGGCGGGCCCCGTCCAGATCCTCTCTTTGGATCAGCTGGTTGATCTCCCCGTTGATGCATCCGCTCAGGCAGATCAAGCCTTCCGCATGCTCCGCCAGGACTTCCTTGTCCACCCGCGGTTTGTAGTAGAAACCTTCGATGTGGGCCCGACTCACCAGCTTCATCAGGTTACGGTAACCCACCGCGTTCTCCACCAGCAGAGTCAGGTGGGAATTGCGGGCTTTCTTGCCTCCCCCATTCCCCGCCACGGCCACCGGTCCACTCCCCTTTTACGACCTACAGACGCCGGGTGGCGTCAGGTAGGCCTCGCATCCGATGATCGGCTTCACCCCGCCCTGCGCCGCCTTCTGGTAAAACTCGATGGCCCCGAAGATGTTGCCGTGATCCGTCATCGCCACGGCGGGCATCTCCAGACGCTCGCACTTCTTGATCAGATCACTGATCCGGACGGCCCCGTCGAGCAGCGAGTATTCCGTGTGAAGGTGAAGATGAACAAACGAGTCTGCCATAAACTGAAAGGAAAACTTCAAATTACGGAAAGCTTGATATCCTGCAACGCAATTTTGACCGATTTCCCCCGGTATTCGCTACCGCACAACCAGCCCTCGAGAATTACGGCCGGCGTGCGAAAAGTTTCCCGTCTTTTCCGCCAAAAAACCGTCCCGCTTCGCGCCCAGCCCGCGCTTCTCCGAGCAGACAAGCTCTCTGATGGGCATCTCTCCTCTTTGCCATTCAATCTGCTTTCCACCGGGAAAAAATAATGCTCATCTGAACATTTTCAACCTCTTTTCCCGCTCCTCGTCGCGACACGTCATTCTTCCTTCCCCGACAGCGACTCGAAAAAGTCGTCGAACGCATCCCAGAAATGACCGAAATCTTCTCCCCTCACCCCGTCCAGCTCGCGGCGCTCCTTCTTCGTCGGACGTCCCGCCCCGGGTTTCCGGTCCGGAGCTGACAACCTCGCGTTCCGCCTCACCTCTCTGGCCTTCTCATAGGCTTCCTCCGGGGTGTGATCGATGAGATATTCCAGCACTCGCTTTGCTCCGACCCTTTTCGTCAGCAGCGCCCGCACCTCGACTTCCTGGGTCAGAATCCCCCGCTCCACCCGGATGCGGTCGCCCACCTTCACGTTGCGCGAGGGTTTCCCCCGCTGCGAGTTGACCTCGACCCGTGAGTTCTTGCAGGCCTCTGCGGCCAGCGCCCTCGTCTTGAACAGCCGCGTCGCCCACAACCATTGGTCCAGCCGGGCGCTCTCGCAGCTCTCAAGCATCGCCGCTCCTCTCTCCCCATCCCGTGGTGCCGGCAAAGGTCCAGGTTTCAGCTCCAAACTCCTCGCGGGCCCGCTTCAGCAGTGGCTCGCCTTCGTCGAAATGCCGCAGTATCGCCAGCATCGTCGATCCGCTGCCCGATAACAGGGCCGCCCGCACCTCGGCTTGTTGCAGCAGCCATGCTTTCATGTCGGCGAGTAGGGGAAACTTCACCAGGACGGGCGTCTCCAGATCGTTCTCCATCCTTCCCCACGGACAGACCTGCGCGACGTTCGGAGGCAGCCGGTATTCTCGCGCCCCCGCCAGGCTCCGGTAGGCCCAGCCCGCGGATATGGCAAATCCGGGCTTGATCAGGGCAATCGGCAGTCGAGGCACGACAGATTCTTCCAGCACCGTCACCTCCTCGCCCCGCCCGCCGATATCGCACGCGCTCTCGTAGACGAAAAACGGCACATCGGATCCCAGGGTCGCCGCCAGTTCCGCCAGTTCCTCTCGGCTCAGATCAAATCGCCCCATCCGGTTGATCGCCCGCAGCACCGCTGCCGCATCGCTGCTCCCTCCTCCGAGTCCGGCTCCCACCGGGATCCTCTTTTCGAGGTGAATGCGAATGCCGAACCTGCGTGTCATCCTTTGCTCCATGGCGCGCACCGCCCGCACCACCAGATTTTCTTCGCCCGTGGGCAGGGCAGGATCGGAACAGGTGAAATCAATCCGATCTTCGCCGGTCCATTCGAGGGTCAGCTGGTCGGCCAGCGACAAGGGAACCATCCGGGTCCGGATCTCGTGAAAACCGTCCTCCCGCTTGCCCAGAACCTGCAGCCAGAGGTTGGTCTTGGCCGGCGCCCTCTCGATCATAGGAGAATTGGCCATGGCTAGGTCACCCGAAATCCGGCGAAGGCGAGGTGTCTGCCCGTCTGTCCCTCCTCCACCCGGTAGCTGTAGTAGCGCGCCAGATCTCGCGCCGTCGACACCCCGCCGTCAAAGTACCGTTCTTCGCGAACCCCGGCCTCGAGACAGCAATCCCGGATCTGTGCCGCGAAATCAATCTCGTAATCCGGCGGTCGAATGCACGGCGACACCGCCACGAGCAGATCCGCGGGATCGGTTCCGAAGGACGCCTCCATCCGGCGTATCGCTTCTCCACTGATTCCCAACTCGGACCCTTTTTTTCCGGAATGCACCAGGCCACAGGCCCGAGTTTTCGGATCGATCAGGAACACGGCGGCACAATCGGCCACGTGGATCCCGAGAAACTGACCGGCTCGCGCCGTGATCAGCCCATCCGTTTCCGGGTAGGCGATTCCCTCCGGCCCTCCCTCGCCACAGAGGGCCACCCTCGCTCCGTGCACCTGTTCACCCGTGGCCAGATGCCCGGGCGGCACCCCGGCGTCCGCCAGACAGGCCTCGTGGCTTTCCCGCAGCCGATTCAGGGCCGTCTCTCGATCGGTCTTCACGTCGATGGCGGGGTGCCGGCAGATGAAACCGTGTATCAGTCCCGCTGTCGCTTCCAGCGCGGCATACCGTTCGATCTCGGGGAGGATCATTGGCGCATTCATACCCACGGTCGGTCCCCGGTCAACCGCAGGTCTCGATGCGGCGGCCCAAGAAAAAACCCCGGCTCGTCTTCCGAACCGGGGCTTAGGGCTTGGAAAAATTTCGGTTCAGCGAACTTTGGCGGAGTATCCCGCCTTCTCGATTGCCGCGATCAGCTGCTCGGCACTGGCCGACCCCTTGATCTCGGCCTTGTCCGGCATGGCGACTTTGACGTTGTTGACTCCCTCGACTTTGGTGAGTGCGGACCGCACTCGGTTGACGCACGAGGCGCCTCAGGTCATCCCGGAAACGACGAGTGACACCGTCTGGGCATCGTCGGCTACGGCTTCGGTCTGCGTGGTTTTGACGTCGGAGTCGCTGGAGCAACTCGAGAGCGCCAACACCAGCCCGGCTGCAAGAGCGGAAAAGGTAGTGGTTTTCATGATTTGGTGATCTTTTTTCCTTTCGGGAGGTTTCCCTCCAAGGTTACGCACCATAGAGCAGCCTGATTCGAGTTCAAACGTACAGAAACGTCACACCTCATCGCCCCTTGGATTTCGCCAGAAGCTCATCTCTCCAACGGTAAAACAACTCCCTGCCCTGCTCGATTCCGGGGTGCTCGAAGTGACCCAGCCGCTGTATCATCTCCCGCAGCAGCTTCAGGGAATCCAGTTCCTCCCCCTTGGTCCGAAGGATCTTCGCCGTCTCGATGTAGGCCCGGGTGGACCAGTCCAGTTGGGCGGGAAAATTGGAATAGACGTTGACGAACGTGGCTGCGGCTTCGTCTCGCTTCCCCCCGCGCAGAAGACAGATCCCGAACTGGAAACCCGCTTCCGCCCGAGCCCGCCGCCACTCGGGCACCGCCCGATATTGCTCCCACCAGTCCCGCGCCGCTTCAAAGTCCTCCTTCGCCATCGCCAGCCGCGCCATGCCCAACACCGCCTCCTCGCGGAAATTCGCATCGACGGATTCATTCAATACCAGGAGAAACAACTCCCGCGCCCTTACCGGAGATCCATCGGTCGCCTCCAACTTGGCTAGCTCCAGTCTGGCCTCCTCCGCAGCTTTTCCCGGGGTTCGACGTTGCAGGATCTCCTCGAAAATCCCTCTGCTCGCCGCGGCATCGCCGCGATTGAGGTGGTATTTGCCCAGTTCCACCAGGGGCCTGGGACCCAGGTCCTCCCCGTGGTCTCGATACAACGAATCCAATCGCGAAAAGGCTGCCGCACCCTCCCCGGAAGAACCGTTTGCTCCACCGTCTGCCGTCGCCTCTGCCTCGGCCAGAATCAACCAGGCCTCCAGCACCGGTGGCGCGGCCCCACCTGACCTCCAGAGTTTGCCGAGCCGTTCCGTCCGCTCGGCCGCATCCAGCGGATCGGGAAGAAATTCGAGATAGGCGGGAAATATCTGGTCCAGCTTCTCGGCATCGCCCGCCTCCGCGTATTCGTTGATCTGACGGATCAGACGCTCTCGTGCCTCTTCCTCACGCCCCGTCCGGGACAGGGACTCCAGTGCCTCGATCAGGGCTCCCGATCGCCACGAGGTGGAGTCGTAGCTCTGCACGAATCGATCGTAGTGCCCCGTCGCCGCCTCCCATTGCTCGGCACCCGCTGCCAGAGAGATCAGCTGCATCAGAGCATATCCTCCCACCTCCGGGTCACCCCGGCCCTCCTCCTCGACCAGATCCAATGCGGTCTGGTAGGCCTCCACCGCCTCCGACATCTCCCGCCCCCGCGCGGTCAGGATGTCGCCGAGGATGTTGTAGGAATTCGGCACCTCGCCATACTCCGGATGTCGCGCCTGCAGTTCGATCATCCTCGAATTGGCCAGGGGAAGATTCTCCATCGCCAGATGACAGAGGCCGGAAAAATACAGGGCGGCCGGACGCAGCTCGGACACCGGATTCGCCTGCAGAAAAGCATCCAGCGCGTTCACCGCCTCGGCCCAACGCTGCAACCTCATCTGCGCCGCTCCCAGATAGAACGTGGCGGGCTCGACTCTTCCCCCCTCGGGATAGTCTCGGAGATACCGCTCCAGGATCGTCTCCGCTTCGCCAAATCGCTCCAGATGATAAGAGGAGGCCCCGGCGACAAATTCCGGAATCTCTCTCTCCCCGTCTCCCCGGGAAAACCCTGCGCTCAGCTTCCGGGCCGCCCTCAGGGCCTCATCGTACTGCTCCTGCACAAACAGGACCTCGATGAGCAGTTTCTCGACGGGCAACCGCAATTCATGCTCGGGAAACTCCTCCAGGAATCGCTCCGCCACCGCCACCGCTTCGTCCCAACCTCCCAGTTTCACCGCGCAGATGGCCAGATTGTGCAGGATCAAGGCCCGCTTCGGATGATTGGGAAACTGCCGCGCCAGGATAGCGTAGTCGGCTTTCGCCTCGGCGTGTTCGTCCCGGGCATGATGCGCCGCCGCTCGTCCCATCAGCATCTCTCCCCATAGCCGGCGCTGTTCGCCCATCTCCCCTCTCAGGGAGGTGATCTCCCGCTTCGCCTTCTGCACGTCCACCGCGTCGAGTCGCCCGCTGCGGACCATCTTTTCCAGTTCCTCCATTCTCGACCGGTAGAGACGCCCCACCTCGACCGGGTCGATCATCAGTTCATACCACGCGAGGGCGCGGTCGGGATCCCCCCCGGCGATGGCCCGCGCCGCCAGGCTGTGGTACACCGGGTTTTGCTGACGATACCGGCTCACCGGCTTGGCCGAGGTCATCAGTTCCCGATGCTTCTCGATCTGCTGTCTCACCTCGGGGAAAGGCGCTTCGGGTGACCAGTCGGCCATCAGGATGAGAAAGAGCGATCGCTTTTCCTCATCGGTCCTTCCCTCGGCCTCCAGTTGCTGGAGCAGATAGTCCCGACCCCGGTTCACCTCCCGCCCTCCGAGAATCAGTGCTTTCGACAGGTTGATCTGCGTCTCCTCCCGATCGATCTTCGGCTCCAGAGATTCTTCCAGCTGCAGCGCGCTGCGGTATTTTTCGGCAGCCGCCACGGGGTCTCCCCGCTTCATCAGGCAGCCCGCCCACTGCACCAGACTCTCCGCCCGAAAACGATTCGCCTCCTCCGGTTCCGCGTCGAGATTCGGAAACTGCTCGAAACAGGTCCGGAAAGCCGCGATCGCCTCCTCGTATTGCTCCTTCCGAATGTGCAGCATTCCCTTGAGGTAGTAGAAATGCCCGAAAACAGGTCCGAAGGTCTCTTTTCCGGTTTCCGCGTAGTCGGCGATGATCGCGTCCACCGCCTTCAGGCCCTCGTCATACCTCCCCTGTTCGATCGCCTGCACTCCGAGATCGTAGGCCTCGGCCACGTTCAGGGACTCGACCGCGGAGCCGACGCACCACCCGAAGCAGCAGGCAAGGCAGAGCAAAGCTGAGGGCAGACGCATCATGACAACAGACTCAACGGATCAGGGAACGGTACTGGTTGGGATCCGCCAAGTAAGCCTCGCCGTCGATGGGCTTGCCCTCCCGGTTGACAATCACGAACTTCCCCCCAGTCCTTTCCGCGATCTCCTGAAATTGACGCGCCCCGTTCTCGGTCTGCATGGCGAAGGTGTTAATTTTAGGTCGCCCGAAACGCCGATTGATCTCCAGAATGGGATCCGGAGCGTTCCCCCCGGACCCGTCGCTCATGAAGAAAATCACGTCCGGACTCGGCCGCATCAGGTGAGCGATCTTCAGGGCCACGCCCCAGTCGGTCCCGAAAAACTTTTCCACCCCGTCGAGCGCCTCGATGGTGCGTTGGATGTTCTGGGAAGTGATCGGCAGCCAGTTCGCTCGCGGCATTTGGTCGTCCCTCCCCTCGAATTCCCAGTCGTTCACGCCCCGAAAGGGCCGAAAGATGTATTTCCTCCGCCTCGGATCGGTGACCTCGAACCGGTCGGAAAAATCTTCGGCCTTCCATCCCGGTTCCGCGAACAGGGCGCCGCCCCCGAACAGGATGACCTGATACTGAACCCCCCGTGGCAGTTCCCGCAGCGCTTTCTCCAGTTCCCGGTTGCGCAGCCTTTCCTGCGCCGTGCTCATCGAGGCGGAATGATCCAGCACATAGAGAAACCGCCTGCCCGTCGATCGACTACCAAAAAAGGAGGAACCCGATCCCAGCCCCCGCGCTTTCCCGAATCCTTCCCCGAAATCTCCCTGCCCCAGACCGATCGGTCCCGAGCTCAAGCGCTCCACGTCGGGCGCTTCCAGCCGGGCCGCGCTGTCGGCCCGCAACATCCGCGACACCGGGGCCGCCGCCGAGGACTGCGCTGCCCGACGCACCTGCTCCATCACGTTTTTCTTCTCCAGCGGATCCTCACTCGGTGTCGGTTCGACCACCCGCGCCACCAGTTCGGGCTCCTCGCGGATCGCGGGAACCACCGTCACCAGCAGAAACAGAATCGCCATCGCCCCGTGCACCGCGGCCGCGATGATGATCGCGATCCACTTTTTCTCCCGGTTGTTCTCCCTGACGGTGGGTTCGGTGATCAGCATGACTCAATCCGAGCTTAGACTTATGTTCTTCAACCCCGCCGCCGCGCAGGAGTTGAGCACGTCGACAAATCGCTGCTCGCGGGCCATGCCGTGGCAATCGATCAGAATCATCGCCTCGGACCCGGCCACCTTCGCGCTGCTCGCATAACGCTGCAACCGATCGGTAAGGTTCGGCAGCGAACGACTCTCCGCATCGCTTTCCACCAATTCCCCGTTCACCCGCACCGTCGAATCCGCCCCGATCTCGATGACCATCTGATCCACGTCCACGGGCAGATTCTGCAGACTCGCCAGACCGGGCAGGGCCAGACCGAGATCGGCCTCCTGCTTCAGCAGGGTCGAGGTCACGATGAAATAGATCAGCAGAAGAAAGGCCACGTCGATCAGCGGCGAGACATCCATCTTCGGCTCGCTGTCTTCTGAGAACGGGTTGCTGCTCTTGCGGCGGGCCATCGCTACTTGTCGGTCACATAGGTGGAGAAAATCACCTGGTTCACGCCCCCCCGCGACGATGCCTCGATCACTTTCTTCACGCTCTCATGCCGGGCCTCGCGGTCGGCTCTCAGGTGGAGACGGGCCTGGGGGTTGGAGGATTTCGCCCGCGCCATCATCAACTCGATCTCTGCCAGGGTCACGGGATTCGAGTTTTCGTCGAAGGTCCGGCCATCCTCGTAGACATTTATGATAACACGCCCGTCAATCATCTCCGGCACCTTCGCCTGGTCGGCCACCGGGATGGTCACGTTCTCATCCTGCCGGAAACGGATCGCCGTGGAGGCGATCATGAAGAAGATCAGGATGAGAAAGACGAGGTCGATCATCGGAGACATGTCTCCGCGAGGGGCGGTCGCCAGGGGCGTGTCTCGGTCGCGGCGCGGCATGATGGGGAACCTCTATTCGACGGCTTGGCGGCTGGGTGCCGACGGCTGCCCGCCGAGGACGGCACGTCGCAGGTTCCCCAGCACCCGCGAGGACTCCCGGTCCACGTCCGCCACCAGGGCGGTCAGTTTGTCCCGGAAAAAATAGAACGCGAAAATCGCCGGCAGGGCCACGATCAGCCCGCTGGCCGTGGTCACGAGGGCCTCGGAGATGTTCCCCGCCAGCTGCCCGGGATCTCCCATGCCGGACTGGTTCAACGTCTGGAATGCCTTGATCATGCCCGACACGGTGCCCAGCAGACCCAGCATCGGCGCCGCTTGAGATATCACCGAGAGATAGTTCAGCAGACTCACCCGGCGCCGGTTGAAGTCGCGGGAGGCATCGGCCATCTGATCAAAAATCGAATCTCCGTCCAGCACCTGGTATCCGCGGTCGAAGATGAAGTCAGCCGCCCCGTTGACCACCTGCCCCAGACACGATGGGCTGGCCCCGGCGTTTTCCGAAATCCCGTTGAGGTCTCCCCGCGATGAAGCTTCCCGGAGCTGTTCCACCAGGGCCTTAGGCAGAAAGGTCCCCCGCCGCAGATCGAGAAACAGGTAGACCGCCAGGGCGATCACCGCGAAGAGCATGGCGAAAAGCGGAAACATCGCCCAGCCCCCCGCCCGAATCAGATCGAACAGATTCTCCGGCCCGCGAGAGATCGCACTCTCCCCCGCTCCCGGTCCGGTGTTCACCACCACCGGAGCCTCGTCCCCGGGCAGGGTCAGATCCTCCTGCCCCGCCAGGTCGGGCGACAGCTGCGGGACAAGAAAGACGGTGACAAAGAGGAGAAAAAACCGGGGGCTTCTCATGGACGGCGAGGATGAAGGGATCACCTAACGAGAACCCGATTCCGGTGACAACAAAAAAGCGAAAAAACACGCCCCGCGCCCGGGATGGGAGCGCCTCTCGCCCAATGTACCCGCCATCGCCAGATATTTCATGAAATCGAACCAAATCGGCGTATTTTGCCTGGACTTGCGTAAGTGACACGCTCTTTCGTCCAATGAATTGCACTAAGCATACAAGCATGAAGACTCGAATCATCTCCCCTCTCTCGGCGGGACTCTTCGCCGCCGTCGCCCTCCTCACCAGCCCTTTCGCGAGCGCCCAACAGGCCGGCTCCCCAAAGGACATGAAGGACATCCTCCCCCTGCCCCCGGTGCTCTATGACGCGGATGGCAAGGAGGTCCCCACCGAATCCCTCCGCGGCAAGATCGTCGCCCTCTATTTCTCCGCCAGCTGGTGCGGTCCCTGCAAAAAATTCACTCCCAGACTCATCGAGTTCCGCGACGCCAACGTCGACAACGGGTTCGAAGTCGTCTTCATGAGCCTCGACCGGTCCGCTTCGGCAAAGCAAAAATACATGAAACAAGCCGGGATGAAGTGGCTCACCGCTCCGGGACAGAGCACCCGCGAGATCAACTACATCCTGGATTATCACAAGCAGCCGGGCATTCCCGCACTGGTCGTTTTCGGCCCCGACGGAGAGGTCGTCACGCCCGACGGCCGGGCCGACGTGGTCAACACGCCGGAGCAGGCTCTCGCCAAGTGGAAGGAATCCCTCGGCCAATCGTGATTCCGCTCACCCGCCAGCCCCGTTCCCGAAGCCGCTCCTCCCGGAGCGGCTTTTTCATTATTGCGTTGGGACATGTTCTGATAGGTTCCCGGACTCCAGAGCCGGCGAACCCGGCTCAGCCCACCATGACCGATTCCCGCCGCAAGCCCGATCCCGACGCCGACCTCGTGGCGCGCGCCCAGGAAGGCGATACCAGGGCTTTCGACGAACTGGTGGTGAAGTATTCTCCCAAGCTCTACGGCCTCGTCTACCACATGACGGCAAATCGGGAGGACACCAACGACATCCTCCAGGACGTCTTCGCCAAAGCCTACCGCTCCATCAAGCGGTTCAAGGGAAAATCGAGCTTCTACACCTGGATCTATTCCATCGCCACCAACATGACCCTCAACTTCCTCAAAAAAAGGAATCGCCGCAGGAGCATGAGCCTCGACGACGTGGACAACGCCATCGAGTACGACAAGGAGTTCATCGAAATCACGTCGACGAGCGACCCGATCCGCGAAGTCAGCATTTCGGAGCTCCAGAAAAGATTGAACGAAGCGCTGCAGGAGCTGTCCGAAAATCACAGGGCGGTCGTGACCATGTATGACATTCAGGGCATCTCTCACACCGAAATCGCGAAAATTCTCGGCGTTTCCGAGGGGACAGTTCGATCGAGGCTTTTTTACGCACACCGGCAACTGCAAAGCCTCCTCGGCGACTTGTGGAAACAGCATTGAGGCATTATCCGTTCCCGGCAATTTTTCCCGAATCCCCCAAGGCTGAAACAGACAGGTCTCCCCATCAACCATTCCCATGAGCGACACCGATCCCCTCCAACGCCTGCTTCGGCTGAAACGCTACGAATCGCCCGGGACGGAATATTTCGACCGGTTTCTCGGCGAATTGCGGGATCGCCAGCGCCGCGATGGCCTCTCCGGTTCTTCCCTCGTGCTGGTGCGCGATCGCACCGAGCAGTGGGTCCAGAGTCTCGGCCCCCAGAAATGGGCCATTCCGGCGGGATCTCTGGCGGCGGTGGTCGCTGCTTTTATCGCCATCGGTTCCCAGCAGCGCGAAGACGAACTCACCCACCGCAAATCCTCCGACAAGGGCGAAATCGCCTCCGAATCGCAGCCTTCCACCGTCGAGTTGAGTTTCCCTGCCGACGAGACCGAACCCTCTCCCGCGACGACCACGGCCAAGAACAAGGTCCTGCCCGCCAGCTTTCAGCACAGCCTCCGCGACCTGTGACCTCCACCACCGGGACCCGAAACCGCAGCTAGCACTCCCGACGGAGTCTCCCCGACCGTCCCCCCCCGGAAATCCACCTCCTCGGTCTCGCTCGCAGGGATGACCACGCTTGTCACAGGAGCGAGTGGCTTTGTCGGGCCCCACCTTGCCACCGCTCTGCTCGGGCGTGGACACCGGGTGATCGGCGTCGATATCGCCGAATCCGCCAGCCAACCGGAATGCGAATTTTACCGCATCGATATCACCGACCCTCCGGCACTCGGTCGGATCTGCCGCGGAATCGATACCGTCATCCACGGTGCCTCTGTCATCCATGACCGGCGAACCCCGAGCCACCAGGTCTGGCGGGTCAATTTCGACGGCACCCGCAACCTCCTCGATGTGGCCCTCGCCGGTGGCGTCTCCCGCTTCATTTACCTCAGTTCGGCGAGCGTCATCTATGCGGGCGCCGGACTGGAGAACGCCGACGAATCGTTTCCCTACGCGGAACGCCCCCTGGCGCCCTACGCGGCCAGCAAGATAGAGGCGGAGAAACTCGTACTCGCCCACAATGCCCGGCAAGGCATGGCCACCTGCGCCATCCGCCCCCACGTGGTCTTCGGACCGGGCGACCGGAGGTTCCTCCCCGCCATCCTGCAGATGGACCACCGCTGGTTTCCCCCGGCCGGCATCGGCGGGGAGAAGTGGCTCTCCGATTTCACCTACATCGACAACCTCGTCGACGCCGTCCTCCTTGCGGAGCAGTCCCTCGCGCGCGACGGCACGAACTCCGCCGCCGCCGGTCAGGCCTATTTCATCACCAACGGCGAACCGATCCCGTTCTGGTCCTTCGTCTCCCGGATCAGGCAGGGGCTCGGCCTGGATCCCATCCGGCTGTTTCTCCCCGGTCCCGTCGCTCTCACCGCCGCGACGGTCCGTGAGGCCTTTGCCCGTCTCACCGGAACGGAAATCGGCACCGAGGGCGGATTGTCCCGCTTCACCATTCGCTACCTCTGCTCCCACCACTACTTCGCGATCGAAAAAGCCCGCCGCGACCTGGGCTACCGTCCCGCGATCAAGCTCGATGAGGGCATCGCAAGAACCTGTCACGCCCTCCGGGCCATTTGCCCCCGGCCGCCACAAACTTGAAAACACACGCTCCCCCTGCCATGTTCCCCTTCCCCAAAAAGCTCGCCCAGGCGAACGTTTTTTTCGGCGGAATCCCCTCTCCTCGCGTTAGTTCTGGTAACCGGCCGAACCAAGGCCGGGGTCGCCCCGAGGTCGGGGCGGGATAATCGCCGTTTTTCCTCCCTTGCTCGTTTCCAGACTTGCCGGCCATGAGCCTTTCCCTCTCCATTCCCTCCGACCTCGCCGAGCGGGCGGATTCGGCCTGCGCCGAGGCCGTGGGCTACCTCGCGGAACATCAGACCCCGGACGGGAGCTGGTCGAACGACTACACCGGTCCCATGTTCCTGCTCCCCATGTACATCACCATGTGTCGGGTCGTCGGCGTCGACATCCCCGAGGAGCGATCGCGCGCCATGGCTGCGGAATTGATCGCTGCCATGGGGGACGATGGCGGGGTCGGTCTCCATCGCGGAGGCCCCTCCTGCATGATGACCACCGTCCTCGCCTACGTTTCGCTTCGCCTCCTCGGCAATCCCGCCGAGCGCGAGGAGTGCCAACGCCTACGCCGTTGGATTCTTCACCACGGTTCCGCCCTCTCTGCCGCTCCCTGGGCCAAGTGGTGCCTCTGCCTGCTCCACCTCTATCCCTACCGGGGCCTCAATCCGGTACCCCCCGAACTTTGGCTCCTCCCCCGCTGGTTTCCTCTCCATCCCGGTCGGCTCTGGTGCCACTGCCGCATGGTCTATCTGCCGGCGTCCTACCTCTACGCCAGTCGCAGCCGGATCGACGAGGACGACCTGATCCGGAGCCTCCGCCGCGAAATCTACGCCGAGGACTGGGACCGGATCGATTTTGCCGCCCACCGGAACAACCTCTGCCCCGCAGACACCTTTCACGCCCCGCGTTGGCCGGTCAGGATGGCCAACCGGATCCTCCTGCTGGCGGAATCGATCCTGGAAAAACGCGGCCGGCGCGCCTCCCTGGACGAGGTCGCCCGGCAGATCGAGTTCGAGGACACGGTGACCGGTCAGGTGGGCATCGGACCGGTCAACCGGGTCCTCAACACCATCTGCCACCACTTCCGCGATCCCGACGGCCCCCTCTTTCGCCAAGGCCTGGAGGCCTGCGAGCAATACCTCTGGGAAGAACCGGGTCGCTGCGGTATGCAGGGCTACCAGAACAGCCGCCTCTGGGATACGGCCTTCGCCGCCCAGGCCATCTCCGCCGCCGGTGGCGCCGAGCGGGCCCCCGCCGTCCTCGCCGCCGCTCACCGCTTTGTCCTGGCCAATCGCCTCAATCGCGAGCTTCCCCACCTGGAGGAATACCACCGCAGCCCGTCCCTGGGCGGTTGGCCCTTCTCCCTCCGCGCGCACGGATGGCCCATCACCGACTGCACCGCCGAGGGCGTCAAGTGCACCCTCCTCCTCGGCGAAGACCGGCCCGCCGAAGCCGAGGTCTCGGAGACGATCCGGCTGTTTCTCCATTGGCAGAATCCGGACGGCGGATGGCCCACCTACGAGAGAGCCCGGGCCGGCAGCTGGATGGAGGCGTTCAACCCCTCGGGCGCGTTCGAGCGGATCATGATCGATTATTCCTACCCCGAGTGCACCAGCTCGGTCCTCCAGGCTCTGGTCCTCCTGAAGCGCCATTTCCCTGATCTGGAGCGGGACAAAATCGACCGCGCCATCCGCCGGGGCGAGCGCTACCTCCGCCGCCAACAACGGCCGGATGGCAGTTGGGAGGGATCGTGGGGCGTCTGTTTCACCTACGGCACCTGGTTCGGCGTGGCCGGACTCGTCGCCGCGGGCGCGGGGCCGGAAGATCCCGCCCTCATCGGGGCCACCGAATTCCTGCGAGCGCACCAGCATCGCGATGGAGGCTGGGGCGAAGAGATCGAAAGTTGCTGGCGCCGCCATTGGATCGACCGCCCCTCCGGACACGTCGTCCAGACGGCCTGGGCCCTGCTCGCCCTCCTCGACGCCGGCACCGCTGGCTCCGCTGAAGCCTGCCGCCGGGCTGCCCAATTCCTCGTCGAACGACAACAGAAAGACGGAAACTGGCCCAACGAAGGGATGGTGGGCATCTTCAACCGCACCTGTGCCATCAACTACGATGGCTACCGCACGGTTTTTCCGCTCTGGGCCCTTGCGCGGTGGCAGAGATCGGCGGACACCTTGATTGCCTCCTCAACATGAACGAATCCAGGAACAAATTTGACCGGGACTTTCGGGACGACCGCCCCCTCCGCAGGGCATCCCTCCCCACCACCGTCGTGATCGGTGCCGGGCCGGTCGGTTGCCTCACCGCCGCCAATCTGGCCGCGACCGGCGAGAAAGTCGCCCTGCTCGAGGCGGAACGGTCTCTGGGACAGCGGTTCGCCGGAGAATGGCTCCACCCCGAGGGGATCGCCAGCCTTCGCCGCGTCGGACTCTTCGACGGGGCCGACCCCGTTGCCGATGGCGCCGTCCCCCAGCGGGGCTTTGTCGTCTTTCCCGACGATGGCACCGAACCCATCCTTCTCGACTACCCCGGATCGAGGAGAGGCCTGGTCCTGGAACACGGTGAGTTGATCCGCGCCCTGCGCCGCCGCGCCCGGGATGCCGGAGTCGAGTTGATCGGCGGAGCCAAAGTCACCGAGGTGCGCGCGGGCATGCTCACCTATCGCTCCGACACGGACGGTGAAACCCGGCTCGCCGCCCGTCGCATCGTGGGGGCGGACGGCAAGAGTTCCATCGTTCGCCCGGCCCTGGGCCTTTCGCGATCGTCGCTGCTGATCTCCCGCATGGTGGGAACCGTCCTCCGCGACATCGAACTCCCGTTCGAGGAATACGGCCATGTCATTCTGGGCGCCCCGGGGCCCATTCTCCTCTACCGGGTCTCTCCCGGCGTGGTGCGGGCCTCCATCGACGTGCCCCTGGACGAGGGGGGAACCCCGGCCCAGTGGCGAGCCCTCCTCGCCGAGTCTTATGCCCCCTTCTTCCCGGATAGCCTGCGCCCCGCTTTCCTCCGCGCTCTCCGCGACGAAGCCCTCGCCTTCCGCGCCAATCGACACCGCACCCGCAGCCACTACGGCAACGAGGCCCTCTGCCTCGTCGGCGATGCCGTCGGCTTCCAACACCCCCTAACCGCCATGGGAATGACGCTGGGATTCCAGGATGGCGAGGGCCTCGCCTCCGAACCCGACTTCGCCAGATACCAGCGCGAAAGACGCTCGCGAACCTTCGTCCCGGAACTGCTCGCCATGGCTCTCTTCGAGGCTTTCTCGGGAAAAAGCCCGGGAACCCGCGAGGTGCGTCGGGCCATCTATTCGATGTGGCGCAGATACCCGATCGAGAGGGAACGCACCATGAGACTCCTGTCGGGAGAGATCACCAGCCCGGTCGGCTTCAGTTGCTCTTTCCTGCGTGGCATCCAGCTCGCCCTCGCCGGGTCGGTCCAGCCCCGGAGACCGATCCCCCACTGGACCCATCTCTGCCAGACCCTGGGTTCGATCGGCCAGATCCTCCATGGGCTGGCTCTCTGCTCCACGGCACGCTTCCCCCTTCCCACTCCCGCCACATTCCCCGTCGGCGCGGC
>CAZLUZ010000023.1:0-2893 GCA_964562825.1 uncultured Akkermansia sp.
CCTCGCTCTACCCGAACTGGCTCCTCGCCAAGTTTGCCATCTGGGTGCTGCTCTGCTTCGCCTCGCTGCTCATCTACCGATAGCCCGCTTTCGCCCCCTGGTTGATCGCCGCCTTTTCCGCCCTCGCCCTGTTCTCTGCAACCGCGGGCAAGTTCAAACAGGCCATCGTTCCCGACCGCGCCCTCGCCTCCTCCTCCTCAACGACGGAATAGGCCCCGCCACGGCCAAATCCGTCGACCTTCGCATCCGGCCCACCAGATCCCGCCTCCTCGAGCCCCCGTCCGCGTCCTCCGGCGCCCGCCGGTCACAGGCCCATCAGCATCGCCTCGGGTTGCTCGATGCACTGCTTGATCTTCACCAGGAAGGTCACCGCCTCCTTGCCGTCCACAATGCGGTGGTCATAACTCAGGGCGAGATACATCATCGGCCGGATGACCACCTCGCCCTCCACGGCCACGGGCCGCTCCTGGATGGTATGCATCCCGAGAATGCCCGACTGGGGAGGATTGAGGATCGGAGTGCTCAGAAGGGAGCCGTAGATTCCTCCGTTTGTCACGGTGAAAACACCCCCCTGCAGATCGTGCAGCTCGATTTTTCCGTCCCGGGCCTTGGCCGCGTAACGCGCGATCTCTTCCTCGATCTCGGCAAACGATTTCTCGTCCACATCCCGAATCACCGGAACGACCAGTCCCTTGTCCGTGCCCACGGCCACGCCGATGTCGAAAAAGTGGTTCTCCACGATCTCATCGCCGTCGATCCTGGCATTGATCCCGGGCACCTCGCGGAGCGCTTCGACCACGGCTTTGAGAAAGAATGACATGAAGCCGAGCTTCAAACCGTGGCGGTCCACGAACTTCTCCTGCACCCGCTTGCGCACCGACATCACCGAACTCATGTCGCACTCGTTGAAGGTCGTCAGGATCGCGGCTTCGTGCTGCGCGTTCACCAGATGATTCGCGATCTTCCGCCGCAGCGGAGACATCTTCCGGCGGGTGGTGCGATCCTTCTTCGACCTCGGGGATTCCGTCGCCGATTCCCGCGCGGGAGGCGATTCCGTCGCCGACAAGACGTCCGATTTCGTGATCCGATTTCCCGGGCCGGTCCCGCGAACTTCCCGAAGGTCCACCCCGCGATCGGCCGCGATCTTGGTCGCCACCGAGGTGGCTTTGCCCTCGAATCCCGCCGTTTCCCGCTCCCCTGCCGAAGCGGTGGCGGTTTCTTTGCCGCCAGCGCCCTTTCCTTTCGTCGACTCCGCAGCGGCGCTCTTCTTGGCCGTCTCGCCCTCTCCCTCGCTCCCTGCCGGAGCCTCCGCGTCCTCGTCGATCGACGCGACGACCGCCCCGATCTCGACCTCGTCCCCCTCGGCGGCGAGATGCTGCAGGACTCCCGACACCTCGGCCTCCAGAGCCTGGGAGACCTTGTCCGTCTCGATCGTCAGAATCTCGTCACCCGCCTTCACGTAGGCACCATTGGCCTGGTGCCACTCGCCGATGGTCGCCGAGGTGATCGATTCACCCACGGATGGAATCTTCAATTCGTATGCCATAACTCGATGGGTGGCCAATTAAACATGGAAGGCCGTCTCCACGAGCTTTTTCTGCTCTCTCTTGTGCACCGCCTTCGCCCCGGTGGCCGGACTGGCCGCCGCCTCCCGGCCCGCATACCGCACCCGATGATCCGTCAGGCGCTCCAGCCGGGGTTGCATGAAGGTCCATCCACCCATGTTTTGCGGTTCCTCCTGGCACCAGACCCACTTGGGGGCCGATTCGTACTTCTCCACCAGGTCCCGCAGCCCCTCGGGGTCGTCCGGGTAGAACTGCTCGATCCGGATGATCGCGGTGTTCCGGATCTCCTGCTCCCTCCGGTAGGCGATCAGATCGTAGTAGACTTTCCCCGAGCAGAAGATGACTCGCCCGATCTTTTCCGGGGGCGCCAGCTCGCCGGCATCGTCATCCAGATACGGCTGGAAATGGGTTCCCTCGGCCAGGTCTTCGATCGAGGAGACGCACTCGGAGTGGGTCAGCAGACTCTTCGGCGTCATCAGCACCAGCGGCTTGATCAGGTGACCGCGCACGATCTGCCGGCGCAGCACGTGGAAATACTGGGCCGGAGTCGTCAGGTTGCACACCTGCATGTTGTGCTCGGCGCAGTTCTGGAGAAACCGCTCCAGCCGGGCGCTGCTGTGTTCCGGTCCCTGGCCCTCGTAGCCGTGAGGCAACAGCATGACCAGATTGCAGGTCCGCTGCCACTTCGATTCCGAGGAGGAGATGAACTGATCGATGATGACCTGGGCGCCGTTGACGAAATCCCCGAACTGAGCCTCCCAGAGCACCAGCGTGTCGGGAGAAGTCAGGGAGTAGCCATACTCGAAACCGAGCACGGCGAACTCGGAGAGAAGGCTGTTGTAGACCCACAGCTTGGCTTTCTGGTCGGTGGAGATGTGGTTCAGCGGGGTATATCGCTCCCGCGTTTCTGGATCGTAGAGAACGGCGTGCCGGTGGCTGAAGGTGCCCCGGCGGCTGTCCTGCCCGGAGAGCCGCACCGCGGTGCCTTCCACGAGGAGAGAGCCGAACGCCAGCGCTTCGGCGAACGCCCAGTTGATGCCCGTCCCCTGCTGGATCGCCTCCCGCCGGGCCCCGAGAAAGCGTTTCGCCAGCTTCGGGTTCACGTTGACGCCCTCGGGGACCTTGGTGATCCGATCCCCGATCTCGCGCAGGACCTTGACGTCGACACCGGTGGCCACCGGCCCGAAATCGTAGGCGGGCTGCGGGTTCGTTTTCGCCCCGGCAAAGACATGGCTGCGGCCCTCGTCCTCGGCCCGCCGCAACTCCTGGTATTCGGCCTCCAGTTGCTCCCGGTATCCCTCGACGATCTCGTCGGTGAGCGTCAGGTG
>CAZLUZ010000023.1:2903-36333 GCA_964562825.1 uncultured Akkermansia sp.
ACGGGTCCAAGAACCGATACCGCCGAGAGAGCGCGGTCCAGGCGCCGATCTCGTCGGCCTCCTCGTGCGAGATCTCCCCGGACTCGATCATATCCCGGCGAAAGATCGTCGAGACCGTGTCGTGCGAGCGGATGTTGCGGTAGATTTTGGGCTGGGTAAAGGCCGGCTCGTCACCCTCGTTGTGACCGTGACGCCGATAGCAGACGATATCGATGACCACGTCGCGCTTGAACTTCTGGCGGAAACGCGCGGCCAGTTGCGAGACGAAGAGCACGTCCAGGGGAGAATCCCCGTTCACGTGAAAGACCGGCGCCTCGATCATCTTGGCCACATCGGTGCAGTAATCCGAGGACCGGGCATCCCGCGGGGTGGTGGTGAATCCGATCTGGTTGTTCACCACGATGTGGATGGTGCCCCCGGTCCGGTAGCCGAGCAGCTGGGAAAGGTTCAGGGTTTCCGCCACGCTACCCTGCCCGGCGAAGGCGGCGTCTCCGTGAATCAGGAGCGGCAGCACCGGCCCCCGATCCGCCCCCGAATCCCTCGTCTCCGGATCGAGCAAGCGCTGCCGGGCCCGCGCCTTGCCCTCGATGACCCCGTTGACCGCCTCGAGATGACTGGGATTGGCTCCGAGGTGGATCTTGATCTGGTGCCCGCTCTGGGTGGTGCGCTCGGCATCGAACCCGAGGTGGTATTTCACGTCGCCGTCCCCGGCCACGAGATTGGGCACATAGTTCTCGGAAAATTCGTAGAGCAGGACGGACAGCGGCTTGTGCAGGAAATTCGCCAGCACGTTGAGGCGGCCCCGGTGGGCCATGCCCATGACGATTTCCGAGACACCGTTTTTCGGGCAATCCTCGAAAATCCCGTTCAGAGCCACCATCAGGGCCTCCCCGCCCTCCAGGGAAAAGCGTTTCTGGCCCACGTATTTCCGGTGGAGAAACTGCTCGAACCCCTCGGCGTGCACCAGCCAGGTCAGCACGTCGCGCACCTGTTCCCGCGATGCCGGAGGAGCGTCGATCCGTTCCTCGATGGGCTGTCGGATCCAGTTGCGCACTTCCGGCTTGTGGATGTGCATGTACTCGTAGCCGATGTTGCCGCAATAGGTCCGCCGGAGCCGGTCGATCAGTTCGGAGAGCAACATCCTCCGCCCGCCCTCGTAGAACTGGGTGGAAACCGGCTCCGCGACGTCAGTCTCCTCGAACCCGAACTCCGCCAGATCGAGCGCCGGTTGCTGCGGGGCGGATTCCTCGAGGGGATCGACGTGGGCGGCGGTGTGCCCCAGACTGCGGTAGGTGTAGACCAGCGAGACAATCCGCGCGCGCTGCGCCAGACTGAGACCGCCTTTCTTTGCGGAACCGGACCCGCCCTCGGCAGCCTTTGCCCCTGCCGTCTTCGGCCCGGCGCCACCGGGTCTTTTCTCCGGCGGAAGCGACAGCCCGATCTCGAAGCCCTCGAAAAAGGAGGCCCAGTCCGAATCCACCGAATCGGGGTTTTCCTTCCACCGGAGATAGAGCTTTTCAATGAGGTCGGCGTTGGCGCGGATCGAGATGGTAGAGGCCATGGGAGAACAAAAAAGGAGGCTCCGCCCCCGTTCTCTGCAACATGGGTTAAGGATGCAGAAACCTCAAGGGCAGAGCGACCGATTCCGACGAAGTTACGCCGGGAATACGCCTGCCAGCCTCACCGCTGTCCTACCTCGGGCGGGTCGACGACAAAGGGAAGTACCATCTCGAGCCCGCTCGGCACGCTCTCCGGGATGGTATGGGCGAGATCGCGCGCCGTGGGACTGGTCAGCGACCGGAGAAATTCCAAGAGCAAATCCACCTCGCCATCGGAGAGGTGCCGGGGCAACTTCAGTTCCGGCGGCATCGTCGACTTCACGTCCCGGATCGTCACCGCGTCATTGTGTACCGCGCCCCGGAACTCGGGTTCGAGCTGCGTGACGTCGTAGTTCTCCAGGTGATAGACCGGGTTGAGGTGATGTCTCACCGCCGCCTCCAGGGTGGCATAGGCGCCGTTGTGCATGTAGGGCGCGGTCAGCTCCACGTTTCGCAGTGGCGGCGTGCGAAAAGCATACTTTTCTTCGAGACCCGCGTTGCTCCGGTGAGCCACCCCGAAATCGGCTTCCTCTTCCTCGTCCGGTCCGGGGCCGATCGGTATCACCCCCAGATTGTGCATGCGCTGATCGGTGAGCAGACGCCCCGAGTGACAGTTGGCACAATCCGCCTTGCCGTAGAAGAGATTGGCTCCGGCGATCTGCCGCGGCGTGGGGGCATCGTCGTCGCCCTGAAGAAACCGGTCCCAGGGACTGTCTCGCAGGGTGAAGGCATCGATCTGGAAGGCGGCCATGGCGTTGCCCGCGTCGGCAAAGGTCAGGTCTTCGAGGGGACGTTCGGGGAACGCAGCGGCGAACAACTCCTCGTAGCCGTCGATGGCGAGAAGCCGCTTCATCAGGGCGTCCCAGATCTCCGTCTCGTTCTGCCCCAGAATCTGACCCACCTCGTTGTGGGCCCCGCTCCGGTCGGTCTGTCCCTTCGTGCCCCGCATCTCGTCATTGGACAGCACCGGCACCATCGCCTGCGCGGCGAGCAGACTCTCCACCGTCTCGGGAAAAACGACCTGGTAGAGCCCCTCCGACTTCGTCAGCCGCATCGAATTGAGGGCAAACCGGCCTTCCTCGAACTCGTGCACCCGGCCATCCCAGAACAGATTTTTCCACTCCGGGTCTCCCCGGTTGAAGACGTCGGGCGAGTTGCGCGGCGTGAAGGGATGCGCCGCGCGGTTCATGTCGAATCCGACCAGGATCGGATCGCGCCCCTCGATCTCCACCAGCCGCAAGCCTTCGGGCATCCGCTTGCCCCCGTCGGTGTAGGCCTTCGTTCCGACCGCCCGGGATCGCCCGTCCGCCGTCGCCGTCAGGGGATGGTGACAGGTCGCGCAGGAGACATCGCGGTTGCCCCCGAGAACCGGATCGAAAAAGAGCGCCTGCCCCAGCGATATTTTCTCGTCGGAAAACCGGGGCGGCTCAGCGAGGGGTGTCACCCCCCGGGCCTCCAACAGGCTCCGCAGGTCCGCGACCTCCGCGCTCCTGGCAGCGTCATCCGCCCGTGCCCCCAGATCGGGGAAAAGAAAGAGACCTGCCAGCACGAGAAGTTGAATTGGGGAAAAGAACTTCATGGGTCTGCCCTGCAATCTATCTTTCGCGCACCAATCGGAGAAAGGACGCATCCGCCTGAATCGCCTGCCGACTGAGCTTGCCGTCAGGCCACCGCACCGTGACGGCGACCTCTCCGGTGGCCGAGTTCGGGACGGCGAAAACCAGGTCGCCGTCCGACTGCGAGAGATAACCGCCGCCCGCGGTCACCTCCGCCGTCTGGGGTGCCAGTCCTCCCGCCTCCACGGTGATCCGGGCGCCGACTCCGGTGGGGTTTCCCTCCAGATAGGCGAGCCTCACTTTCAGGGGATGGGTGTCGTGCCGCGCCGAGGTGTCGTTGACGAATATCTCGGGTGAATCGTCGTTCAGCCCCACGACAAAATCCTTCCGTCCGTCCTGATTGAGGTCCACGGCGGCGAGGCTCTTCGCGTCGCCCGGCACCTCCAGACCGCTCTCGCCGGGCCACACCGGGACGAAGGGTTCGGCGGAATCGCCCGTGCCCCTGAGCAGCAGCCCGAGTCCGCTGCCCATGATGCCGATCTCCTCCGCCGCGGTGAAGTGATTGTGCACCAGGTAGCAATCGGTGAATCCGTCGAGGTCGACATCGCTCAGGGCCACACCGAAGCCCGGGGAAATCTGGGCCAGGCGGGGCAGCGACCGGATCTCGAAGGTCCCGTCGCCCCGGTTCACCAGCACGCTGCTGTCCATCTGGTTGGCGCGGAAGGTGTCGGCCGCGGCCAGCTTCTCCACCCCGTAGAGTTCCCCCAGGCTCGCGCTCGCGTAGTTGTGGAAGGTCTGCACCTCCCGGAGAAGAAATCGCATCGCCCCGCCCGCCGCCATGAACTCGGCGCGGGGATAGCAGACCATGCGGCCCTCCTCGTTTTTGAAATAGGCTTCCACGATGTGCTTCTTTCCCGAATTGTCGAAATCGCCGTAGAAAATCAACTCCGGATGGGTCAGGCCGGCTCTCCGGTAGGTGTTGCGCCCCATGTTGGTCGCCACGTAGTCGATGTCGCCGTCGTTGTCGATATCGCGCCCCGCGATGCCGTGCCACCAGCCTTCGCGGGCCAGGCCCTCTCCCAGCAGACCGGCTTGTTCCGTCACCTCGATCAGGTTTCCCCCGTCATTGCGGAACAAGCGGATCGGCCCCCAGTCGGTCGTGACGAAGAGATCCGGCCATCCGTCGTTGTCCGCATCGCTCCACAGGGCCCCGGTAACCAGCCCGGCTCGCTCCAGCCGGGGCGCGTTCTCCCGGGTGGCGGAGACGAACCGTCCCCCTTCGTTCCGCAGTAGCAGACTCACCGGCGATTCCGGGTACCGCCCGGGAATCGACCGCGAACCGACGAAGAGATCGAGATCGCCATCGCGATCGTAATCGGCCGCCGCCGCCACTCCGCCGCTGTGGTAGGACTCGGGTAACGTGCCCTCGGGAGCGCGGACAAAACTGCCCCCCGTGTTCAGGTACAGCCGGTCCTGCAGCAGGGCGGAATCCGGAGGGCACTCCACTCCGCCGCTCACCACGTAGAGGTCGGGGGCCCCGTCGGCGTTGGCATCGAAGAAGAGGCACCCCATGTCCTCGTGGGCCGCATCATCCTGGAATACCCGGACCGATCGAGGGGATAGCAGGATCTCCCCGGACCCCGGGGTCGTCTGGTTGATGAAGAGTTGTCCCGCCTGGCCCGCGGCTCCGGAGAGATAGAAATCGAGATCCCCATCGCCATCGATGTCTCCCCAGGCCTGACCCGGCCCCAGTTGCGACAGCTTCAGGGGCATGAGCGGTTGGCGATCGAAATCGTCGAATTCGGTCTCGCGATGGTCGAAACCCTCCAGCGAGGGGCTGCGGGAGAACCACGGGCTCGTCGGCCTCCGCGTGTGAACGGCCTCGCTCCGGCTCGCTTCACCCCCGGGTTCCGTGATGCGGTAGCGGCGGTTCACCTCGAGATCGCGAAAATCCTGCACCTTTCCGCTGGGCCATTCGATCCGCAACCGGCTCACCTTCTCGTGGTCGCCCAGGCCGAAATGGATGATCGGTTCGTCCGCGTCGAGGAAGCCGCCATAGGGAAAGAGCTGCCGGATCTGGATTCCTCCGTCCGGATCCGTCAGTGTGGCCACGCTCCCGATGCCTTTCCGGTTCGAGAGGGTGCCCTCCAGTTCCACCACGATGCGATTGCCCGTGGTGCCCTGGTTCCGGTAGACCGACAGGGGATCCTCGAGATTGGTCACCAGCAGGTCCACCCGTCCGTCCCGGTCCAGGTCCCCCAGCGAGGCCCCGTAGGACATGCCGACGTGGGCGAGCCCCCACTCCTGCGACACCATCTCGAAGTCAAAATCGCCCCGGTTCCGAAAGGCCAGATTCATCTCCCGGCGCTGCGGCGTGCCCTTGTAGTGGTCCCAGTGGGTCTTCCCCACCAGCGTGGAGTGCGTGATCTCCGGGAGATCGGAGTGGTTGAACTGCCTCGGCACCCCGTTGCAGAAGAACAGGTCGGACCATCCGTCGTTGTCGAAATCGGCACTGCGGATCGCCCAGGTCCACTCCGTGTCGGCCACGTTGGAGAGCCAGGCCCCCTCCATGAAACGGTCGGTCCCCGAGTTGATGTGCAGGGTGTTGCGCATCATCTGAAACGCGCCGCCCACTCCCTCCAGATTGTCGAACCGGTCGGCCATCGAGGCCATCGAGGCCTTCTGCATGTAGTGCGTCCGGGGCAGCATGTCAGCGAGGAGAAAATCGATGAGTCCATCGTTGTTCAGATCGCTCTGCACCGCACCCATGGAGAACCAGGTGGTGTGCCGGACCAACCCCTCCGACACCTCGCTGAAGGTTCCGTCGCCGTTGTTCCGGTAGAGAAAATCCGGACTGCGAAAATCGTTGCCCACATAGAGGTCGGGCCAGCCGTCGTGATTGTAGTCCCACCAGGTCGCCGAGTTGCCCCAGTGGCAGTCCTTGGTGATCCCCGCCGTGGCGGTGACCTCGACAAAGCCGTCCTCCCCGTCGTTGCGCAGGAGGTAGTCGGGACGGCCCTTTTCGGTATAGAGAATCTCGCCGTTCTTGCCCCGCTTGCCCTCGGACAACTCATACCATCGGTCGTATTCCTCGCCGACCATCAGCCTGCCATTCACCTCGACCAGAGGAATGGGATCGGCGGGTCGACCGCCCAGGCGATAGACCTGGTGCGTCATGACATACACGTCCAGATCGCCGTCCCGATCGAAATCGGCGAAGGCGGACACGACGCTGCCGTCGTCGATATCCAGCCCCAGCTCCGCCGCCCGATCGACGAAACGCGGGGTCCCCGGGTTGCGCCTGCCATCCTCGATGATCAGGTTGATGAACAGTTGGTTGGGGTAGTCGTAGTTGCAGACGTAGATGTCGAGATCGCCGTCGTCGTCGACGTCCACCAGGGAAATCCCCACGGCCCAGGCCTCGTCTCCGCCCGTGACGCCGGCCTCTCGGGCGATATTGACGAAGCGCAGGTTATCCCGCTGCAGGTAGAGGGCGTTGTCGAGGGGGCCATTCCCCGCGAAGACATCGGGGAGCCCGTCGAGATCGATGTCCCCGATCGCCACCGCGGCGCAGGCCGAACTGGAGTGATAGGCCCGGGCCAGAGGATGCTCCTCGTCGATCGGGGTGACCAGATCGATCCCCGATTCCTCGGGGGGAACCCGGTAAAACAACGTGTCGCCCCACGCCTCGGCCGAGGCCTCGAAGGGAAAAGACTGGATACCGCTCTCCTCGGCCAACAGCGAAGCGAGAGCGGATGAGAGGAGGGAGACGATCGCGAGGATGCTCGTTTTCATGACTCCGACGGAATCGAGGTAGGGTTTCCAGGGGCAAATCGCGTCCCGTATCCGGAGCGGCGCGTCCCCCGAGTAAACCACGATAAGGAAAAATCCGTCAACCCCCGGACTTCGGGGGGGATGGTTCACCGCGGCAAGTTGATCTTCCGTTTTCGGTTCATCAGCAGCCAATCACCCGTATCGGCCAGCGACTCGCGACCGAGTTCCTCGAGCAGCATCCGCTCATCCTCCTGAATCCCGTCTTCCGGGTCGAAAGCCCGGTCGCCGTCGGCGAAGAGAACCCCGAGCCGGGAGTGCGCCTTCTGCTGCTCCGCGTAGTGAAAATAATGGCGAAAGGACGATACCGTAAGCGCCGCCGCTCCCGCCAATGCGCCGAAGGTGATGAGGAGAAAATTGATGCCGCCGAATCGATCGATTCCCCGCGCCACCGCTTCCCCGGGAGTGCCCTCGATCCATTTTGCGAGTCCCGCCTCGTCCGCGATCGACCCGATGTCGAACAGTCGACAGACGAGGCTGCCCAACAGCAGGAGCACCAGGATGCGCGACACCCAGCAACACACCGCGTCCCTGCGCCCCATCTCTCGCGCCTTTTTCTCCCCGTAGTGGCGCTGATCCCGAATCCACTTCTCCCGAATGAGCCGGGCCTGTTCCGGACGGGCGTCCGCGACGAATCCATCGCCGATGATGGACTGCAGGTACCACATGCGGAGCACGTTGCGGATCCACTCCAGTTCGTCCCGCTGCTTGCGCAGGAAAAAGTTCACCACCGGCGAGCGCACCCCACCGAGCAGCCAGAAGAACTGGATTCTCACCCCCTCGGCCAGGGTGCGGTAATCGAGGTATCTCTCCTGCCACCGCCGCTGCCGGACCAGCAGGACGATGAGGTAGGCGATCAGAACAAGCGCCCCGTAGAGGACGAAGGGCCATCCGCCCTGGAGATCGATGATGCCCAGGGATTCGAATCGCTCCACCACGGGTCCGGGGATCTCGATCCACCGGTTGACTTCGAGGCTCGAGGTGACCAGCTGGTGGACGAAGGCCACCAGGGCCGCCAGCAGCACGATGATGCGAATGACGAGGTGATGCCTCTTCCGCTGGTAGAAGTTCGCCAGATGGTCCGCCATGGCGAACCGCTCCCTCAAGCCGAGCAGTCCCGGACGGTCCACGACCCGGCACTCCTCGGAGGAGACCAGAGCGGGGTAGCCATCGCGCTCCTCGAGAAGGGAGGACCAGCTCTCGCCGCCGCGCCGAAATCTCCCCAGGTCGCGATTGAAGAGGCCGAAATTCTGGAACATCCGCTGCTCCGTTTTGGGGATAGAGAGATCCACCTTCCCCCCGGGTCGGAAAACGACCTCGGCGAATCTTTCCGAAGTCAGCCGGGCCTCCAACTGGGCTCCCCTCCGGCCCGGCGATGGGGACTTCCTCTGCACCGGGATGTGTCGCACCAGAGCCGTAGACACCGGATCGAGCGGAGACACCGTTGAGCCCTCGAGATCGCGCACGATATCCTGTGGAATCCCCTCCAGAGCATGTTTCACCAGGTAGGAGGTGCCCGCCGGCAATCCCGTGTCGACTCCATCCCACAGGGCCAGGACGATGTGGGAGTACTGCACCACCGCCGCGCCGGCCCGGGCGTAGCGACGCTCGTCGGTGTCCTCCTCGGGGTGGTGAGCCCGACACACGTGGGTCGTCGCGTTCTTGACGAAACGATCGAATTCCGCCGCCGCCGCCGCGGAGGCAAAGGTCTGCCGGTATTCCCGCGGCTCCATGGGCAGCGGCGCGATCAGCGGAATCCCCAGGCGCGTCGCCACCCGGGCGCCGAGCAGGTCCGCTCCCTCGGCCAGTGCCGTGACCAACACGAGCGGCGTGTCGCGGAACTGCGCCCGCAGATGGCGGAAAACATCCCCGACCTTTTGCTCCAGTTCGGGCGTCTCCTCATCCCGCAGATCGCGATGACCGATGATACCCACCACGATGGGGACCCGGTCTCCGCCCTTTTCGGGGGTATTCGTTCTCATGGCTTTCCGGCCGGGCGCAACAGCCCGAGCACCGCAGTTTCCAGCTTTTTCAGGGTGGCGTAGTTTTTCCCATCCCATTCCCCCGGGTGTTCCGGCAGGGAGGGATGGCCGTTCAGATTGCAGTGCCAGGACAACTGTTCGCAACCCGGCAGGTAGACATAGAGAATGTGGGGCTGCCCGCAATCCCGGACTTCGCTGCGGAACACCGGATACCCCTCGCGCAGGCAGTGCCCCACCAGGTCCGAGATGCGCTCCCGCTTCTTTCGGTAGAGAGCCCTCGCCGAATCTTTTCCCATCTTGCGTTTGGCCCGGCGATTCGTCACCTCCACATCGATGGCCCGGAGGTAAGCCTCCGCCCGGGGCGATCCCAGGGACTCCAGGACTTCGCGCACCCGGTGCAGGCCCTCGCCACAGAAATCGCGGTAAGCTTCGTCCAGTTCACGGTTCAGGATTCGGTTCCGGTAGGCCCGCACCGGTTTTCGCACGGGCAGCCGCCGCCGTTTCGTCTTCTTGCGCGCCATCAGAAAACAAAGGGCACCCCCATGCTCTCGAAGGTCTCTTTCTCCTCCTTCATGTAGCGCTCGGCGAGGCGGTCGAAGCCACCCTCCGCCCGAAACTGCGCGATGAAGGCGTTCACCTGCTGGAGCAATGCGGTGTCCTCCTGCCGCAGCCCGATCCCCCAGGTCTCCTGCCGAATCGGGTCGAGAATCACCCGGGTCTCCTCCGGGTATTTCCGCCAGAAATTGTAGACCGAAATCTGATCGTAGATGAAGGCGTCGGCCCTCCCCTGAACCACCTCCAGGGCGCAGGTGGCGGCCACGTCGAGAACGATAAATTTCGCCCGGGGCAGATTCTGCTTCGCCCAGATCTCCCCGGTGGTGGAGAGCTTTACCGCCAGGGTGAGACCGTCCTGGTTCAGATCTTCCGCCGACTGGATCGGTGCATCCTTTCCCACGAGCAGACAGAGCCCGTTGCTCACGTAGCCGTCGGAGAACGCGATGGCCCGGGACCGCTCTTCGGTCACTGTCATCGACGAGATGATCAGGTCGATCTTCCCGGCCTTGAGCGCGGGTATGATGCCGTCCCAGGCGGTGTCCTGGATCCGAACGGGTCTTTCCAGATACTCACCTAGCGCCTCCGCTATGCGGACGCTGATGCCGTCGGGCTGGTTCTGCGAATTCCGCATCTCAAAGGGCGGATAATTCAACTCCATTCCCACCACGAGGGTGTCATCGTCGGCCGGCCCGCCGCCGCAACCGGCGAGGAGAGCGGCCATGGGCAAAAAGAGGAAAAAACGGCGCAGCATGCCCCAGACTGGGCCTCGCCCCGAGCCCGGGCAACCGGATTTCTCGTCACTCTTGCGCTCTCGCGTCCCGATTTTTGCCTGCCTGGAGGAAAGAACCGGGTATCTTGTCGGCTCCCAACCCATGAGATCGCCAATCCGGACATGCCCCTGACGCTGCAAGAGCTCGGCTGGAACGAACAATTCGAGGGGGATTTTCGTCCCTACCGGAAGAAGCACTGGTTGCCGGGCCGACTCATCCGGGACAACAAGATCCGCTACGGCGCCCTGTTCGAGGGGGGCGAGGAACTCGAGGTCGTCATGAGCGGGAAGGTCTATTACGAGGCCGAGACCAACGCGCAGTTGCCCGCCGTGGGCGACTGGGTCGCCGTGGATCGAGGCACTCCCGGGGAGGAAGCTGTGATCCGGGCCCGCCTCCCCCGCCAGACCTGCTTTTCCCGAAAGGTTCCGGGCAAGAGCACCGAAGAACAGGTGCTCGCGGCCAACGTCGATATCGTCTTCGTCGTCACCGACGCCGGGGTCGATTTCAATCTCCGGCGCATAGAGCGCTACTTCACCCTGATCGCCCGCAGCCGGGCGAAGCCCGTCGTCATCCTGAACCGCTGCGACCTCCACTCGGCGGATGAAAACGCCGACGCCGAGGCGGCGATCCGGCGACTCCAGCCCGATATCGACCTGTGTCGAACCTCGGCCCTGCGCGGGGACGGGCTTTCCGGACTTCGGGAGTATCTATGCCCGGGGCGCACCGTCACCATGGTGGGCTCCAGCGGGGTGGGAAAATCCAGCCTGATCAACAGCCTGCTGGGCCGGGAGCGTCAATCGACCGGAGCGATCAACGAGGTGTCGGGCAAGGGACGGCACACCACCACCGCCCGCGAGGTCATCGTGATGCCCGGGGGCGGCATCCTCATCGACAATCCCGGCATTCGCGAGGTGCAGATGTGGACCGACGAACACACCCTGCTGGAACAGTTCGCCGACATCGAAGACCTCGCCCTGCAGTGCAAATTCCCCGACTGCCGGCACGGCTCGGACCAGGGATGCGCGGTGCGCGCGGCCGTCGAGTCGGGACGACTGGATCCCGGTCGTTACCGGGGCTTTCTCCGGTTGGACGACGAGATCCACGAACTGAAGACGAAGCGGAAAAAGAGGCAGATGACCTTCGAGCGGCGCCAGAAACGCGAGTTGCGCGAGATCGTGAGAAACCGCAGCGATCTCGAACAGATCCGCAAGGAACGCCGCCCCTCGACCGGAGACCGGGTGGAGAACTTCGACGACTGAAGCGCGCGGCGCGTTCCGGGCAAAAAAAGGGGTGACCCACCACCGCTGCCGGTGCTATGCGGTGTGCCATGAAGCATCTATTCCTCTTCCTCCTGGTCCTGGGCCTCGGCGCGGTCGCCGCCCGGGAGCACCGCCCGAACATCGTCTTCATCCTCGCCGACGACATGGGCTACGGCGACGTGCAGGCCCTCAATCCCGATTCGGCGATTCCCACCCCGGCATTGAACCGGCTGGCCCGCGAGGGGATGACCTTCACCGATGCCCATTCCCCCTCCGCCGTCTGCACCCCGACGCGCTACGCCACCCTGACCGGTCGCTACTGCTGGCGCAGTACGCTGAAGAGCGGCGTGCTCAACGGCTATGGCCCCCCTCTCATCGAGAAGGAACGGCCCACGGTGGCCTCCCACCTGCGCGAGGCCGGCTACCGAACCGCCGTGGTCGGCAAATGGCACCTCGGGCTGGGCTTCCGCAAAGACGAGCGGGGGGAGTGGGACTGGGCCCAACCCCTCGATCACTCACCCCTCGATCTGGGCTTCGACCGGTCTTTCATCATCCCCGCCTCCCTGGACTTTCCCCCCTATGTCTACATCGAGGGTCGCACCGTCACGGGCCTCCCCCTGGCCGAACAGGAGGCCATCCCTTTTCCCGGCTTTGTCCGCAAGGGCGAGATCGGCTCCAACTTTTCCATCGTCGACTGTCTCGACCGTCTCACCGGGGAGGCGGCCGCGTTCATCCGCGAGTCGGGCCCGGAAGACGAGCCCTATTTTCTCTATTTCCCCCTCACCGCCCCGCACAAGCCGGTCCTGCCCCACCCCAGGTTCGAGGGCCGAACCGATCTGGGGCCCTACGGAGATTTTATCGTCCAGGTCGACGACGCCGTTGGACAGATCCTGGAGGCAGTCGACGATTCGGGTGAGGCGGACCACACCGTCCTCATCTACACCAGCGACAACGGTTCCTTCATGTACCGCCAAACCGCGGATGCGGGCGCCGATCACGTCGCCGACTCTTCGGTCCAGGCCTACGACGAGAAGAGCCACACCGCCAATGGCGACCTGCGCGGAACCAAGGCCGATATCTGGGAAGCCGGCCATCGGGTTCCGTTTTTCGTCCGCTGGCCCGATGTGATCGAGCCGGGCTCGCGCTGCGAAGAGGTCATCTGTCACGTCGATCTCTTCGCCACGGCCTCGGCCATCGCGGGGGCGCGTCTCCCCTCCCCCGATACCGCGGCTCCCGACAGTTTCGATCTCACCCCCCTCTTCCGGGGCGAACCCGAGGCCTTTCGGCGCGCTCCCGTGGTGAACCACTCGGCCGCCGGTATGTTCGCCGTCCGCGACGGGGACTGGAAGCTGATCCTGGGCAATGGCTCAGGGGGGCGCGAGCAGCCCCGGGGTTCGCGCTTTCAGACCCCGTGGCAGCTCTATCATCTCGGTGACGATCCCGGCGAAACCAAGGACCTTTACGAGAAGGAGAAAGCGCGCGCCGACCGCATGGCGGCGGCGCTCTTCCAGATCCTGGCCGACGATGAGAGCCGGTCTCTGGCGCCCGAGAAGAAGAGAAAGTGAAATCAGCCCGGCATACTCCGACATGAAGTGGCTCCCCCTCTGCGTCCTGCTCTGTCTCGGCACCTCCGCGCTGCAGGCCTCCGACCTCCGCGAGAAGCCGAATGTGCTCCTCATCTGCGTCGACGACCTCCGGCCCGAACTGGCCTGCTTCGGCCGGGACTACATCCACTCGCCGCAGATCGATGCCCTGGCCTCTCGCGGCCGCCCCTTTCTGCGCCACTACGTCCAGGCCCCGACCTGCGGGGCCTCCAGGTTCACCCTGCTGACGGGACGCTACGGCCCGGATTCCAACCAGGCCCTGTTCCGCCGGGCCCGGGATATCCGCCACCCCAGTCTGCCCGCCTGGTTCCGCCGCCACGGTTACACCACGGTCTCGGTGGGAAAGGTGTCCCACCATCCGGGAGGCCTCGGGGGAAAGGACTGGAACGATCCCGGCAAGCCGGAGATGCCGGAATCCTGGGATCGTTCGCTGCTTCCGGCGGGTGCCTGGCTGCATCCCCGGGGCTGGATGCACGGTCTGGCCAACGGCGAGATCCGCAACCGGGCCGGCGATATGGATGTCTTCCAGGCTTTCGCCGGTCCGGACGATGCCTACCCCGACGGCATCAGCACCGCGCAGGCGCTCTCGCAGATGGAGGAGCTGGCCTCGACCGATGCTCCCTTCTTTCTCGCCGTGGGCATCCTGCGCCCCCACCTCCCCTTCGGTGCGCCGGCGAAGTATCTCGAGCTCTACCGCGACACTCGCCTTCCGCCCATCCCGCATCCGGAGAAACCCGCGGGCAAGACGACCTGGCACCGGTCGGGTGAGTTCATGAAATACCACCGCTGGGGACGAGACCCCAATGAGGACTCCGAGTTTGCCGACGAGGTCCGTCGCCATTACGCGGCCTGCGTCTCCTTCGCCGACGCCCAGGTGGGTCGACTCCTGGAGCGTCTCGATGCCCTGGATCTGACCCGGAACACCATCGTGGTTCTCTGGGGCGACCACGGCTGGCATCTCGGGGAACACGCCGTCTGGGGAAAACACACCCTGTTCGAGGAATCGCTTCGCTCGCCTCTCGTCATCGCCTATCCGGGCATCCCTGAGCCCGGGACGCCCACCGCATCCATCGTGGAGACGATCGACCTCTTCCCCACCCTGTGCGATCTGGCCGGGCTCGAGCTTCCCGACTTCCTCGACGGCGTCTCGCTGGTGCCCATCCTGTCCGATCCCAACGCCCCGGGACATCCCGCCGTATCCTACCAGCGGGGACAACAGACAGTGCGATCCGGTCCCTACCGCTTGATCCGGCATCCCGGTCACCGGGAGTTGTATGACCTCTCCACCCCGGCGGGTCATACCCGGAACCTCGCGGAGACGCATCCGGAAATCGTGGAGCGGCTGGAAAACGAACTCGACGCCAAGTGGAAAGCGGATGCCGCTCAGTAGCGGGGAGCAGTCCGCCCGAAGCGCTCGCGTCCCACCGGGGCGCGGCCCCGAGGCTTCGTAGGCACCGTCTTCACCTGGCGTTTCCGGATGGAGGCGATTTTGCGGTTCCAGTCGAATTTTTCGGGCACCGGGGCCGGTGCCGAAGTTCCCGGATCGGCACTCCCCGATCCCGGACCGGAAGACTCGGGCGAGTTCTTCGGCGGCGCCGCCACTATGCCGCGCAGACTTCGATGGCCATGGGCCGCCGCCCCGAAGCGGAGTTCCCCCAGATGGGGACGGCGGGCCGGACTCTTACCTGAAGTCGCCTTCTCGATGTTGCCCAACTGGAATCGGGTGAGCCCCGAACGAAAGCCTCGCTTCGTCAGCGGCGCCGTCGAGGCATCGGGAGTGACAGGACACGGCGTTTCCCGATCCGGCAGGGCGACGAGAAAACACTCCACATTGGCGATGTGAATGGTGTCGCCCAGGCCGATCGGAGTGACCGCGCCAATAGCCAGCCGATTGACGAATGTGCCGTTTCGGGAGCCGCAGTCCTCGATAAAATACTCCCCGTCGATCTCGTTGATGGTGGCGTGCCGGGAAGACACGTAGGTGTGCTCGAGCGCGATGTCGGAGTCCGGAGACCTCCCGATCGCATTCGACTTTTTCTCGAGCGGGTATTGTCTCGATTTCCCGTCTGGCAGGACAACCTGAAGCTTCATACAAAACAGTTCGTCGTAATCGGCGGAAAATACACGGGAGCAGAAAAGATGCCAACAGAAGCCGCAACACCTTCCTGACAGTAGGGCAGGCTCGGTTCACCACGAGAGCCCGGTCTCCCCGGAATGCCCGCTCCGGCCGATTCAGCCCGAGGTGCTGTGGGAGGAGACTCTCTCCCGTTCGCCAGGTGGGTCCATCGCCTCCAGCACAGCCTCCAGCCCGTCGAGCCTTGTCTCGCGGAATAACACCCCCTTGTGCGAGGTCTTTTCGATCCGTTCCAGACGGACACGGGTCTGGCCCGTGGCACAGACACAGACCGGCAGGCCCGCGGACCGGGCGTCGCGAATCATGTTCTCCAGCGCCAGCGCCACCGTCGTCGACATGAGGGGCACCGTGGAGACGTCGATGACGAGAGCCCCGGCCCGCGAAAACTCGGCGTGCTCGCGCGCAATCGCCTTGGCCACCCCGAAAATCATGGGCCCGGTGAGATGCAGCAGCAGGATGCGGCCCTGCCCCTTGTCGAAAAGGGCCTGCTCCGCCTCGCTGAGCGGCAGATCCTGGCCCGACGAATCGATGGGATGGATCGACTCCGACTGGATCCGCGAAAGGCGTTCGATCGTGAGGATGTTGGCGATGAAAACGCCAAGGCCCACCGCGACGATCAGATCGACAAACACGGTGAGCGCCATGACCCCATACATGATGGTGGTCGCCGAACGCGACACCCGATGGGCCCGCTTGAGAAAGCTCCAGTCGAGGATGTCGATGCCCACCTTCACCGCGATCGCCGCCAGGACCGCCAGCGGTATGCCGCTGAGCAGCGGGGCGATCGCCAGAATCACCAGGAGGAGAAGCAGCGATCGCAGGATGGCGGCCAGCGGCGAGCGCGCCCCCACCTGGATGTTCACCACCGTGCCCATGGTCGCCCCAGCCCCGGGCAGACCGCCGAACAGACCCGAAACCACGTTGGCCACCCCCTGGCCGACCAGCTCCCGATTCGACTGGTGCTGCTGCCGGGTCAGGCTGTCGGCAATCATGGCGGTGAGCAGGGTGTCGATACACCCGAGCATCCCCAGAATCATGCCATCGACCAGGATCGTGCTGGCATGGGCGGCGCCGAAGTGGGGCCACCGAAATTCGGGCAGCCCCATGGGGATATCCCCGATCCGTCGCAGAGCATCATCCTGAAAGAACACGAGCGCGACCAGGGAACCTCCCACCAGGGCCAGCAGGTGGGGAGGAACGTGGTGCCTCCACCGCCTCGGCATCCCCAGCAAAAAGGCGAGAGCCACCGCGGAGAGCAGAACCTCGCGTGCCTCGATGCCTGCGATCAACTGGGGCAGACCACGCAGCACGCCGATGGCTCCGCCCTCGGGGGCGTCCTGTCCCAGGAGGGGCCCCAGTTGCAAGAGGATCAGGAGGATGCCGATGCCGGACATGAATCCCGAGATCACGCTGTAGGGCATGAGGGTGATGAACCGGCCCAGCCGGAGCACCCCGAAAACGATCTGAGTCAATCCCGCCACCACCACCACGGCAAATGCGGTGGCCAGTCCATTCTCGGGATCGGAGGCGATCACGTGGGTCACCACGGCTGTCATGATCACCGTCATCGGTCCCGTCGGCTCCGAGATCAGGGTGCGGGTGCCACCGAAGAGAGCCGCGAAAAAGCCCACGAGGACCGCTCCATACAAGCCCGCCGCGGGTCCCGCCCCGGAGGCCACCCCGAAGGTCAGCGCCAACGGCAGGGAAATGATCGCCGTGGTGACTCCTCCAAAGAGGTCGCCGCGCAGGTTCGTGTCGGCGAACCGCTGCAGAAAATCCGACTGCCACCGGTTGAGCTCGCCGCTCCCTTTCGCTTTTCCGGACTGCATGAAATCGGGCCTTGCTTCAACCCTATCCCCGGCAAGGTCAAGGCCCAATTCGCCGCCGCCCGGGAACGATCTACCGGTTGCGCCTCGAACCGGCGAGGAAGGAGAGGCCATAGACCACCGAAGCCACCACCACGATGAGCGGTCCGGTAGGCAGGTTCATCTGGAAGCTCAGGGCCAGCCCTCCCGCGTTGTAGAGCAGCGACAAAAACACGGCGTAGGCCATCATCATCCACAGCCGGTGGGTGAACTTGGCCGCCGTCGCCGCCGGCAACACGATCAGCGCCAGCGAGAGAATGATTCCGGCCACCCGCACGAGCATGACCATGCTGATCGCCGTGACACAGAGGAGAAGAATGTGGTAGGCGCCCGAATTCACCCCGCGGAGGCGGGCGAACTCCTCGTCGAAACACACCGCCACCAACTTGTGGTAGAAGAGCCCGACCAGCAGGAGGACGACCGAACTCAGAATCAGGGTCGCGAAGACGTCGTCCCGGGAGGTGAGAAGGATGTTGCCGAAGATGTAGCTCTCCAGGTTGACCGCTTTCCCCGGAGCAAATCGCAAAAAGAGAAGACCCACCGCCATGCCGAAAGCCCAGATCGCCCCGATGATGGTGTCCTCGCGCTCGTGCTGGCGCAGCGTCACGAGCCCGATGATCAGGGCGGAGAGCAGCGCTGCCACGATGGCGCCGAACATCGGGGTGCACCAGGGGAGATCGAAGGTCCGGCCGAAGTAGACCGCGGCACCGATTCCCCCCAGAATGCTGTGGGCGATCGCCGCGGCGATGTAGCCGATCCGCCTCGTCACCACAAAGGAACCCACCACCCCGAAGGTAAAGCTGGACACGATGCCGGCGTAGAGGCAATACCGGATCAGGGGAACCTCGCGGAGCGCATCGAAAAACTCAGTCATGTTCGCAGGCGGTGTGGTCTCCCTGGCGATGACGCGTCCGGCGATCGTGTTCCAGGCGCTTGGTTCCGCTGTAGATCTCGCGAATCGTTTCGCCGCTGAGCGGAAGTCCATGGCGGTGCACCAGTCGATTGACGCACAGGGCCGACTCCCCAATGTGGGACACGATGTCGAGATCGTGGGTGACGAGGAGAATCGTCATCTTCTTGCGCAGTTCCACCAGGATCTCGAGAAACTGCTCCTCGATGCAGAGATCGATGTTCGCGGTGGGTTCGTCGAGGAGGAGCAACTCCGGTTCGCAGGCGAGGGCTCGGGCGATCATGACGCGCTGCCGCTCCCCCCCGGACAAGCGGGCGAACGGCCGGTGCGCCTTGTCAGCCATGCGGAGTTCGGCGAGAGCCTCCATCGCCCGGGTGCGGCAGGCACGACTGAAGGGGCCCACCGAGAGACGGTCGAGCCGCCCCATCAGGGCGATATCGAAGGCGGTGATGGGGAAAAGGGGATCGAACCTCATCGCTTGGGGCACGTAGCCGATGTGCCTGCGGGCCCGCATGGGGGCCTGTCCGAGCACCCGGAGTTCGCCCCTCTGCGGCTCTTCCAGCCCCATGATCAGGCGGATCAGCGTGGATTTGCCGCCTCCGTTGGGGCCGATGATGCAGAGCGACTCATCCCGACAGACCCGGAAGGTGACGTCCTCCAGCACCCAGGGTTTGCCGTAGCGAAAAAAGAGACCGTGACAGTCGAGAACGACGTTTTCCGAATCAGACGGGGAGATCTGGGGCACGGGCGGGAATCAAAGCCGCACCGGTCTCATTTGCAAGTCCTGTTGCGAAAGGTTTGCGACAAGCCCTGACCGGATCGACCACTGCCTGCCGCGTCCCGGGGGCATCACTCCCCCGAGGTTTCTTCGGTCTCCCTGGCGGCCACCGCCGCTTGAACTTTCTTCGGATACTTCAACTGATCCCGGATCTCCTTGGCGTTCATCTTGGCCACGGTATCTTCGTCCACCCCCAGGGCAACGAGGCGCCTCCGGTGCTCAAGTTGGCGCCGGCGCTTGGCCCCGGCCCGTTTCCGGGGTCGGGTCATGTGGGTCTTGAAGTATCTCCGCTTCGTTCTCATGCTTCGTCGTTAGAATCGGTCGAACCCCACAGGTAAACTCGATCGCGGTGCGGGTCAACCGGAAAAGAGTGCAGAGCTTTCCCTCCCCGATCGTTGACACTGTCGAAGGAAATCGGTTATGAAGATGCGCATGCGGCCAATGTTTTACGCGGTTCTCCTCCTCACGGTATCCGGTCCGCCCCTTCTGGGATCCGGAGACACCCCCGCACCGGAGTTCCGCAATCCCTACATCGAGTTGGGGTCGTCCTTCCACTTCGTCGACTCCGGAGACCCTCTCAGCGACTGGAATCCCCTCCGCACCTGGACGGCGACGGACGGCCGCACCATGAGGGCCCGACTGGAAGGCGTGGCCGATGACTCCGGCACCTTTCTCCTGCCCGGCAACCACACTGTCGAGATCCCCCTGTCCCGTCTCTCGGAGAAGGACCGACGCTTCATCGCCGAGTGGCGGGAACTTTCCCGGTTTTTCAACCTCGCCTATGAGGAGTCCCGCGACGTGACCGATACCGTGCAGGCGGGCCTGGGCGACGGCGCCTTCGCCCGGGAGGGCACCACCCACGAAACGCGGAATTTCCGCTTCGAGTGTGACGAACCCCTCAACGCGGCGGTGGTGAGAGATTTCAGCCAACTCTTCGAGGCCACCCTCGCCATGGTTCGCGAGTTGCCCCTGGGCCTGGAGGTGGCCCGTCCCCAGGACGGGAAATTCCTCGTGCGGCTCTTCGCCGAAAAGGAGGACTATCATGCCGCGGGAGGCCCGGTTTCGGCGGCGGGAGTCTATCTCGTGAGAAGCCGGGAGATTCTGGTGCCCCTGGCCTCGCTGGGGGTTCGGCGTTCGGGCGGGACCTTCCGTAAGGCCTCGGAGTACGATCCCTCCACCTTGATCCACGAGACGGTCCACGCGGTGACGCATCAATGGATCCGATACATGCCCATGTGGGTGGTCGAGGGGCTCGCTGAATACGTGGCCTCGATCCCCTACCGGGACGGCACCTTCTTCCTCGACCGCCACAACGAGGGTCTGCACCGCATGGTGGCGGTCAATTTCGGGGGCGACGCGCACCGGTTTCCCCTGCTCGCCCCCGACGATTTTGTCTCCCTGAGCAAGAATCAGTTCATGGAGCGGAGCCGAACCCCGGAGCAGGCCATCGAATTGACCGCGATCGAACCGTTCCAGATTCGTCTGATCGACGAGGATGAACCGGTTCCGAGCCGGTCCCGTTCGACCGCGGGTGGCCCTGAGCCGCCGGACACGCCTGCCGCCTCCATCGTGCGCAGCCTGCCACCGAATCCGGGACCCGTCATCGTCCAGCGCTACTCGTCATCGATGTTGCTTCTCGACGAGCTGCTGCGTCGTGGCCAGGCGGCCAACCTGCGCAAGTATCTCTTCGCCCACCTGCTCTTCGAGTGGGATTGCGAGAAATACATCGACGACTACAACCGAACCCTCGGGGAGTACCAGGTCGCGGTCAGCCGACAGATCGCCGACTTCGAGAGCGTCCTGGACGAATTCAACGGAGCAGTGCGTGCCTACAACGAGGCGATCAACCGGAAAAATGAGGGCGCCGATGTCATCCTCCCGGAGGTTCCCCGGAAACCCGAGGTGCCCCAAGCCATTCCCGTCCCGGACATTCTGGCATCGCCCCGGCAGCGAGATCGTTTCTCGCGCTCGCTGTTCCGCGAGAGCGCGGCAGAGAAGTTCCTCGTGCTGCCCGAGACACTGACGCTGGGCGGGGCGCGCTGAAATCGCGACACCACGCTGACGAAGCCCGGTGCGATCGCGCCCGCGAATCCCCTGCGAAAACTGCTTGATTTTGCCGGGGAGGTGTCGATGTTATCCCCTCCGTTTTTGCGCGGTTAGCTCAGGGGTAGAGCGCGTGCTTCACACGCACGATGTCACTGGTTCAAATCCAGTATCGCGCACTCTTTTATGCGGTCCACCCCGGCCTTCGCGGCCCCACGGCCCTCCGGCCCTCCGGCCTTTCCTCAAAGCCGTCACTGTCCGGGCCCGCCTTCCTGGGAAGGGGCTCACTCCGCGGGACTTTCCGGCGCTCCAGGCTGTTCGATGGTGGCTGCCTCGCGCAGTTCCCCGATGTAGGATTGCAGCTTCTCCGACTTCGCCTGCTCCAACAATTGCTCGCGGAGCCGATCCTTGACCTCGTCGTAAGAGAGGGTCTTCGCATCGGTCTTCCCCGTCACCTGGATGATGTGAAAGCCGAAGTCGGTCTCCACCACCTCGCCGATCGCGCCGACTTCCTGGGAAAAGGCCGCCTTCTCGAACTCGGGAACCATCCGACCGGTGCCGAACTCGCCCAGCGATCCGCCCTGCGCCTTGCTCGGGCAGTCGGAATGCGCCTGCGCCAACTCGGCGAAGTTTTTGCCCTCCCCGTCGATCAACTGCTGCCGCAGCTTCTCGGCCTCGGCCTTCTTTTCCGCAATCTGCGCTTCATCCTCGATCCCGCGCGTGGAAAGCAGGATGTGTGATGCCTCTACCGACGCCTCCTGCTCGAACTGGCTGGTGTTCTCGTCGTAGAACTCCTTCACCTCGCCGTCGGCGGGCGCATCCACGTCCTCGGTCACCGCCTCGACCAGGGTCTGGACCTTGATGTCCTCGGCGATCTGGGCGCGAATCTGCTCGAGTTCCATCCCGGCCGACTGGGCGAACTGTTCCATGGTGACCTCGGCTGGGAGCGATTCGACAATCTTCTCCAGGCTCTCCGCGATCTCGGCGGCGCTCGCCTCGATGCCCCGCTTTTCGGCCTCGTTGAGCAGCAGAGCCTTCGAGATCAGGCTGCTCATCAACATCTGCTGGATCTGGGGCATCATCGCCTGACGCTGTTCCTCGGGCATCTGCTGCATCTGCCGGCCGAATCTCGCCATGAACGTCTTCCGCATTTCCCCCTGGGTAATCGGGGTGCCGTCGACGGTGAGGATGACCGTGTCGTCGTTCGTGGCGGGAGGCTGTCCCTCCTGGGCATGGAGGACTAGGGCGAAAGTTCCGGCGAGCAGGGTCGCGGCGAGGGTGAGACTGAGTTTCATAAATTCGGGATCAAAAAAAATCGCGACTCCACGTCGCGATTTGCCCGATCGTCCGGGCATCGTCCGAACAAAACAAATGATAATTGTGACCGCGTATGCGCGGGGTTGCCTCCGGCCGCGTGGCTTTGCCCTTTCGCCGGGGTCGAAGATCGTTGACACGAGACGACGGATTCCTGTAGAGGAGACCTGCGTCTCACGCCTACATACGATGACAAAACTGCTCCTGATTTCCTTGATCGCCCTGCCTCTGATGGCGGGGAACCCGACCATCGCCGGACACTATTTTCCCGAAGGTGCCGACGCCGAGGCGATTCGCGCGGCCCTGCAGGCGGAAACCAAGGAAGAACGGGGCGCCCACTTGGAAAAAGTTTCCGGGAAATGCGTCGCGGCGAAGGCGCTCGTCGAGATCCTCCAGCGGGAAGGTCTCATCGATCCCGGGGTGGCCAATGCGGTGAACAACAGGATTCGCCAGGAGTGGACCCGGGAAGTCAAGGACAGACGCACGGGCAAGACGGTGAACCGGCCGGTCTACCCGAGATACTTACCCGAGGACAACTTCGACACCCATCCACGGGTTGGCGTCTATCAGGGAGAGAACATGACCGCGCAGGTGGTGGCCCTGCCGGCGGATGGATTCTTCGTCAACCGGGTGGCCGGGATGTTCTGGGAGGGAACCCCGGAAATGATCGCCATCGGGGTCTTTGCCGACGAAAACCGCGGTTCGGGCAAGTTGCAGGACTGGAGCGTCGCACTGGTGGAGGACGAGCTCACCGTGACAGGACCGGACGGGAACCAGACGGTGTTGACCCGCGTGAATTTCCGGAATCCCGCCCTGGGCACGGAGCCACCCGCCGGAGCGACGGTGCTGATCGACCGCCTGGGAAAGCCGGTGGGACTCGATACCCAGTGGAAAACCGTCGACGACGCGCTGGAAGTCACGGTGGGGAACAGCAGTTCGCGGGACGAGGCCAGCGGCCGGATCCGCATGCACCTCGAGTTCCGCACCCCGAACAATCCCGGGACCTACAATCAGGCCCGCGGCAACAGCGGAACGTTTTTCGGTCCCTACGAGATCCAGATCAACGACAACTTCGGCTTTCTCCACGAAAAGAACCAGTGCGGTGGCCTGTATTTCTTCACGGCACCCCAACGGAACGCTTCGCTTCCCCCGGGCACCTGGCAGGCCTACGACGCGGTCTTCACCCCGGATGAGTGGAGCGAGGACGGGGAAAATTTGATCCGGGACGCCACCATCACCGTGCACCTCAACGGCCAACTCATCCACGACGAGTTCGTCCTCAAATACCCGGACGAAAAAAGGCAGGCGGCCAAGAAACCCATGCCCCGGTACCCCCTGAGTCTGCAGAACCACGGCAATCGGGTGCAGTTCCGCAATTACTGGTGGATCAGAGAATGATCCGGGCTTACGGGAAGGTTGCGGCCATGAAACGACACCTGGGAATTCTCACCCTGCTTTTGCTCGGCGCCTGCCACTTGGCGGAGGCGCATTTTCTGTGGGTTACCATCGATCGCGACGCCGAGCCCGCCGCGGTCAACGTGGTCTTCGAACACGGGCTCAAACCCGGCGGCGGACAGTACATTCCCCACTTCGTCGCCCGGGGAAAAACCTGGCTGCGCGATGGCGGAGGGACCAGGGAATTGCCCGTGGAGGACACCCGGAAAGATGGGCTGCGCTGGCTCTCCGCGGACCTGGACGCCACGGCTCCTTTCCAGGTCGCCAGCTATGGCCTTTTTGGCGTGTACCGATATGGCGAGACTGACGTGCAGCTTCACTACTACGCCAAACATATCGAGGCGGCTGGTGCCGCGGAACTGGAGAAGTTCGCCCGGTCAGAGCAACTCGACCTCGATATCGTGCCCGCTCTCGGGGACGACGGAAGCATTACCCTGACCGTTCTGTGGCGGGGCAGCCCGCTCGCGGGTAGCCGGGTGACGGTCGGCGGCGCCAGCCGATTCGACCGGAAAACCGGTCCCGACGGCACCGTTTCCTTCCGCCCGGACGCGAGCGTCATGCACACGGTGCTGGCTCGATTCGAGGACCCCACCCCCGGAACCGATCCCGTGGACGGGAAGGACTACGTCAAGATCCGCCACCAGTCGACCCTGACGATCCACCTCCCGGCAGAGCCTTCCAGCGCACCGAAATCCGAAGACGAGTGACTCGGCAACTACACCGGAAAGCCTACCCGAGAGGTGGTGAAGATATCGTCACAGGGGCCGGATCCGATTGACAGGCACATGGTCCCCTCTATACGGAGGGCATGACATTGCGGTATCTCCTGCCCCTTCTGGCGGCCGGAATCATCATCTTCGGTCCCGGCACGGCCCGGGCGGCTCTGACCCTGTTCGATTTCTCCAACGGGGACCTGAGCACGGCTTCAGGGCCGGGCTCCATGTTCTACCTCGACGACGGTTCCGCTTCAACCCAGAGCGGCACCCAGTTCGGCACCACCGCCTCCTTTGGACTCCCCACGATCGCCGGTCAGGTGGCGGACATCATGTTCTTCCCCGGCGTGAGCGGGGCCGACAATGGATACCGCATCGATCATGGTTTTGCCGACAACGACGGTCCCACTGCGGGCTTCCTCGATACCTACACTTTCGGAATCGACTTTTACATAGACACGGCACCCGCGGGAGATTTTGTGGGCATCTTCAACTCGACCGAAGCGAACAGTAATGACGCGGAAATCTGGCTCGATTTTTCGAACGGAACGGGCGGATTCTGGCGGCAGGGTGACGGCGCCAACAGCGTCGCCCAGACCACCAGTTCCATCGCTCTGGACGTGTGGACCCGCACCATTTTCCGAGTGGAGAATTCCGCCACGCTCGACATCTTTGTCAACGGGGTGCAGGTGGCCAATGATCTGGCGTGGGACAGCGGGGATTCGCTCTACACCACCGATTCGGTGTCGCCGCTGGGTGGTGGCGACTTCAGCATCCTCGGCGATGGAACCGGCTTCCACGGCGCAGGCTACGTCTCCAGCATTGCGATTTGGGACGAGGCCCTGACGGATCAGGCGATTGGTGACTTCGGGGCAGCCACCGCCCAGGGCTTCTCCCTGGCGGCGATACCGGAGCCGCGCTACGGGGGCCTGCTGGCGCTGGCCTCCTTCGCCCTCCTTCTCCTGCGCCGCCGCCGCCCTCGTTTCGCGCCGGCCGCGCTCTGAGCGCGATCGATCGGTAGCCGCCGAACCACCGATCCAGACAAATCATGAAACGTTCCGAATTTCTGCGGCTTTCCGCCATGGGTGGCAGCGGTCTGGCCTTGAGCCCGGGTTTTTTGCGGGCGCTCGGGGAAGGCGCTCCCGGCACCGGCCTGCGCCCCTACCTGCAGACACCCCAGCCCGATTCGATCTGGGTGAACTGGTGGACAGACCACGAAACGGAGACACGGGTCGATTGGGGGCCGGCACCGGATCAGTTGACCAACACCGTCACCGGAACCACCCAGGCCCTCAACGACGGGGTGGACGCGTTCCGTTATCACTCGGCCAAAATCACGGGCCTGCAGCCCTCCACCCACTACCACTACTGCGTGCGCTCCGGGGCGCTTTCCTCGCCCGTCTACCGTTTCCGCACCGCCCCGCCCGTGGGGACGAACTCAGGTCGCTACCGGGTGCTGGTCATGGGAGACAACCAGATCCTGACGGCCGAACGCCGCTGGGAGCGCCTCATGCAGCGCGCCAAGGCGAAGATCGAGGAACTCTATGGTGTCCCCATCGAGGAATCGATCGACCTGATCCTGAACATCGGAGACCAGGTCGACGTGAGCACCCTGAACCACTGGCGTTACCTCCACTTCGAATACGGGAATTCCACCACGCCCTACCTCCCCAGCATGACCACGGTGGGGAACCACGACTGCTACCAGCGGGATGGCAACCGGCTCACCCTGTGGGATCGGCTTTTTCCCTACGACGAACTCAATTACGGGGGGGTGACGAATCCGGGAGGAAAAGCCTACTACGCACACCAACAGGCCAACATCCTTTTTGTGCACACGAACAGCGAATCCTTCGGCGGGATTCCCGCCGCCCAGAGGGCCGGAAACGTTCAGCGCCAATGGGTGCAGGATGTGGTGGATGCCGCTGCGGTCGATCCCACGGTGGATTTCATCATCAGCCTGGTCCACCGACCCTATCAGGCCGAACAATACGTGGGCGACATCTCTCAGTGGTTCCGCGATGAGATCATGCCCATCCTCGCGCAGACAGAGAAACACGTGCTCAACCTCGGTGCCCACCACCACCTCTATGCCCGGGGCTCGACCCGAGACTGGCCCATCTACCACATCATCAATGGAGCGACGGCCTGGGACCAGTTCTGGGGACAGTCGACAGAAATCGACTTCGACGACGTGCAGAAAACCATCGCCAACTGGGCCTGGCAACTCATCGACTTCGACCTCGACAACCGGGACATGCGGGTGGATTGCTATGCTGAAGCGAACGTGCGTTTTCCGGAAAGCCAGCGCTGGACGACCCGCGCCTACAACAGCCGGTTGATCGATACCTTTCACCGCACCCTCGGCCTGGCCCCGCCGGACCGCCCCCGGATCACCAATACCAGCACCGGCGGCCCGGGCGAACCGAACGAGGTGGAGCTGCCCTACCTCCTCGCGAGCAGTCCCTTTTCAACCAGCACCGCGGAGCAACTCAACAGCACCCAGTTCCAGATCGCGGCGGACCCCGATTTCACTTTCCTGAGGATCGACACGATCCGGGATCAGGTAAACCTGTACGGGGACACCGGTGCGCCTGACTACGAGCCGGTCAACGCGAATGCGGGGATCGACATCCTGCAATACGAGGTGGCCACCGACAGCTTGCCGAGCAGCACCTTCTTCGCCCGGGTGCGGCACCGCGACTCGAACAATGCGTGGTCGGACTGGTCTCTTCCCTTCGCCTTCACCGTGACGAACAGCGGCACGGCGGACCCTTCTCTGACCCTGGCCCGCTCCGTCTTCGCCCCGGGGACGCCGGTGGCAATCGGCTACGAACGATTGCCCACGAACCAGGCGGACTGGATCGGCATTTTCCGGGGGGGAGAATCACCCAGCACGACCGGGGCGGTCTCCCGACAGTATGTCACCGGTGGAGCGGGCACGCGCACCTTCCGTTATTCCTTTCTCCCGGGCGAGTATTATGCCGGATTGTTCGCCGACGATACGGCCGCGGAGTTGGCGCCTCGTGTCCCGTTTTTCGTGGGGCAGGAGGCGACTCTCGAAACCGGGGAGCCCAATCACCTTTCCGGTTCGCCGGTCGAGTTCATCTGGAGCGACGCACCGGGTGGCCCGCGGGATGTGGTCGCGATTTTCGGGGCGGGTGTCGATCCTGGTCCGGGGATCGCCCCAGAGGCCACCGTGCCCGCGCGGACACCTTCGGGGAGCCGGTCGCTCTCCGGACTGCCGGACGGTTACTACTACGGTGTGCTCCTGGTCAACGGCGGCACCTTCGCATTGAGTCCTCGCGTCAGTTTCTCCGTGGGCACGGCCAACGCCGTCGTCACCATGGAGAGCGACGAGGTGCCACAGGGCGCCGAGTTCACCGTAAGCTTCACCGGGGGACCGGGCATTCCCAAGGACTGGATCGGTCTCTACCCCGCCGACGTAGAACCGGGGCCCGACCTGATCGAGTATCTCTACTTCGAGGGGGCAGTGGACGGATCCGTGACCTTCGCTCTGCCCGGTCTGCCCCCGGGTGACTACTACGTGGCCATGTTCACCAACGACTCCTACACGGAGGTATCGAACCGCTTCTATTTCCGCGTGGTGGCTCCCTGACGCGCCGGACTCCCCCCCCGACTTTCCCACCGATCATGAATCTTCTCCGGATCGCCCTACTTCTCGGCCTGCCGTTTCTCGGGTCCGCCGCGGCTCAGGTCAATTTCTCTCTCGACAAGTCAACCTACGCAGCCGGCGATTCTGTGGTAGCCACGTGGTCGGGTCGCCAGAATCCGACGTCAACCGACTGGGTGGGCATCTACCCGCGCGGCATTACCCCGGGTTCACAGGTATCGACGGACTGGCTCTACGTCAGCGGATCCCGCAGCGCCGGTGCGGCGCTGGAGTCCGGATCGGTCACCTTCGCGTCGACGCCCGGCACGGGCGAATGGACCGCATTTTTCCTGGCGCAGGATGGCTACACGGTACTGGGCAGCTTCGATTTCGAGGTCGGCGGGAGCGGCGGCGGTCGGAGCATCGGCTCATTTTCGCTGGACCGGACGCGCTACCTTCCCGGCCAGGCCATCACTGCCTCCTGGAGCGGCCTGACCTCGCCGACGGGCACCGACTGGGTAGGGATCTATCCCCGCAACCTCGCCGGCGTGCCCGACGGCAACCCGGCTTCCACGATCTGGCAATACACCGGCGGGGTCGGCACCGGTTCGGTGACCTTTGCCGATCCCGAACTGCCGGAGGGAGAATGGACGGCCTACCTGCTTCTCCAGGACGGCTACACTTTCCTCGCCACCGTGGAATTCGAGGTGGCCAGTCCGCCCCTGACCGCGTTCGGGGCGGATCATGCCTTCCTCTCGGACAGCCCGCTCGTCACCCTGTCCTGGGTGTTGAACCCGGGGCCGGAAGGAGTGCAGACCCTTACGGTGAGCGATGGCACGACCGCAATCGACGTGATCGGACAGGACACCCTCGACGTCACCCCATCCGGCACAACAACCTATACCTTGACCTTGAACGGCTCGGAAACGGCCACAGCCACCGTGTTCGGCGACACGGCCTCGAGCCCAGCTTTCTCGCTGAACGGCGAGGCCCTCTCTGCGGGCAGCAGCCTGGCGGTCTCATGGGTGGGTGCCGCGGCCGCCCCGGACAGTTGGGTGGGCATTTATCGCGAGGGTGAGACCCCGGGGCCGGTGGCGGCCGTCGCCTGGAACTACCTCAATGGCTCGAAGACGCCGGGGGGATCGGTCCCCGACGGCACGCTCCAATTTTCTCTGCCTGAGGGTGACTATTTCGCGATTCTCTACGGAGACGGGGGCTACTCCCAGATCGAGCAGGGGCCGGTTAGATTCACCGTGGCCGGCGAGGCATTGCAACCTTTCGAGGTGCGTGAACTCTCCTGGGATGCTGGTGACTTTGCCGTCTTCTGGAACTCGGTCCCGGGCTGGCGCTACGACGTGCAAGTGTCCTCGAATCTGCAGTCGTGGGACACGGTCCTGGAAGCCTACGTGGCGGAGGGCGCGCAATCGTCCGCCTACATCCTGCCCGGGGCAGAGGGACGCCGCTTCGTCCGCGTTCTCGAACACGGCCGTTGAGACACTCTCGCCTCACCGGACCTTTTCCTTCGCGCGCTGAGACCGGAGATCTTTCCTTCGGCGCTCTCCGCTTTGTCCCTGGGGCCGTCTTTGTCTGGTAGCCTCGTCACGCTGACGAGCAGCCGTGCCGATGACGGCGATGGGAGGGTATCCCGGAGAGAGTCGCTTGCCCTCTGCGGCGGAAGCTGTCTAGCTAGTTGCCCCTCGCCATGAGCCCTGAAATTCCAGCGGCGTATCGCCCCTTGAAGCTTTCCAAAATCCCTTGCTCCTGACCACACTCGCGTCGAAGAAAGCCCCGCTTGGCTCGTGATGCCAGAACGCGGGGAGGCATGGTGATTGACCGGTGCCTTATCGAAGCCATGACAGAATCAGAATCGACACCGCCAATCTCTCCGAGCGCGAAACGAATGGGATGGCTCATCGCGACCATCATTCGAACGTTTGCGGCGACCTGTCGGTGGCGTTTGCACGACCCCGATAACCTCTCGGAGAATCTGCCGGATTCCCCGCTGATCTGGGCCTTCTGGCACAATCGAATCTTCGTCATCCCCGTGGTCTACCACAAGTATCTGAAGTCACGAGAGGGTGCCGTCCTGAGCAGCGCGAGCCGGGATGGAGAAATCATCGCCGCCACGGTTCGTTGTTTTGGCTGTCACTCCGTTCGCGGCTCCTCGTCCCGCAAGGGGGTCTCCGCGATGCTCAAACTCACCGACTGGCTGGACCAGGGGTATGACGTGGCGGTTGTTCCGGACGGTCCGAGAGGTCCGAGATACCGTCTCCACCCGGGTGTCGTCAAGTTGGCCCAGATCACGGGTGCCGGAATTCTGTCGATCAGGGTGGAATACAGTTCCTCGTGGAGACTGAAAAGTTGGGACCAATTCCGGATCCCCAAGCCATTCAGCGCGGTCACTGTTTTTTTCGATCCGATTGTGAAGCTCCACGCCACAGAGGATGAAGCTGAGTTCGAGGCAGAGCGACATCGGCTCGAACAAATCATGAATCCGAATGGTGAAACGGAATGATCCGAATCGATCGGTCCGGACGAAACCGACCAGCAGCGGTTCAGGGATTCTGCGCCGCGCCTTCTGCTGCTCTTGGTTGCAGGGCCACCGTGGTCGCCTTGGTGGGCAATACCCCTGGACTCGAGGTGTATGCGGAACCGAGGCTCAAATGGATCGTCTGGGATAGGTACCCGGCCGCACCCACTTTCACTGATATGGGTTCGTCGGCAATCGTGTAAAAGATACTGAATTCAGCGCCCCTCCGCAGCGTCGAGTATCGAGGAAAAGCAGATCATGCCTATGCGAATGGGAATGAATGACCGCGAAGGTGCGCGAATCCCTCCCAGGTTTGTAACGACTTGAAGGAAGTGCATACCCAAAAACGCAATCCGCCCGGGACCGGCAGGAAAAGCTTTCCGAATCGAATTCGCGACCACCACGGCTCCGCACGAGGATGCAACGGAGCGTTGACGCCGGGCCGCCCGGTCGCCATCTTGGGCGCATGAAGATCGTGCTGTCACTCTTGCTGCTGGTCACGGGTGCCTGGGCTGGCGGCCCTGACGTCACGGACCGGCTCGAGGACCTGGGTATCCCCTACGCGGATGTCTATCCCAGCGGTCCCCAGACCTACGCCCGCAATCCCTGGGATCTGCACGTTTTCGACGACCACCTGTATCTGGCCGCGGGCAACAGCAGCAATCTCGGCCCCGCCCGCAATGCCGGGCCGGTTCCCATCCTGCGCCTCGCTCCCGCCACCGGCGAGATCACCCGGGTTTTCCAGATCGACGACGAGCAGATCGACCTGTACTACAGTTTCGCCGATCGTCTCTACCTTCCCGGCCACGACCCGAGGGAAAGCTGGGAACGGGGCAACTTCTACCGGCTTGAAGCGACCGGAGAGTGGGTCAAACACCGCACCATTCCCGGGGCCATCCATACTTACGCCATGACCGTGCACCGCGGCCGACTCTACGCCGGAACCGGCACCAGCGAAAAGTCCGACCAGGGCCCCCGTGGCCGCTCGGCCGTCTGTGTCTCGACGGACTGGGGCGAAACCTGGGAAGAAACCAAGCTCGGCCAGCGTCGCATCCACGCCTTCCTCCACGTCGGCGGCGAACTCTACGCCGTGGACGTGCTGATGGGCGAGAAGCAACGCCAGAACTGGGCGAACTACCTCGGCGGCCCCATCCACAGCGTTTTCGCCGAGGAAGCGGACGGCGCCTGGGTGCCCCGCGAGGACCTGCAGATCGAGCAGCTTTTCCCCGGTTACCCGCGGCTCCCCTGGCGTTTCGACGCCGGCAAACCCGTCAAACCCGTGGCGTTTGGCGATGCTGCGGTCTACATCGGAGGGGCGATTGCCAACGACCACCAGTACTTCCCCGTCGGCCTCTTTGTCGCCGAATCGCTGGCCCCCGACAAGGTCCGCGTCCGCCGCGCCGAGTTGCCGCCCACCGCCATGCCCTGGGACCTGCTGCTCGAGGACGGCAAATTCTACGTCCTGGCCAGTCTCAACCTCCACGGCGAGATTGTCAGCGCCGTTTACGTCTCGACGGATGCGTTGACCTGGACCGAACAGTTTCGCTTCCGCACCCCGACCTTCGCCCGCTCCTTCGCCCGGCTGAACGACGCTTGGTACATCGCCCTCGGCTGCCGCATTGCCAACCCCCAGCTCTGGGGCCTCCCGGAACTCCATCCCGACACCGGCCGCCTGCTTCGACTCTCCCCGACGGAGTGACGCATTCGGCAATCTTGCCGTCGCCAAACCGACCTGGGTCCGAACACACCGGCGGACGGTCGCCGGGGCACGCGTAGGACTCTCGGGCAGGGAGACCCGTTCTCCGAGCAGGTCACCGTGGCTCGAACCACGACAGACGTTTGCTGAGCCTCAGGGAGGAGGGATGGGCAAGTGCTCCAATGGTTCCACCGAATCAGGCATAGCTCCTCCCCACTGTAAAAATTGAAAACTTTAAAAATCATACGATCTTTTAAGGTTTTTCACTTCTGCCTTCCGCACCTGGTGTCAACTGAGCATCCCGGCCGGAAGTGTTCTGATCCAACCTCCATTCCCAATCGATCGATGAAATTCGTCAAGATTGTCCTCCCCGTGTCGATAATCGCTCTGACGGGAGGATATTTCTTCGCCAAGGTCCAGGCGAACAAGGCTCGACAGCCGAGAGCACTGACCCTCTTCGGGAACGTGAATATTCGACAGGTGTCGCTGGGATTCCGCTCGGGCGGAGAGGTCACTGTGATGCACTTCGAGGAAGGCGATCCCGTTGCCGCCGGATCGGTGCTCGCCGAACTGGACAAGCGGCGGACGATGCCAGAGCACAGCGAGATTCGGCAGAGGCACGACTGCGATCCGCTCGCGAGACCGTCGCGCTCGCCGAAGAAGGTCCGAGAGCGGAAGACATCGCCGTAGTCCGTGCCGAACTGGAGGCCGCCCGCGCCAGGGTTACTCTCGCAAAGAACCAGTTGCAAGACACCGTGCTCAAGGCACCTGCCGATGCGATAATCCTGACTCGCGTCCGGGAACCAGGCTCCATCGTGGCGCCCGGTGCGCCGGTCTACACGCTGGCACTGAACTCCCCCGTCTGGGTTCGCACCTACATTTCCGGCCCAAACCTGGGCCGGATTCGCCCGGGAATGGAGGTTGAAGTGATGACCGATTCCCGCCCCGGAGAAGCCTATTCGGGCCAGATCGGATTCATTTCTCCCGTGGCGGAATTTACCTCGAAGTCGGTCGAAACCCGGGAGTTGCGCTCCGATCTGGTCTACCGGTTTCGGGTTGTCATCGAGGAACCCGACGATTTCTTGCGCCAGGGAATGCCCGTCACGATTCGAATACCCGATGCCTGAGATTCTCGCTAGTGGTATCCGTCAAACAGATTGCCATTTATTTAAGATGGGTTAGAAATCAAGGTATGAGGATTGCTCCTACCATCACACTGACAGC
>CAZLUZ010000024.1:0-36106 GCA_964562825.1 uncultured Akkermansia sp.
TCGCCAGAGCGTGGATCGTCTGGCCCCGACCACCTTCTGCCGAAGGCGGCTACATCCAATCGCGCTCGCGCGACAACCTTCTGGCGAAAGCCTACGGCTGTAGCCGCGCTCGCCAGAGCGTGGATCGTCTGGCAGGGCCACCTTCTGGCGAAGGCGGCTACATCCAATCGCACTCGCCTCGACCTACGCCTGTAGCTGCGCTCGCCAGAGCGTGGATCGTCTGGCCCCGACCACCTTCTGCCGAAGGCGGCTACATTCAATCGCGCTCGCAACGACAACCATCTGGCAAAGCCTACGCCTGTAGCCGCGCTCGCCAGAGCGTGGCGTGGATCGTCTGCCCAGGGCCACCTTCTGGCGAAGGCGGCTACATCTCCGTGGCCCATCTCGGCACGACCACCTTCTGGCGAAGGCGGCTACTTTTCCCTGCTCTGTCACCACGTTTCTTCCCCGAGCTAGCAGGCGTGGTGTGTCCATTCCGATCCCTGGCCGAACGAAGTGTAGTGGGCCGAACTGAATTCGGCGATGGCATCGATACCCCCTGCGCAGCGAAGGTTGCCCCCGGAAGGGCTCCCGTTGGCGGACAGAGAGAACACCTCTGAGCGGTGGAGAGTCCTGACAGAACCTACTAACAATGGAGAGAGTGAGGGCTCCTGAGAATTCGTAACTCACTGATCCTGAATGGCTCCTCAGGTTGGGTTCGAACCAACGACCTAGTGGTTAACAGCCACCCGCTCTACCGCTGAGCTACTGAGGATTTCCGGCACAAAACCAGACCCTCGCGACGGCGACGGACCATCCCGAGAGGACGACAAGCTGCGGGATTCATCCGCTTTTTCAAGGGGAAAATTTCGGGTTTTCCCTTTTTCCCCGTAAGATCCAGCCCCCCACCGACGGTTTACCGTGTCCAGTGTCCCGTATCCCGGTTTGCGTGTTCCGCGGGCAAGGGTCCAGTTTCTCGAGTTCCCCAGTTCTCAAGTTCTCCAGTCCAACCGCCTCCCTCAATCATGACCGATCGACGCCCCTGCAATCCTCCCGATCCGGATGCCCCCTCCTTCGCCGACCTCATGGCCGCCCATCAGCCCCGGCTCGCAGGATACATCCGCAGCCTCGTCGCCGACGAACACGCCGCCAAGGATATCCTCCAGGAAACCAACATGACCCTCCTTCGCAAATCACGGGACTTCGAGCCAGGCACCAATTTCACCGCCTGGTGCTTCCGCATCGCCCATTTCGAAGTGCTCAAATGGCGCCGCACCCAGGGACGCGACCGACTCCGGTTCTCCGACGAACTCGTCGAATCCATCGCCGCCACAGGCCGACGCCTCGCCTCCGGCTACGACGACCGACTCGATGCCCTGAAAGTCTGCCTGGAAAAGCTCCCGGAACGCCAGCGCGACGTCGTCCAACGCCGGTACCTGAACGGAGCATCCGTCCGGGAGATCGCAGCCGACTTGGAGGTCAATCCCAATGCCGCCTCCCAACTCCTCCACCGCGCACGCCACAACCTCTTCCGGTGCATCAGCGAATTGACCGAAACCCACCCATCATGAGCGATACCGAACCCCACCAGCGTCTCGCCGAATTGATCGACCGCCTGCACCACGGTTCCCTCGACCCGGAGGGCCAGGGCGAACTCGAATCACTGCTCCTCGCCGATGAGGACGCACGCGAGTTCTTCGTGCGAAGCCAGGAACTCCACACCATGCTGGAGACGGACCGGACGGTGCGCCTGCAGCTCGCCTCGAACCTCCTTCCCGACAACGTCATCGCCATGCCCGGAGCGCCTCCTCCGCGCGCCCAATCCGCTCCCGTCCGCTCCTCGCCTTTTCGAGTCGGCTCGCCTGGCGGTGACCCAGGGCTGAACTCGTCCCGAACCGGAAGCCGTTACCGCTTCGGAACCTCGGTCGTGGCCATGTTCGCAGCGCTCTTCGTCATCATCTGGATGATGCTCGAGACCACGCCGCAAGCGCCGGACGGGCCGGACGACGGTTCCGGGCCGAACCTCGCCGCCACCGAGAGAGAGCGGGGGGTCTCCTTCCACGACGAGATTCTGCCCATCCTCTCCGAGAACTGTTTTGCCTGCCACGGGCCGGAGGCAGACCCTCCCAAGGCAGGGCTGAGGCTCGATCTCGCCGGAGCGCCATCGGAAGACGGCGGGGCCGTCATCGTCGCCGGAAACCCCACCGCCAGCGAGGTGATCGCCCGGATATCGTCACGCGATCCGGATTACCGCATGCCGCCGGCGGAAGACGGTCGCGAAAGACTCGGTCCCGACGAGATCTCCCTGATCTCGCGCTGGATCGCGGAGGGCGCCCTTCGCGAAAGAAAACCCCCGACAGAGCAGAGCGCGCAGAGCCTCCTGATTCGCCTGTCGGACGACTGAATCCACCGCAGACGAGGTGGTTCTGCCATTTTTCGAAAATGCCTCTAACATCCGACCGGACTCGCCCGTAATGGAACTTCTGGATCATTGATCCGTTTTTCGCGTTTTTTTTCTTTGAAAGCCGCATAAGCTTCGGGGTTGGTCGTCCCACAGGCAGAACAAAGAACCGAAGACGATGGAAAACGAATTTGCCTTGCTCAGTCAGTTTCTCGAAGAGATGAATCCGGAAGTGATGGGTCACAGCAGTGCCCCGGTCACGGAGGAGGAACGGGAGGTCATCAACCGCTTCGCCGCGGGCGGCCTCAACGCCGAGGAACGGGCTGCGATTCTGCCCACGCTGATCGAGAACGAACAAGCTCTCCACGATCTGGTGCAGGCGATCAAGAGTCGCCAGCGATGAGCCGAAGCCGCCTGAAGCTCCTGCAGCATCCGGGTTTCGGTCACCTCGCGGCGGAGGTGGAAAAGCACATCGAGTCCTGGATCGAAACCAGCAACCCGGCGGAAATGGCCGGGTTGTTGGATGACGTCTGTGTGGACGTGCTGGTGCGGGTCTTCGAGCAGATCGGTGGTTCCGAGGGCACCGTGTGGCTGTCGAATTCGACCGAGACCGCCCTGGAGGCGGTGCTCAACACCGGTCCCGATCAAGCCGACATCCGGGGATTTCAACAACCCATCGGCAGCGGGATCATCTCCATGGTCTACGCGCAGCAACAGTCCTACTGCGAGAACGATATCGGCGCCGAATCGGGGCACGACAACACCCTGGACCGCCAGATCCACCGGGAAACGCGCGCCATGATCGCGATTCCCCTCTATTTCGCCTTCGGACTGCGGGGCGTGATCTCCTGTGTGCAACTCGATTCCCCCGACGGGGCGGCGCCCAAAGGTTTCGAGGTGTCGGACGTCGATCATATGGTGAAGGCCGGTAACAAGGTGGAACGATTGATCAACGGGAAGCTGCTCTCGCTGGCGCTCGGGTTTGATGAAGGTTGATCTCGAAACGAGGTGGCCGAATCTGGAGCAGGCCCGGGAGGCCATCGCCACGGGCGACGGGGCGGGTGTCAAGGTGGCCATCATCGACTCCGGCATCGAATCCGGCCATCACCTGCTCCGCGGTTTCGATCTCGCGGACGACGTGGCCGTGTCGTGCGATGGGATGAAGATCCATTTCGAGGAGGGAGAAGGGATCGATGCCTACGGCCACGGCACCGCGGTGGCCAGCATCGTGTGGGCCGAGGCTCCCGCCGCGCGGGTGGGGAGTTTTCGCGCTCTCGACACCCACATCCGATCGCGCGGTTTCGTCATCGCCGAGGCGGTCCACCTCGCCATCGCCCGGGGGTATCAGGTGATCAACTGCAGTTTCGGTTGTCGGGGCCTGCCCAAGTACGTGATGGAATACAAGGACTGGGTGGATCAGGCCTATCTGCAAGGTGTCCAGATCGTGGCCGCGTGCAGCAACCTGGAGCCGGGCATCCGGGAGTGGCCCTCCTTTTTTCCCAGCGTTTTCGGCGTGCGTGGGATCGATTGCGGCGAAGACGAGTTTTTTCACCGACCGGGACACATGATCTCCTTCATGGCCAGGGGTGAGCGAGTGCGGGTGCCGTGGCTCAACGACACCGTCAAGACCGAGACCGGGAGCAGTTTCGCCGCGCCTCGCATCTCGGGCAAGATCGCGCGGTTGCTCTCCCGGTTTCCCCACGTCGAACCCGCGGCGATCAAGCCTCTCCTGGCAAGCGTGGCGGGGAGATTCCGAGAAGCCGAGCAGGACGAGACGGAAAGAACGCTCTCGTAAGCCGGACTCTGCCCGGCGGCGAGACGAAGCAAACCCAGCGCCGCCGCCCCGGAAGTCCGCCCCAATGTTGGCAAGCTCCGGGCTCCCGAGTGCCGAAACGAAACCCGTCGGAGACTCACAGCAGCCCCCTCGACATCGTGGTTTTGATATTTGTAAAAATTTCTTGTCCTTTTGCTTAAGTTTTGTAAATTATTGACAAGAGTTATGAAAATTGCGGACTGCTGGAAATTCCATCCCCGAGATCTGTTGACGATGAATCTGGCGTTGCGGGGCGGCATTGAGTATCGGCGAGTGGCCGGCTCGGTGCGGCTGTCGATTCCCGGAGAGCGGGAACCCTTCTTCATTCGTCAATGGCAGCACCAGCTCATGTCGGGCATGAACGGGCGCAAAGCCTTCGTCGATGTGGTTCGAGACGTGGACGCTCAGTTTCGCCATCACTTTCGGGCCGAGGAGATCTGGAAATTTCTCGAATGGCTGATCGAGCACGGTCTGGTCAAGGAGCCCGCACCGGAACTGAATCCGGGAGGGGACAACCGGGCCACCGATTCCGACCGCAGGGCGCTGCTCTCCCGCCTGGCCCTCCCCCTGCAGGCGGCCGCGGTTCTGCTGATCGGAGGTTTCGTCATGCTGTTCAGCTACGTGGCCACGCCCTACGTGCACGCGCTCTTCCAATCGGGCCCGGTTCCGCTTTCGGAGCCCGATATCCAGAATGCCGAACAAATTCTCGAAGGGATCCGGGTGCCCGCGCTGGCCGAGCCCGAGCCGATCATCCTTGCGGGACGGGCGGAGCCGATGCGGGACCTCCCCAAGACACCGGCAAAGGACGCCGATGCCGTTGCCGAGAGCGAGTCCGCGCTCACCGTCGGCAGGGAGGAGGACCCCCGCGAGGAGCTGATCGGGCGTCTCGTCAGTCTGCGGCGGGAACTCGCCGAATGCCGGATTCGCCGCGATGAGTGCTACCTGCAGAACGACGAGGCGGGATACCGCCGGGAGGTGAGCCGCATCTCCGAACTGGCTCGTGAGATCGGGCGGATCAGTTCGTCGGTTGAAGACGAAATCCGGCCAATGATTCCCTGACCTCCTCAATGAGCAGGTCCCTGCGCTGCCGCTCCCGAAAGATGCTGACACATTCGTAGCCGGCTTCCTCGAACTGGTCCAGGGCGGAGGCGAAGCGGTCTCCCACGCGGTGGGGAACGTGCGAATCCGAACCGAGCACGACGGGTATGCCGCGCTCCGCCATCATGGCGAGCATCTCGGGTCCCGGGTTCATCTCGGAATAGGCCTTCTCCATCCCCGAGGTGTTCAGTTCCATGGCCACGCCGGTCTCCGCGATGCGATCCAGGGCCTCGGCGATGTAGGTGCGGACCTTTTCGAAATTCCAGGCCTCGGGGGTGGCGTTCTTGATCAGATCCGGGTGGGCCAGGGCATCGAAAAGCCCGGACTCCGCCGATTCGGCCAGGTGAGCAAAGTACTGCCGGCGGAACTCATCCTCGCAGCCGGACCAGAAGGCCTCGATATACTCCCGGATGTGCCAGTGGACCGAGCCGAGGATGTAGTGAAAATCGGCGCGGCGATGCAGATCGGTCAACCACGGCTCCATCCCGGGGAAGAAATCGCTCTCCATGCCCAGGAGTATCTCGAAGCCTTCGGGCGCTTCGTCGGCCGCTCCCAGGACGAGGTCCCGGTATTCGTCGAACTGCTCCGGGGCCATCCGCACCTGGTGGGAAAAACCATCCGGCATGGGGCTGTGGCAGGTGAAGATGACACCCGCCAGCCCCCTCTCGAAGCCCGTGGCGGCATATTCCAGAGGGTGTCCCCGGGCATGCTTGCACAGCGGGGTGTGCATGTGGCTGTCGAAGAAAATGCGGGAGGCGTCGATCATGGCGAGGGAGGGGAGGGGGGAACGGGTCCGTCCCGCAAGGATACGATCGAACATTGCGCCGACGGAGGGAAAGTCCAATCGGGAAAACACGAAACACGCGCGGAACCCGGGCGCGTCATCACCGCTCCGTTGGCGCCCGGACCAGGCCGAGACCGACATCACCCGCCTCGAAACCCGGGGCCAGTCCCGTCGTCGTCGCCGCGGAGGTCAGCTTGGCTTCCAGGTTGAAGGGGGTGAGGCTTTCCCTCTCGCGCAGCCACTGGGCCCAGAGGACCGCCACTCCGGCGGCGTGCGGGGTCGCCATGCTGGTGCCGTCGAAGGCCACCAGTTCCCCGCTGCCGCTCCGTGCGGAAAGCACGCCCACCCCCGGTGCCGCCAGGTTGACGCCCGAGTTGGAAAACCGCGCCGGGGCGAGGCCCTCTGGCGTCCGCCCGAGAGCGCCGATGGAGAGAATGCCCTCCGATGCCGCGGGCAGACCGCTGTGGATGTCCCAGTCGGGATTCTCGAAGCGGCGGTTTTCGTTGCCCGATGCGGCCAGAAGGATCGAGGTCTGACCGAAACCCGAACTGGCCCGGAGATAGTCCGCGATAGCCTGGTAGAGATTGATCGTGGCCCGATAGTCCTGCAGGGCGATGGTGGTGGCGAGATCGCCGGGGACCCCGTAGCGGTTCTGCAGATCCTCGACCCAACCGGGGTAGTCGATGCCCAGTGACATCGAGATGACGTGGGCGCCCTGACTTAGGGCCCAGTGGATCGCCTCGACCGACCAGGTGGTGCGGCCGTCTCCTCCGTCCCCGAGCACCTTGGCCACGAGGGCGCGCTCCACGTTCCGGGCGACCCCGATGCGGAGCCCCCCGGTGTCCTGGCCGAAGATCGTTCCGGCGCAGTGGCTGCCATGGCCCTGCCGGTCGCCGTCCCCGCTTCCGGTGAAATCTTTTTCCTCGATGGCGACGCCGCGAAACGCCGGATGACTCCGGTCGATGCCGGTATCGAGCACGGCCACGCGGATGCCTGCACCACTCAGCGGCGATGCCGCCGCTCCCACCGCCTCCACTCCCCAGGTGACGCCACCGGTAGGCGTCATGGGCTCGCTCTCCTGGGCCGGCATCGGTTTGATGAGCCGGGTGGGCATCTCGGGGGCGACCGCGACGACGTCGTGTCCCGCGGCAATCCGCGTGGCGTCGGCCCGGGAAAATTCATCGACCTCGATGCGGATATCCGATGCGATCTCCTCGGGAGCACGGCGGACGGCCGGGCCGCGACGGAACAGGTCCCGGGGCCTGCGGAGCAGGATGTGGCGTTGCTTCGTCATGATGCGGTTGCGCGTGAATGCCTACTCGGGTGCCGACCTTTCGCTTTCCCGTCCCTGCGAGGGGGTTCGGCGGGATTCGAGGAAATCCCTCATCTCTCCGTCGTTGCTGAAGAGGATGACCTCCGAGGGTTGTCGGTCGGCGAGGACCTCCCTCAGCTTCTCGGCGGCAGCGGCGCGGGCGTTTCTGCCCCCGGAGAAATCGTCCAGATTGGCGGGTGCGGGAATGTCGTAGAAGATGGTGACGGCTTCCCCGGCATCCTCGCCCTCCGCCAGGGTCAACTCCGCGCCGTCGGCAAAAGAGATGCTGAGCCTTCCCTGGGTGTCCAGCCGGTTCAGATTGGGGGCGACCACCGGCGACCAGACGAGCAGGCTGCCGCGATTCGGGGTGAGGTAGGCGAAGAGGCGGACCTTCTGGGAGGATGACACCTTGAATTCATACAGCGTCCCCTCGTCATCAGTCGACTCCTCCGACCAGGTGGAGTTGCCGGCGCAACGGTAGAGCAGGGAGAGCACCTCGGCCTCCCTGATCTCCCGAGCTGGCTCGAGGGAAGCCTTGCGGAAAAGGAAGTAGACCGCCTCGTCTCCCAGGAAACCGATTTCGGTGACGTAGGGATTGTCCGAGAGGATTCGCTCGCTGTATTGAAACATGTCCGGAATGTTGAACATGCCGCGGCGGGGCCGATCGAAAAACCGGCGTCCAAAGGAGCCCTCGGCCTCGATCTGGGCGGCGGATTTTCCGAAGAAGTTGGCGGGCTCGAGCGCGCTGGTCTCCTGCGCATGCAGGAGGGAGTGACCCAGGGCGAGAACGGCGGCGAACGGGATGAAGAGGTGCGGACTTTTCATTGTCGATTCTTTTCGTCGGGTGTGACGAACAAAGCGAGAGGTCCGGCTGGGTCAAACTGAAATCCTTTCCTCTCGCGGGGGCAGAAAGATGCTTGGCAAGCCGAACCGCTGGTGCAGGGTTTCCCTACCGACTCGACATGAAATTTCAGGATGCCCTCCTCCAGGATCATTGGTTCTGGGGTTCCGCCTACTCCCTCGCTTACGCCTGCAAACTCTCCTACAAATCGGGTTCCCTGGTGGAAACGGTGGTGACCGGCACCTGGGAGTTCGATCGCTGCCGCCTCTTCGACCGGGGGGACAACCAGGGGTTCATCGGTTGGACCGACCAGTTGGTGGTCCTGACTTTCCGCGGAACCGACGGGCTGCGCGATTTCTTCTACGATTTCAATTTTGCCCCGCGGGATCTCGACCGGTTTCACGTTCACCGGGGCTTCTGGGATTGCTTCGAGGCCGCGCGGGACGATGTGGCCGAGGGCCTGAGGGAGGCCGAAGCCGGCGGGAAAAGGCTGTTCATCACCGGGCACAGCCTCGGGGGAGCGCTCGCCACCCTGGCCGCGGCCGAGTTTCATCGGGAATACGATATCACCGGGGTCTACACCTACGGCAAACCGGCCACGGGGCTGCGGAATTTTGCCGACTACCTCAACAGCGAACTCGACGGCCGTTGTTTCCGGTTCGCCAATCGGGGTGACGTGATCACCCGGGTGCCGCCGGGATTTCACCATGCCCGCACCCCGGTCTATCTCGACGAGAACGGCGCGGCCACCGTGGGGGTGCGCTCGGGCGCGGAGGAAGACGGCACGATGATTCCGGAGGCCTATGCGGAGAAACGCGGCGAGGTCGAAATGACGCTGAAGCAGCTGGCCTCCTATGCCGAGATGGAGAGAAGCGGTGGGGACGGTCCGAGGCTGGACCCGAATCGTCTTCCCGGCATCCGGGAGCACTCCATCGATCGCTACATCGAACGGATCGGGAGGGAACTTTCCGACTCCACACGGAGGCAGATCCGGGGAGCCGGCGAGGTCGATGATCTCTTTGTCTTTCCCGCCGATCTCGGGGGGGCGGTGGACTGCCGGCCCGATCGCGAAGCGCCGGAGGAGCCCTGTGAGGAGGAGCCGATGGCGACCGACCCCGAATCATTTTCCGCCTCCCCCAGAAGCCTCCAGGGGGATCTGCCCTTCTCGGTGCACGTGGTCTGGAGTCCGAAGTGCCGGGAGCAGTTCCATCCCTGCGAGCGTTTTGCCGAGGAAGTTTTCCGCTTCCTCGGTCACGTGCCGGGGCACGAGTATGACCTCGAAGCGGGAGTGGGGATTCCGGTCTTTGTCGGGTATCACTTCGCCGAGGTGCGCAGACTGATGGCGAGGGCGGCCGTTGATCCGGGAATCTCCCTCGTGGTGATTCCCCTGCTGCAGGTGGACGCGGTGCTCGACGATGGGTTCACCGAGTTTCTCCACGAATTGCTCGCCTTGCACCACCGTGGTGATGGTCCGGCGGGGGTCCGGGTGGCTCCGGTGTGGCTGGACATGGCCTGGTATGAGGAGGTGCGGCAGTGGGGCTTTGCGGAGCGGCATCCCATCCGCGTTCGGGAAGGCGAGGGTATCGAGTCCGCGCTGTGGCAGATCGGGGTGGGGATCTCCCGTCTGCTTCGAGAGGGCGACGGGAGCGGCGATGTCGACCTGTATATCAGCCGGGCCCGGGCCGATCGGGAGCAGACCGGCGCGCTGGCCCGGAGACTGCTGGCGGCTTTTCCCGCCGAATCCGGTGAGACGGCCGGTCCCGAATCCATTTTTTCGGCCCACGATCTGGCGGAGACGGGGGAGCGGGGCGAAGGGGCGGCGAGGAACCCCGGGATTCGGCGCCTGCGCGAGGAAAAGGACGGCCTCTTCCTCGTGTTGCGGAGCGACGCCTACGCGGAGTGTCCCGACTGCCAGAGGGATCTGCTGGATGCGAAGCGGTTCGGCATTCCCATCGTGACGCTCAACATTCTGACGGACCGCGAACGTCGCAGTCTGGCCTACGGGGGAAACTCCGTGACCCTCGCGGGTGGCGGCGGTGAGGAGGAGGCGGTCGCCCTGTGCCGCCAGATTTGCCTCCAGGCGTGGCTGGCCCACCTCCACTTCCATCGGGCCGCTCCGCTCATTTTCCACCGGCATGCGCTCGAGGTGGAGCCGAGCTTTCTCTCCCGTCCGCCGGAGTTGCTCGATTTCGCGCAGGGACCTCTGAACGGGTCCGAGACGGCCATCGTGCTCTACCCCGATCCGCCCATGCCCGTGGTGGAGACGAATCTGATTCGCCGTGGCTACCCCCGGGTGCGACTGGCCACGCCGACGACCCTCTCGGAGGAGACGATGAGGCGCAGCCCCTCTCCGCCCCTGGAGGGACTGCTCGTGGGGCTTTCCCTGTCCGACAGCGTCAGCGATCTGGCCGGGTCGATCCGGGAATTCGACGAGTCCTTCGCCGGTTGCGTGAGCGGTGGGGTGTTCAAGGCCCATCTCACCGCCACGGTCGCCTACCTCACCCTCACGCTGGTGCGCGGCGGGGCGCAGCTGGGATTCGGCGGTGCTCTTCGAGAGAAAGGATTCGCCCGGCTTCTGGAAAGCCTGATCAAACCCCACCGGCAATCGCGGAGCACAGAGCAGCAGAAGCTGCTGCACAGTTTCCTCGCCGCCTTTCTCTGGGAGAAAAATCCCCCGGATTCCTCGGATTTCGACGCCCGTTTCTATCGGATTCCCGAACAACCCGAGCCGGCAGCGGAGACGCCGGTGGAACGGGCCTGGGAACTCAGTCGCATGAGGATGCGCATGGCCGAGGCCTGCGACGCGAGGATCGTCCTCGGGGGCAAGGTCCGGCGGGAAACTTCTCCGGGCGAGGCCCTCGGCTATGCGGGTCGGTTTCCCGGTCAGGCCGAGGAGGCGATGCGGCATCTGCTCCAGGGCAAACCCATCTATGTTGCCGGCGGGTTCTTCGGGGCCACCGGCATGGTGGCGAAGGCTCTGTGCCACCGACTCGATGAACTGCCCCGGGATGCCGACTTCGCGGACATCGAGGGCTACGAGGAATTTTGCCGGGACTATGAGGCCAGACTGGACCCCGACGATCCCATGCCGCGAACGCTCGGTGCGCTCTGGGAGAAGTTCGCCGAATTCGGGAACGGCTTTTTCTGGGGGGCCACCCTGGGTGGCGGGATGAAATGGGTGGACAACGGGTTGACCCCGGCCGAGAACCGTCGCCTGTTCGAGTCCGTTCACGACGAGGAAATCAGCGCCCTGGTCATGAAGGGGCTGCAGCAGCTGGCGGCGAGACGGAGTGACGAGGGTTCCGCCCCTCTGAAGCTGGCCCTCTTCAACGGCTCGATCACCGACGCCCTCAACGTCGAGGCCTACGGGGTGCTCGTGCTCGAGTCGGCCAAGCTTCGAGGGGCGGACGGGGCTCTCGACACGCTGCTCGATGGAGCCATCCAGCGCTGGCTTGAGGCCGAGGCGCCGGAACACATCATTCGGGTGAAAGCGAACCGGCTGATGGGGGATTACGTGATCGTCCACCTCCTGGGCAGCCTGCAGGCCATGCTGGGCGACGCTTCCGGCCCGGGGGACTGGCTGAAGCGCCAGATCGTCGAGGGCATCGGGCGGATGGCGAAGAAGGTGAAGAAGCACAAGATCCGGTCTCTCGCGCTCGTCCCGAGCGGAGTGAACCTGGGCATCACCGCGGAGCAATCGGTGGAAACGATCCTGGAGGCGATTCTCGCCACCCGTGACGAATCCAGGCTGGAGAGTCTCGCCATCTGCGAGATGGACAGCGGTCGCTACGAGGAGGTGCTCCGGGTGGCGCAGCGATTCGAGGAGAGCGGCCGGGTCACTCTGACAGAACTGCCTCCGCAGGTCCCGCCCGAGATCCGGTCACCCCTTTTCGTTTCCCTGACCTGCGGCGAGGGCGCCGACTCCGGTGGATTGGAGTTGAAGCAATTCGTCCGCGGACCGAGCGGGAGAGGTGCCGTGGAAATCCGGCCGGTATCCTTCTCCGCCGATCGGCTCTCTGCACTGGTCGACCCACACCGCGAACTGCCCTGGCCCGAGCAGGATTCGCCTCCCTTCTTCGCCGAACACGAGCGGCGCGGAGAGGAATTGGGAAGGATGATCTTTTCGGATTCGGTCCGGGCGGAGATTCTGCGGAACCGCGGCAGGGCCTGGGATGTCCTCCACGACGTGCCGAGTTCGGCGATTCCCCTGGAGTTGCTCGCCTTTCGCGAGTCGGAGGAGGCGCCCTATTTCTGGCCCGCCCTGGAGAACGGAATCCGGCGGGGATTGCTCGTCGACGATCTGCCCACCTTCGAGCCCTACGTCTTCAAGCTGCCGCTCCGGCTTCTCCTCATCGCCAACCCCACCGGAGACCTGAAAAATACGGAGGAAGAGGCGGCCATCATCCAGGAACACCTGAAATCCTGGAACGAGATCGAGGTGACTTCGCTGATCGGACCCGACCGGGCCACCCTGGCGGAGGTGCGCGAACGCTTCGCCCAACGGGGGGTGGCGGACCAGATCGATCTGATCCACTACGCGGGGCACGGGGACTTCGACCCGGAGGATCCCGAGAGGAGTGGACTCCGCTTTCGGGATGGCATCCTGACCGGGCGGGAGATCGACGAGTTCGATCTCGAGCAGCCGCCCATGCTCGTGATGATCAATGCGTGCAAGGCGGGACGGGTCGAGGACACCCTGGCGGGCGCCAGCCTGGCTCACCGGGTCCTGCGAACCGGGGTGCGGGGATTCATCTCGAATCGGTGGACCGTCGGCGATGCCTCTGCGGCTCGGTTCGCCGTGACGGTCTATTCCCAACTGGCGAGGGGGCAGTCGCTGGGACAGGAGTGTCTCGAGGCGAGGCGGGCCCTGTTTCGGAGGAAGGAAAGAGATTGGGCAAATTTCGTTTTCTACGGGGCGCCGGATATTCGGTTGTAGGGATCCGATCTGGGCAAGACCGCTAAGACTCCGCGGGGGCGTGACGTTCCTGAGGTGAGGACGTGCCCCCTTCGCCTCCGCGCATGCTCGACGATTCGCAATTTCCCCTTGTCTCCCTGGCGCTTCTCGCCGGAATGACCCTGGCCTGTTCCGGGTGCCAAAGTTCCCGGCGCCAGGTCGCTCCGGTCTCGGTGTGGAGCGGGGCCAAACAGCCGGTGGCACCGACGGCGCGTCGCAGCGCAAAGCCGGTCCCCCCGACGGCCGCTGCTCCCGAGACCGGCTCCAGACCCTTTCCTTTTTCTCTCGACCGGATCCTGCCCGGCGCGGCGAAGGATTCTGCCGAAAAGGAGCCGACCTCCTCTTCCACGGCGGATCCACCTTTCGCTCCCGCAGCCGAGACAGCGCCGCCTCCCGCCCCCAGGGAACCCGTCCTGAACGACAAGGGCGATGCCTTTCCCATGCCGGATGACCTGCCTCCGGTCGAGCCCGTCCGGGAGAGAAAGGAACTGGATCGCGGGAACGAAGGGGAGAAAACGGTGCCGGGACCGGAGGACCTGATCGAATCGATTCGGGTGGATCAGGCCGAGGCTCATCAGACCATCGAGGCGGGAGGACGCGACGTCACCGTGATGCGCGACGGCGCCGTGATCTTTATCACGGGCGGCTGCGGACGCCTCACCGTGCAGGGCGGCGGAAACAAGATACAGGCCGATTCCGTCGCGACGCTCGAGGTGAGCGGGCACGAAAACACCGTGGTGCTCGACATTCTGGGGGGTGGCGTCATCGTCGGGGACAGGAACCGGGTGTCCTGGAAAAGGGGCCTCGAGGGGGCGAGTCCCGAGGTGAAAAGCTCCGGCAACGACAACGAGGTGAGCCGCCTGGGAATGGCCTTGTCGGAGGCCGCCTTTCCGCTCCGAAGCGGCGCGGCGTCCGGCGAGTGAAGCATCCGGTCGGGAAAATCTCACGGTTTTCTGGATCACCCGGCAGACCCTGCTAGACTCCGCGGGTGAAGTCGTCATTGCCATCGTCCGGCGAGCCCCCAGCCATCGAATCGGGGGGCGGATGGTCGGTCCGGCATCGGTAGCGGGGATGAAAGAGGGATGGGTCCAGGTCGGTGCGGGGCGACTCTATCACGGCGACGTGATGGAGGGACTGGGTGCACTCGAGCCCGCAAGCGTGCAGTTGATCATCGCGGACCCGCCCTATTTTCAGGTGCTGGAGGGGGAGGCTTGGGACAACCATTGGGAATCGTCCGACGCCTACCTGGCCTGGGTGATGGACTGGCTCCGGGCCTGCCGGGAAGTGCTGCGTCCCGACGGGCTCTGCTACATCTTCGGTCAATTGGGCAAGCGGGAGCACGTCTGGCTGCACTTCTGTGCGGAGGCGGCGCGGATGCTGCAGTTTCACGACATGCTGATCTGGGATCGCGCCGTCGGCTACAACGAGAGACACGATTCCTTCACGCCACAGTACGAGATGATCCTGGCGCTGCGCACGGCGGTGGAGGTGAGGCCCTATTTCGACAAGGGCGCGGTTCGGATACCCTACGACGAAAAGACCATCGCCACCTACCTGAAGGACAATCGCTACAAGGACAAGGCGGCGCGGATGGAGCACCTGCGCAAGGGGAAGTATGCCACCAACATCCTGCGGGTGCCCTCGCTGAAGGGAAATTCGCGGGAAAAGCTGGGGCATCCCTCGCAGAAGCCCTACTCCCTGATCGAGAAGCTGGTGCTGTCGAGCAGTCGCCAGGGCGACGAGGTGCTCGATCTCTTCGCCGGCAGCGGGACCACGGCGGCGGCCTGCCAGGCCAACGGGCGGCGATGGATCGGCATCGAGCGGGAGGAGCGGTTCGTTCGGATGACCCGCGAGCGCGTCGAGGGAATCACGGACCTGTTCGGGGCCGGTCCGGGAGAGGCCAGGTGAGCGGAGTCTCCTACCAGGAGATGACGATTTTTCCAAAGTGGGTTCCGCTCGCGAGGTGGTCGTAGGCGGCGCCAACCTCCTCGAAGGCAAAGGTCCGGCCGATGACCGGGGCGATGCCCCGCTCCTCGAGAAAGCCATTCATGCGGAGGAACATGGCCCGGCTGCCCACGTAGATGCCATTGATGTCGATCGCCTTGGAGATCACGGGGAACAGGCCCGCCGGGCTGGGATCGAATCCCGTGAGCACGCCGATGAGGGAGATGGACCCGCCCGCGGCGACACTGGCGAGGGACTTTTCCAGGGTGCCCGGTCCGCCGACCTCGATGACGTGGTCGACCCCGCGTTTTTCCGTGCGCTCGTGCAGAATCGTCTCCCAGTCGGGATGAGTGCGGTAATTGATGAGGTGATCGGCTCCCAGCAGGGCGGCCCTCTCCAGTTTCTCATCCGAACTGGAGGTGAGAAAAACCGTCGCGCCCGCGGCCACTGCCAGTTGCAGGGCCAGGATGGAAACGCCGCCCGTTCCGAGGCAGAGCACCGTGTCCCCCGGGGCGAGGGGGCGGCTGCGTTCGAAGAGGGCGTGCCAGGCGGTGAGTGCGGCACAGGGCAGGCAGGACGCCTCCTCGAGAGAGAGGTGACCTGGAACCGGGACCACACTGTGGGCCGGCACGGCGACGAATTCGCTGAGCACTCCGTCGCAGGAGCCTCCCCGCGCCGCCTGGTGATACCGCATGGCAAAGGGTCCGTCCTCCCAGTCGCGGAAAAAGGTCAACGCCACCCGGTCGCCCTCGCTCCAATCCTCGACGCCGCGGCCCAGTGCGGCAATTTCGCCGGCACCGTCGGAGAGCGGAACGATGGCGAGTTCCCCGCTGGAGGCCGATTTGCCCTGTTTCATGAGCAGATCCCGATAGTTCAGCGAACAGGCGCGGATGCGCACCAGCACCTCGCCCTCGGCGGGATCGGGAATGGGACATTCTTCCAGGACGGGTTCGGCGCGCGGGGGGAGGAGGTAACGTTTCATCGCTGTCGGTAGGCTCGGGCGAGCAGGGTGACCGGTTGGGTTACCGTGACATCGAGTCCCGCGCTGTCCAGCCCCCGCTGGATCTGGAGATGGCAGCCCGGATTCGACGTGGCGACACAGGCGGGCCCGAGGCGGCGGATGGCCTCGATCTTCCGTTCGAGGATGCGATCGCTCTCTTCGGGTTGGAGGATGTTGTAGATTCCGGCGCTTCCACAACACACGTCCGCGCCCGGCAACTCGCGAAGCTCCCAACCGGGCAGTGAGCGCAGGATCTCCCGCGGGGCCGCACGGATGCCCTGGCCGTGGCAGAGGTGGCAGGATTCGTGGTAGGTGAGCACCCCGCCGGGGGACGGAGCGGTATCCGGTCTGCGGAACCCGGTATCCGCGAGGAACTCGTGGATGTCCTTCACCCGGGCGTCCCAAAGGGCGGCACGGGCGGACTCGGGGGAATCCGGCGGGAAAAGGGATCGATACTGCTTGAGGTGGGAACCGCAGCCCCCTGCATTGGTGATGATGGCGTCGAGCCGGTCCCATTCCGGAGAGAAAGCGTCCATCAGGGCAGTGGCGGCGCGTTTCGCCAGATCCGGGGCCCCGTTGTGGGCGTGGAGCGAGCCGCAACAGGACTGCGCCCGCGGGGTGTGGACTCTCCAGCCATTGGCGAGGAGCACGTCGGCGGTGTCGCGGTTCACCTCGGCAAAGGCGATCGACTGGATGCAACCGGAGAGCAGACCGATCGCACCCCGGATGGGAATTCCCGCCGGTGGCTCCTCCCATTCCGCCACCACGCGATCGGTCGGCTGCGTGCTCAGGCGCGGAGTCTGTCGCTCCAGGTTGCCCAGGGACCGCCCCAGCACGTAGGGCAGCCGGAGGAATCGGACGACCCGGTCCAGACCCGAGGCCTGGTACCAGCGCAGCAGGGCGCCGATGCGGCGGAGCCGTCCGGGATGGAGAAAAATCCGGTCGAGAAACATCCTCCGGAGGAAGCGCCGTTTTTTCCGGCGGGACGACACCTCCCTTTCTACCTCGGCTCGTGCCGTCTCGAACATGGTGCCGTAGTCCACCCCGGCGGGACAGGCGCTGGTGCAGGCGAGGCATCCGAGGCAGTAATCCATCTCCGAAGCCAACTCGTCGCCGACCTCGAGGTGTCCATCCGCCACTGCCCGCATCAGGGCGATCCGTCCTCTGGGGCTGTGGCGCTCCCGTCCCGTGGACACGTAGGTCGGGCAGGAGGGCAGACACATCCCGCAGTGCATGCACTGCTGGAGCACCGCATAATCGAGGTCGCGCAGCGAGTCCTTCATGGGAGATCGAAAATCTTGCCGGGATTGAGGCGGTTCTCCGGGTCGATGGTGCGTTTCAGGGTCTTGAGGAGTTCCCAGCCGGCGGCGTCGAACTGCCGGGGCAGATAGGGTTTCTTGGCCAGGCCGACCCCGTGTTCTCCGGTGATGGTGCCGCCCAGTTCGATCGCCCGATCCATGATCTCCGAGAGAGCGCGGTGGACGCGTGCCATCTCCGCCGCATCGGTTTCGTCGGTGAGAAAGGTGGGATGGAGGTTTCCGTCTCCCATGTGCCCGAAAGTCCCGACCAGCACGTCGTGTCTCCGGGCCGTCTCGTTGATAAAAGAAACCATGGCGGCGAGTTCGCTGCGGGGGACGGTGATGTCCTCGAGGATGGTGGTGGGCCGGGCCCGAGCGAGCGCGGAAAACGCCTGGCGCCGGGCCGAGGCCAGTTCGGCGGCCTCCGCCTCGTTTTCCGCCAGCCGCACTCCGGTGGCGCCCCCTTGCTTGCAGATCCGGCACATGGCGGCGGCTTCCTCCTCGACGGCGGCGGGGTGCCCGTCCGTCTCCATGAGCAGCACTGCGGCGGCGTCGACGGGCAATCCGATCCGGCAGTAGTCCTCGACGCAGCGCAGGGTGACGTGATCGATGAACTCCAGGGTGCAGGGGACGATGGGTGCCGAGATGATGGACGATACCGCCTCGGCCGCCGATTCCATCGAGGAGAAGGTGGCGAGCAGGGTCTTTCGCGCCGCGGGGCGGGGTACGAGCTTCAGGAGCACCTCCGTGATGATTCCCAGCGTGCCCTCGGAGCCGACGAAGATATCCTTGAGGGAATACCCGGCGACGTCCTTGACGCAGGCGTTTCCCAATCGGGTGATCCGGCCGTCGGGCAGCACGACCTCGAGCCCCATGACGTAGTCCCGGGTGACCCCGTATTTCAGGCCGCGCAGGCCGCCGCTGTTTTCCGCCAGGTTTCCCCCGATCGTCGAGATTTTGATCGAACCGGGATCCGGTGGGTAAAACAGGCCGTGTTTTCCGGCCGCCTCGTCGATGTCCTTGGTGATGACACCGGGCTGCGCGCGGAGGGTCAGGTTGGCGGGGTCGACCTCCAGGATCCGGTTGAGACGGAGCAGGCAGAGGACCAGGGTGTCGGGTCCGGGCACGCTGCCTCCACTGAGACCCGTGCCGGATCCCCGGGTGACCACGGGAAGATGCTGACGCGCCGCCTCGCGGAGGCACGCCGCGCATTCCGCGGTGTTTGCCGGGAACACGACGCCGGCGGGCAGGCTTCGCAACTCGGCGGTCCCGTCGAAGCCGTAGGGAATCAAGTCGGCCTTCTCCCGGAGAACCTGATCGGCCCCCACGATCTCGCGGAAAGGTGCGGGGTCGAATGGCATTCCTTCAAATCTCTCAGAAAGTCGGGCTATTGTCATCCCCTTCGTGTGCGCCATCCCTGGCGGGCCGAGGGTGAGCCGCGCCAGGATGCCATGGGCGCAGAAGGAATAACGCGACTTTTTGTGCTACCATCTGGACAGACCGGAGTCTAGCATCCAGAGTTCCGCCCGGAAGAACCGGACCCGCCCGGGGAACAATGGAATCTCCTGGGCCGGTCAGCAGAACTGGAACGCATGAACTGGCTGTGCCTCCTCATCGGATACGTCATCGGGGCCACTCCCTTTGGGTTCCTCGCCGGGAAACTCAAGGGAATCGACATTCGCGAACACGGCAGCGGGAACATCGGGGCGACCAATGTTCTCCGGGTGTTGGGCAAACCGATCGGCCTCACCGTGTTCGCCTGCGACGTGCTCAAGGGGATCGTGCCCGTGGTCATCGCGTTGCTTCTCACGGAGGACACGGTGTTTGCCATCTTCACCGCGATCGCGACCATCCTGGGGCACAATTTCACCTTCTGGCTCGGCTTCAAGGGGGGCAAGGGCATCGCCACCACGGCCGGCGCCATGCTTCCCCTCATCCCGATTCCGCTCACCGTATCCGTGATCACCTGGATCGTCCTCTTTTACAGCACGCGGTACGTCTCAGTCGGCTCGATTTTTGCGGCCCTCGTCATACCCGTGGTGGCGCTGATCGAGGCGGCGATTCGGGGAAAGTGGGATGCGGCGATCCTGGTGTTTTCCTTCGCCATCTGCTTCCTCGCCATCTGGAGGCACCGGTCGAACATCGGGCGCCTCTTGGAGGGAACGGAGTCGAGGTTCGAGGGCAAATCGAAGAAAGCTGCTCCGGATTCGGGAGGGGGTGCCGTCGCCGCGGATCAAACCGGGGCGGAGTCGGGCGGCGAGCAGGAGCCGGAGCAAAGCGGCGGGTCCCCCGGTTGATCGAGAAATGCGGGGAGAGAGCAGAGCCGCCCGGTCGGAGCGTCCGGGGTGATGCGGCATGCCATGCCGGACTTGATTTTTGGCGCATGGCCTGTCCGGTTTTTCTTGAGAAGAGACCTATCGGGGTCGTTACATGAATCGGGTTATGCTGAATCGAGTTGCCATCCTGGGAGCGGGTAGTTGGGGGACGGCCCTGAGCCGGGTGCTGTCGGACCGGGGGGTGGAGGTGCTCCTCTATGCCCGCGATACCGAAGTTGCCGGGGACATCAACCGGAACCGCAGGAACACCCGCTACCTCCCCGACATCGAGCTTCCCGAGAACGTGGTGGCGACGAGTGACCTGGCGGACGTGATCGAGCGTCCCCTCGTGATCCTGGTGGTCCCCTCCCAGGTGGTCCGCGGAGTCGCGACTCGCCTCCGCGACGCCGGCATCGCCGGGGATCGGGTAATTCTGACCTGCAGCAAGGGGATCGACCCCGAATCCGGCAGTCTGATGCAGGAGACGGTAGAGGAGATCCTGCCGGAGAATCCCGGGGCGGTCTTGTCCGGGCCCAGCCACGCGGAGGAGGTGGCGCGAAGGCTGGCCACCGCCGTCGTCATCGGAAGTCGGGACGCGGACCTGTCGAACCGTTTGCAGGAACTTTTCACGCTGCCCTATTTCCGCACCTACACCAGCACCGACGTGACGGGGATCGAGGTCGGTGGCGTGGTGAAGAACATTTTCGCCATCGCCGCCGGCGCCTCCGACGGCTTGGGGATGGGGGACAATGCCAAGGCGGCCCTGGTGACCCGTGGACTTGCTGAAATGACCCGCCTCGGCCTGGCTCTCGGGGGGCGGATCGAGACCTTTCAGGGTTTGAGCGGGATCGGGGACCTCATCGTGACCTGCTACAGCAAGTTCAGCCGAAACAACCGGGTGGGTCGCCTGCTGGGCAGAGGAAAGACGCTCGCCGAGGCCCTCGCGGAACTGAATCAGATCGTCGAGGGAGTGCCCAACGCGAAGAACGCCTATGAGCTGGCGCGGAAACTGGGCGTGCGCACCCCCATCATCGATGAGGCCTACGCGGTGCTCTACCAGAACAAGCCCTGCGGTCAGGCCCTGATGGGGCTGCTCAGCCGAAATCCTCGCAGCGAGAGTGATTGATAATCCGGCTAAGGCCTGTACTTTCCCGCGTCTAAACACCATGAGAGTACTTTTGAGCACGGCGGCCTGCGCACTGCTGCTTTTCCTCGTTTCCTGTTCGGGGGAAAAAAGAGGGTGGAAGACCTACGACGGCAGGACGATTCAGGCGGACGCGGTGCGGTTCGACTTCGCCGGCAAGACCGTGATTCTGGAAAATCGGGAGACCGGGGAGCGGAACAGGTTTTCATCGCGGGACCTCGATTTCGAGAGCAAGCGCAGGCTTTTGTTTTCGCCCGTGTTTCACCAGAGTTACCCCAGCGAGGGCTGGTGGATTCGCGAAAAGTGGAATCTGGTCGGACTCGCGGTGCTGTCGCCGGTCGCTCTGCTGCTCGTGGGCATGTGGCTCTCCGGGCTTTTCATTGCGCGCAAATTCAATCCTTTTTCCGCCGCGGGTGCGTTTATCGGCAGCTGGATCGCGGGTGCGATTCTCATCGTTTGCTACATGGTCTTCGCGGCCAAGAGCAACCTCGGCGAGGGGCTCATCTGGCTGGGGATGGTGATCGCCTCCGCGGTCATGGCCCTCTTCGTCTCGGCGGTCTACCAGACCAGCTTCGTCCGCGGATTTTTCGTCTTTGCCGGTCACCTTTTTTTCGCTGGACTTCTCGCCTTTCTTCTTTTCTTCGGCGCCGACACCCTGTTGCCCCGCGACGAGGTGGCCCGGTTCTGGGAGAATTTTGTCTTCGCTCCCACCGGATTGGTGGAGGGGGCGAGGCGTGGTTACTGATCGGGAAACCCAGCCCAGAGCTTTACCGGCGCGAAGCATTCTTTGAAAGGACCCTCCCGGCCGGCCCGTATTTCCTTCGTGCCGCTCCCGCTTTCCGTGTTACGATTGTTTTCACCCACCGCCATGATGTCGCAGATATCCCTCCGCAATCTCATCGTCGCTCTCGTCGGGCTCTGTGCCGCGGGCGCACCGCTCCGGCTCGACGGGCAGAGTATTTTTCGCGATCTGCGGGATGTGGCCCCGCTCGCTCCCGGCGAAGAGCCGACCGACCCGGAGTTGACGGAGGACGGGTTGCCTCCGGGAGAAATGGGCGTCCCCGCCGGGGAGGACGGGCAAGTCGAAGATCCGGGCGACGGAACCGGTGAGGGGGAGCCCGGCGAAGAGGGGGCCGAAGGCGAAGAGATGATGGCGATGCCAGTGGCCCCCATCCTCGAAATCGACAGCGAAGAGGCCCTCAACCGCCAACGGGAAGAGGCCGCCAACGTGAGTTCTCCCGGCGTGGCCGCGCTGTTGCGCGATGCGGGCCAACTGGAACCTCTGGCACCGCCTTCCGAGGAGAGGAGAGTCATCCGGGTGGATTCGGACCCGCTCATCCCCGACCGGCCCACCGCCCAGGACGGAGCGGGTGCCGCGGGCGGGGAGGATCCCCTCAACGACAAGCTGGCCTCCGAGTTGCTCACCCAACCGGATGCGCGGACCTTCACCTTCAGCATCCCAGCACCCCGGGGCCAGATCCTCGATCGCAACGGCTATCCCCTGGCGCAGACCAAGGTGGTCAACTATGCGTCGATCGAGTTTCCCCAATGGGGCGACGAGGTTGAGGATGCGCGCATTCTCAAATATGCGGCCCAGCGCATCGTCCACGTGAACAACATCCTGGGCACCGCCTGGGACCTGCCCCCCGACACGGTGCGGGAGCACTACCTGAATCGCCGCTGGATGCCCCTGATGTTCTCCGGTCCGCTGACGAAAAATGAATCGGAGAAATTGAACGAGAACGCCGTGGACGGCCTGAAACTGCATCCTGTCTACCTCCGGCACTATCCCAACGAGATGCTGCTCTCCCATGTCATCGGATTCGTGGGCAAACGACCGCCACGGTCCACGGGACCGATCGGGAGCGAGGAACCCCTCTGGGGCGCGGCAATCGGGGCTCAGGGGCTCGAGGTGGCTTACGACGAGCAGCTGACGGGTGTTCCCGGCAGGATCAACGTGCTCTACGACGGGCTCGGCAACAAGATCCGCGAGGACACCATCGCGGTGCCGCGCCCGGGCCACAACGTGGTGACCACCATCGACATCGAGATGCAGCGGATCGCGGAGCGGCTTCTCGAGGAAAAGACGAAACGCGGGGCACTGGTGGTGATGAACGTCAACAACGGCGACGTCGTGGCGATGGCGAGCCATCCGCGCTTCAATCCCAACGATTTTATCCCTTCGATCTCGACGGAACGCTACCAGGCCCTGCTGGAGGACGAGGGAAAACCCCTTTTTCCCCGGGCCTTCAAAGGGGAGTACCCCCCGGCGTCAACCTTCAAGATTGTCGCGGCTCTCGCCTTTCTCGACAGCGGTCACATCTACACCAACGACGTCTTTCCCTGTCCCTCCTCGTGGCAGGTCGGGAATCTGACGATGCGGAACTGGAACGACACCGGCGAGGGACTGATGAATGTGGTCTCTGCGATCGCCCGCTCCTGCAATACCTGGTTCTACGAGGTGGCGGTGGAGGCTGGCGGCGATTCGATGAGCGCCATGGCCTTGCGGCTCGGCATGGGGGAGAAGACGGGTCTGCCCCTGCCGGAGGAGCCGGGATTCATCCCCACGAACAGTTACTGGCTCAAGAATTACGGGTACCAGCTGACCGATGGAGATGAGGCGAACATGTCGATCGGCCAGGGGATGATGAAAGCGACTCCCCTGCAGATGGCGCGGACCACGGCGGCCATCGCAAACCGCGAGCGGGTCTATCAGGCCCGGTTGGTCCAACAGATCCAGGACGTCAACCACAACTTGATCGAGGTGTTTCAGCCAGAGGTGAGGAACTCGGTGGGGGTGCGCGGCTCGGCCCTCGCCGCGGTGCGCCAGGGAATGTACAACGTGGTCAACGCTTCCTTCGGCACCGGAAAAGCCGGGTATCACGAGGTCACCGTCGCAGCCAAGACGGGAACGGGGCAGTGGATCACGCAGGAGAACCGCAATATCGCCTGGTTTGCCGGATATTTTCCGGTGAACTACCCGGTCTATTCCTTTGCCGTGGTCTACGAGGGAGATCCCGGCGAGACCGTCAGCGGCGGGCGCAGCGCGGCTCCCATCCTGAGCGACTTTCTCAACGAGTATCTCACCCCGAAGAACCTGGCCGAGGTGCGGCGCATGTCGGACGAGGTGCGGGGAGATTACCGGGGAAGCGGCCGCTATTACGAGGAGATCGACGTGACCGCGGCCGAGGACCGTTCCTCGATTTTCCGCTCTTCGGCAGGCGGTGCGTCGTCCTCGGTTCCCGTGACCGGTGAGGTGCCCGAGGAGGAGGTTTCGCGCCCCGCACCCAGCACGGCGCGGAGGGACACCCTCTTTGATCGTCTCTTCAACCGGCGCCGGAGTCGCTAAGGCCCGCGCTCCGGATCAATCGCCAAGCCTGCCCAGGATTTCCTCCCGTTGCCGCGGAAGTCCTCCGAACAACTCGGCGAGTCCCTGCCTGGCATCCACCCCCGGCTCTTCCAGCCCCAGGATTCTGGCGAGTTGGTTCTCGAAATGCTCGACGGCACGGCGGGTGGGCGATTGACCGGCCAGAAAGCCGAGGCCGCGATTGAGCAGGTCGTCGATTTCGGGAATGGGTGTCGCCGGTTCGGTGGCCCGGAGCACGAGTTTCACAAAATAGGAGGCGGCCAGGGTCTGGGTGTAGGATTTTCTCAACCCCAGCCGCGTGTCGATCACCGCGATGTCCCGGAGGATGTGGAGGTCCCCCGTTTTCGATGGATGAAGTTCGATTTCGGTGAGGAAAAAGAGATCCAGCTTACCGGCAAACGGACTGCGCGGGCGTTTCGCTCCTTTGGCCACTGCTTTCACGATGCCGTGATCGGTGGTGCACCATTGCACGATGAGGCTCGTCTCGGTGAGCGGATTCATTCCGATGATGGTGCCGATGCTTTTCATCTTTGCATTTCCGCCAGAGCGATGGAACAGTCGCGGGATTATGAGTGAAACGCTCGACACGATTGATCTGCCAGCCCTGACCGCCCGGCTCTCCGAGCTGAGGCGGTATCTTTGACTTCGACAGCCTAACGTCGAAGCTGGCCAAGATCGAAGAGGAAATGTCGACTCCCGGATTCTGGGACAACAAGGATAAGGCCCAACAGAGCACCTCGGAAATCTCAAGGCTGAAAGCCCTGATCGCTCCGGTGCGTGCGATGGAGAGACGGATCGAAGACTTGGAAGTTCTCCTGGAAATGGCCGAGGAGGATGGGGAAGAGTCCTCGGCGAAGGAGGTGGTGTCCGAGGTGAACAACATCACCGAGGAATTGAACAAGCTCGAGATGCGGACTTTGCTCGACGGCACCTTCGACCCCGAGAACGCTTTCCTCATGATCCACGCCGGTGCCGGCGGCACCGAGGCCTGCGACTGGGCCGATATGCTCGTCCGGATGTATCAGCGCTGGGGGCAGCAGGAGGGCTTCAAGACGGAGATGATCGACCTGCAGGAAGGCGAGGAATGCGGCGTGCGCGGAGCGACGATCCGGTTCGAGGGCGAGAATGCCTACGGCTTTCTCAACTGCGAGCGCGGCGTGCACCGTCTCGTCCGAATTTCGCCTTTCGATGCGCAGGCTCGCCGCCATACCTCCTTCGCCAGCGTGGATATCGCGCCGGACCTGAAGGAGGAACCCGATATCGAGATCAACGAGGCGGATCTCGAGATCACCACGGCACGCAGCGGCGGCAAGGGAGGGCAGAACGTCAACAAGGTAGAGACGGCGGTGCACCTCAAGCACATCCCGACAGGGATCCACATCCGCTGCACCGTGGAGCGCAGCCAGCACAAGAACCGGCAGACGGCGCTGCGCATCCTGAAGTCGAAACTGGTGCAGATGGAGGAGGAGCGAAAGCGCTCCGAACTGGAAAAACAGTATGGCGAGAAAGGCGAGATCGGCTTCGGCAGCCAGATCCGGTCCTACGTTTTCCAACCCTACCAGATGGTGAAAGATCACCGCACGGGTCATGAGACGGGCAACATCCAGGCAGTCATGGACGGGGACCTCAACGGCTTCATCGAGGCGAAGCTTCGGGGGCAGGTGGCCGGCGAAGCGTCCGATCTGGATGTGTAGCCTCGTCCTGGCCCTGGCCCTGCCGATCCGGGGCGGGGCGGAGGACGCCGGAAGGATCGGTCTGGAGACGGTTCCCATCGGGATCGTCTCCCAGCGTCTCTATCGGGACTCACCCAATGCCTGCGGCCCCGCTTCCCTGCTCAATGTGCTGAAATTCGGCAACGAAAGCTGCCGGGGTGCCTACCAGGAACTGCTGGGGGGCGGGGATGAGACGCGGTTGCGCTACCTCGTGGATCGCTATTTTCGGACCCGCCGGTCGGTGGTGGCGCCCGGCCAGACGCGTTGGGGGATGCACGGCGTCTTCGCCCGCGATCTCGCCGCCGGGTGGCGGGAACTGTTCGAGGAGCACGGTTGCGGTCCGGTGAACGAAGCCTTTCTCGACCGGATTCCCGGTGAGACCGACGGCGAACATCTCCGGCGGGCCCATGGCTGGATGCGTGTTTCCCTGGAGGCCGGGGTGCTGCCCGTCCTCAGCCTGAGAGCGTTCGCGGTCAAGAGACGGGAGGAGACGGGGCACGAGCCCCGATGGGAGGTGATGCGTCACCATTTTGTCGCGATCACCTCGGTTCCCGCCCGGCTGGCTGACGAGGCCTGGGGCTTCGAGGGCGAGGGCATCGACCCGGCGACGGGAAAGACATGCCGGTTTTTCCTTCACGAGGAACCCCACGGGCACCCCTTCACCGCCCTGAAAGGAAATGAGGTTGAGGGCGAGTGGCTCGGGGGGCGGGAGTTTCTCCTCCTCACCTCGGCGGAGATCCCCACGCTTCGTCCGCGCCATCTCGCTTGGTCCGAGAGATTCGTGGTCGCGGCGCATTTTCTCGCGGGCCGGTTCTGAAATCCGTCGGCAGATTGATCCTATGAACGGTCCCCGGCTCTTTCTTTTCATCCTCATCCTGCCCGCGGTCTGGGGTCTGCTGGAGGATGTCGCCAACCTCCACCAGGGGGGATCGATCGACCTGCGCAACCGGATCACCGGGGCCCGGGTGGCCGCCGCCGGAGTCGATCCCTATGCGTTCAAATGGCAGCCGGGCGACGCCCCGGAGTTCCTCGATCTCTACAACGAACCCGCATCGCTGCTGAGCAAGACGACCGTCACCCCCTGGGTGCTCGCCTGGCATACCCCGATGAACGAATGGAATTACCGGGTGATCCAGTGGTGCTGGCTCGGTGTGTCCTACCTCGCCCTGATCGCGGCTCTGTGGGTCTGGGCTCGGGGGACGGGGCGCCGGGCGGCGGGTTGGGGCCTGGTGTTCGCTCTGGCCTTCGCCGTCACCCCGGCGTGGCGACACCACGTCGACCGCGGCCAGGTGTATGCGGTCTATGCCGCCTGGTTGTTTTTCCTGCCCGCCCTGATGAAGCCGGGACGAGGCATCATCGGTGGTCTCGGCGGGGCCGGTCTGGTGGCCAGTCGTCCGGTCTACCTGGCCGTGGTCGCCGCCGCCGGCGAAGGCCGGTGGAGATGGATCCTGGGGGCGCTGGTCGCCGGTGCCCTGGTCACCGCCTTCGTGCCGATGCTCCTGTTCGGCGAGTCTATCTGGAGCGACTACCGGCTCGCCATGGAGACCCACGCCGAGCAGTACCTCAACGAAATGAAGGCCGAACGGCTCGCGATTCCCTATCCGGCAGAGATCGAGGGGATACCCATCGAAACCCTGGCGGGTTTTTCCCGTGAGATCCCTTTCACCGACACCTCGGTCTTCCGCTGGCTACCCGGCAGCATCCCGGCGAAGCTGCCCATCGGGCTCTGGATGCTCTGCGCCCTGGGCTTTTTCGGTTGGCTCATCTGGATGCGGTCCCGACCGGCCCTGATCTGGTGGATGGTGGCCGCCTGGGCTGTGATCGGGGATTTTTTCCTCCCCGCCTTTCGCCATACCTACAACGATGTGCTGGCCCTGCCCCTCCTGCTCTTTGGCCTGGCCGCGCTGGATGGCCACCCGGCCCGGCGATGGTGGATCGGGGGATCGCTGGCGGTTCTCCTCGCGATGTCGGCGACCTGGTGGGCGCCCTCGTCCTCGACCTTCCTCATCGGCGCTCCGAGTGGCGGACTCCTCGTGCTCGCCCTCGCTTCGGTGGGCATCGCGGGGCTCGAGGGGCGGCGGGCTCGTTGAGCACCCGTCGCGCCGCAGAGGAGAGGCTGTCGCCTTCCCCCGCGGCACAGCTTCCGGTCGGTTACTTGCGCACGAAGACCAGGGTGCGGTCGTCGATCTTGAGCTGAAGGGTGTCGTCGTCGAGAAGTTCGTAGTTCAGGACCTTCTCGCTGATCTCTCCCTCGGCGTCGGTGATGGTGATGGTGAAGGTGGCCTTGTCTTTCTCGAAGGCGCAGCTTCCCTTGCTGAATCCGCCCGTGCTGGAGACGGAGAATACGTAGATCTCATCGGTGGCGGCGTTGTGCCCCATCATCGTGGTGGTGGAAGCCTGCGGCATCTTGGTCTCGCTGACCATGACGGTGCCGTCGTACTTCCAGCCGAAGGTGGTCGTCGTGCTCTCGCCCTGGGTCTCCTGGTCCACCCAGGTGCCGACGAGGCGGTCCCAGCCGGTCTCGCCGAGGACTTTGCCGAGTTGATCTCCTGCGGAGAGGATCGGGGAAAAAGAAGCCAGCAGAGCGATGGCCGCCAGCCCGATGAGGTTGTTCCGTTGGTTGGTTTTCATGGATTGTGGTTTTTCGTGGGTTGAGGAACGTCCCGAAGCCCGATCCGAGAATCGCTTGGTTGGCGCGATTCCCCGTATTCGGCGTCTTCGTTGACTTTCCAGATATCGTGGACGCTTCGGCCCGCGAGGATGTTCTCCGCGGAGAGGAGCGCCGTCATCATGGAGTGATCCTGGTTGTTGTATTTGTGCATCCCGTTTCTTCCCACGAGATGCAGCCGGGGAAATCGTTGCTCCAATTCCTCTCGAATCACAGTGACATGTTCGGCATAATTCCGGTCGTAGACCGGGTAGGCCTTCTTTTGCCGCACCACCCGGAAATCGACAATCTGTTCTTCGCGGGCGAGACCGAGCGCGACCAGTTCGGCCGCGGCGAATCGGCCGAGGTCCGCGTCTGCCCGGGACCAGAGGTCGTCTTTGTCGGAAAAACAGAAATACTCCAGGCCATAGCAGGTCATCCCCGGGGTGGGCACCATGTCGGGCGACCAGGCCCGAAAATTCTGGATTCGTCCCACCCGGACGCCCGGTTCATGAATGTAGATCCACTGGTCGTCGAAGGCGTCGTCATCCTCCACGACGAGCGCGACGGTGAGGAAGTCCCGGTAGCGGAGGGAACGAGCGCTGCGTTGCGCGGGTTCCGCGGGGGGAGGGTGCAGCATACCGACCACATTCCGCAGCGGGGCGCTGGAGATGACATGACCCCCGGCAAACACGCGGGGCCCGTCCGCGGTCTCCACGGTGACCTCCCAGAGGCCGGAGTCGGAATCGAGGTGGAGACGGGTCGCGGCGTGGCCCAGGAGAATCTCGCCGCCGCGGGCGCGGATCTGCTGGGCGCAACTCTCCCAGAGCATGCCGGGGCCGCGGCGGGGATAGCGAAACTCGTCGATCAGCGTTTTGACGACGGCGCCGCCCTTTCGCGACCGGCCGGGGAGCAGGGCGGAGAGCACGGCGCGGGAGAGATTGAGGCCCTTGATGCGCTGGGCGGCCCAGTTCGCCGAGATTTCCCGGCAGGGCATGCCCCACACTTTCTCCGTGTAGGTCTGGAAAAAGATGCGAAAGAGGCGGCTGCCGAACTGGTTCGAGACCCATTGCTCGAAGTTCTCCGGGTTCGGGTGGGGAAAGAGCCTGGCCTGGAGGTAGGAGAATCCGCAGCGGAGCGATTCCCCGATACCGAGACCGAAAAGCGCTTCCACGGGCTTCAGGGGATAGGAAAAAAACTTGCCCCGGTAATAGATCCGGGAGGAGCGGCGCCTCACGGGAAAATCGCCGGGTTCCGGGAGCATCTCCTCCCAGAGGCGTTCGATCCGGTCGGACTGCGAGTAGAACCGGTGACCGCCGATGTCGAAGCGAAACCCGCGATGTTCCACGGTGCGGCAGATTCCGCCGACGGCGACCGGGTCTGCCTCGAGCACCACCACCTCCCTGCCGTGGCGGGTCAGGTGGTGGGCCGCGGTGAGTCCCGCCGGACCCGCCCCGATGATGATGACGCGCTCCTCGAGTCCGGACATAGCGGAACCATGGGACAGGGTCGCTGCCGGGACAATCGCACAATCGACGAAAGCGATCGGTGGTAGGGACCGGCCTATTTCACGGGCAGGGCGGGTTCGACAGGGCGATTTCGCCGCATGAGCAGCCAATCGGTGTTCTCATGGAGAGCTTCGCGCCCGAGGACCACGAAGAGATCCTGGATGGATTTCTGCATGCGATCGAGTTCCTCTTCGGGCTCTCCCCGCTCGATCATGCGTTCGTAGCGCCGGAGGAGTCGGTCGATCTTGCGACGTGCCGCGGTGAACTGGCCCCGCATCGATTCGTAGCGGCGGGAGTTTTCCCGGGTGAACTTGACCACCGAATAACCCAGGGTGAGACCGCCCAGGGTGAAAAAGGCGTTCCGGAACAGGTCGAGCAGCCTTTCGTAGAAAGCGCCGGCGTCACCGAAACGGCTGTCCGGGGGCACGTGGATCCCGAACATGCCATCGCCGCTGCCGATGGAGCTGGGCGAGAGTTCGTTGAGGAACACGCTGTGGACCGCCGAGTAGGTGGCCAATCCCAGAGAGACTCCCAGGAGACCGATGAAGAACTGGGTGTTCAATTCCCGGAATCGCTGAGCGGTTTTGACGTAGGGATCGTCGGGATTTCGCGTCCGGTAGTAGGCGCGGTAGGCTTTCGCCGAGACCCACTGGAACCCCACCTCGAAGATCAGTGCTCCCAGGATCCAGATCACGAGGCCGTTGCTACCCAGGGTGCGAAAGGCGGCATTGATGAAATCGTTGATGGGGCGGCCCCAGAGCCACTCGTGGGCGAAGGAGATGAAAATCATGGAAGCACCGGCCGCGAGAAACAGGCTGCTGGCAAAGCGGAGCCGGGCATGGAGGCGGCTCTGGTTGTGGGCCTGCTTGGAGAAATAGAATTCCTGGGTCGTCAACCAGCCCTGCGACACCCGGCGAAGTTGAAGGCATTTCTCCTTGTGACCGGCCAGATCGTGAAACGCCTCGGTCGACCTCTCCACGGGGAGCAACAGCGATCGAATGGCCGACTGGATCCAGATGACCTCGCCGCGGAGGCGCTGGATGTAGTTTCGAGGCACCGCCTCGGTGATACCGGCCGCCGCCCAGTAGAATTGCACCCTCGCTCCCTCGATGAGGGCGCGGTAGTCATTCTTGCGGTCGAAGGCATTCCACCAGCGGGCGAGTCGGTGGATGGCGAAGACAAACAGGATGAGGGCGGCGGCACCGAGGAAGCTCCGCACCGCCTGCATCTGCATGTCGGTCCCGGATAGGGTGTTGTGGTACTCCAGGAGAACATAGACGATCGGCCCCAGAATGAAGGGGGTGTTGGTCACGACCGATACCTGATTGTTGTAGCGGGCGATGGCTTTTTCGGTTCGGTCGATGAGGCAGGCGAGCCGATGCAGCGGGGGCAGAGATTTCTCCGCGGCGCGATTGCCCATGCGGGGCAGAAAGCTCCCGAATCGCTCGATCCGCCGGACCAGAATCCGCCACAGGCCCGAAGGCGTCATCATCGCGAGGAAACGTTCCCAGTAGTTTTCGGGACGGAATGGCGCGGTCCCCTCGTAAAGCGAAGCGACGTCGCAATCCTTCTTGGGGGTTCCCGCGAGATCGGCATTGAAGGACTCGAGACGCCGGGTCGACCGGCGCAGCTGGGTCATTTCCTGCTCGTGGATCTGGTGGTGGAATCGCTCGGGGTGTTCCGAGTCGGCCGGATGCCAGATGCGCACATCGCCGAGGGCCGAGCGGGTCTCCCGGGAACTTTCGACATCCGGACAGAAAATCCGGATCACGGGCCCGTTCTCCTGCCACGAGAGGGAGGGCGGAATCGGCAGGATTCCAGACTCAATGCCGTTGATGTAGGAATTGATGATGATGCGCGATCCGCTCTGGGCGAGCGGGGTGAGTTCCCCGTCGGACTTGGGTTCCTCGATCGGGTTCTCCTGGTCGCAGATCGCCACCAGCATGTCGCAGTTCGTCGCCACGTATTCGGCCGCCGCGCGGTAGCGGAGATTGCGTCGTTCCCGGTCGAGCAAGTCATTTTCCAGGCTGGCCGCGTCTGCGCTGTCGTCGAGTTTGTGCCGCACGGGGAAGGTATTTTCCACCCCGATCCGGCTGAGCAGGGCGGCGAACTGGTCGAGACGCCGCAACGAGGATCCCACGTCGCCGGGATCGAGAAAGGTGGACGACCGCCGGTAGAGATGTTGGGGAAAGGGCAGGGGACAACGCACCTCGATGTTCTCTTCCAGGGCGACTTCGGCGGCGAGCTGTTCCACCCCCGGCGCCAGCGAGGTGAGCAGAACGATCGGGGAACGTTTCAGACCGAGGGGCGGGCCGAAGCCGGGCTCGGGGTCGGGGTACTCCTGTTTGCGCAGCCAGGCAAACACCTGGCGGAGGCGGTTCCGGAGAATCTCGGGAGCATCCTCGGGGAGTCGGTGGAGACCGGTGATGCCGACGACGAAGGCGGGGCGCGGCGGGTACCGGGGAGGTTCCCACGCGAGCCGGTCGATGCCGGCGAAACGGAGGCGGCTGGAGAGTTTTTTTGCCAGATCTTCCCCGTCTGTGCAGGCCTCCGGAAACACCGGGGGAGAGGCGAGGCGAAGCCGCTGGAAATGAGCGGAGTCGGGCGGGCCGGGCGGTGTGTAGCACGCCAGGGGAATGCGGTGGTGGATGGCGAGGTAGGACTCCCACTCTGCGAGGGTCAGTCCGGCGAAGGTGCCCAGATCGCACCGAAAGGCCTCGGGTTGGTCAATGGAGAAGGGGCGACCGTCCCGGTCCAGCTTCTCCTGCAGGGCCAACACCGCGGCCTCGGGAACCGACGGAGCTTCGACGGATCCAGGGAACTGAACGACGAGATCGCTCCGCCGGATCTGATCGTCCAACCGGACGAGGAGGTCTTCATCGAGTGCCGCATTGGCCGAGAGGGTCTCGAAGCCGCCATCGGCAAAGAGCTCCCTCAGTTGGACTTCGATACCCCGAAAACCGCCTTCGCCCGGCCCGGAATCGGGGGGCGATGTCGAGAGGAACACTCGCGTGGGATTCGGCTTCATATGGCGCGCAAGGATAGCGGAAAAAGGGAGGAAACAAGAGAAGAAACCCCGGGGAACTCCCCGCGGGGAGACGAGAGGTTTTGCGGTGAGACTTTTTCGAACGCCCGATTATTCGGGATCGTGGAAGATGGCCTCGAAGACGCCTCCGCCCAGCAGGACGTCGTCGCTGAAAAACGCGCAGATCTGCCCGGGGGTGAGGGCTCGCTGCGGTTCGGCAAAAGTGAGGATGAGAGAATCCCCGTCGGGCTCCATCTCCACGGGCACGGCCGGGTGGCGATAGCGCGGCTGGGCGGAGACCCCGGCCCAGTCCCCGGGGGGCAGGCGCGTGGTGGAGAGGCTGCCCACCCGGCAGCGCTTGGCCCAGAGATAGGGGGTGTCCGGTTCCTCCAGCGCGACGACGAGAGCCTTGTCTTCGTGGCGCTTGGCCACCACCACATAGGCCTTGCCGTAGGTGTTGGAGGCGACGCCGAGCCCCTTCCGTTGTCCGAGGGTATGGAGGTGGAGGCCCTGGTGGGTTCCCACTTCGACGCCATCCAGGGTGACGATGGGGCCGGGCTGGGGCGGAATGTAGTGCGAGAGAAAGTCCGACATTTTGATGTCTCCGATAAAGCAGATCCCCTGGCTGTCCTTTTTCCGGGCGACGGGCAGACCGAACCGTTCCGCCTCGCGGCGCACCTCGGGTTTGCTCAAGTGCCCGATGGGAAAACGCGCCGGCCGGATCTGTTCCTGCCGGAGCAGGGCGAGGAAGTAGGTCTGATCCTTCCCCGGCGCGCCGCGGAGGATGTCCCTGCTCCGATCGGGGTTCTCCCGAGAGCGGGCATAGTGACCCGTGGCCATCTCGTCAAAGCCCTGGAGCCGGGCAAACTCCTGAAAAATGCCGAATTTCATTTCCCGATTGCACATCACGTCAGGATTCGGGGTGATGCCCGTGCGGTAACCGTCGAGAAGGTAATCCACCACTCTCTCGCGGTATTCGTCGGTCAGGGAGAGGATGCGGAACTCGATGCCGAGATGTTCGCACACGGCCCGGGCGTCGACGATGTCCTGCTCCCAGGGGCAGTCTCCGGGCAGACCCTCCTCGTTGGTCCAGTTCTTCATGTAGGCGCCCACCACCTCGTGCCTCTGCTCGAGGAGGAGGGCCGCGGCCACGCTGCTGTCCACGCCGCCGGACATCGCTGCGAGGATGCGCGCCATCTCAGGATGGGGTCAGGTTTCGCGGGGTGAGAAATTCCCGGAGACGTCCCGTTTTCCAGTCGGCTTCGCCCCAATAGGACACATCCAGCTCGATCCAGGCGATGGCCAAAGTGGGGAAATCGGGCAGCACTTCGTGGCGCAGGATGCGATCGGCCAGTTCGTTCATGCCCGGATTGTGACCCACCACGAAGGCCGTCTCGAAGCCCTCGTCGATCTGCTGGATGGCCTCCAGCCATCTGGCGGCAGATGCCAGGTACCAGTCGCGACAGATCCGGATGTCATCCGCCGGCCGGTCGAGGGCGGAGGCGAGGGATTCAGCGGTGGCACGGGTGCGGACCGCGGAGCTGCTCAAAATCACGTCGGGAACGATCTGCCGCTCGCGAAGCGCTTGTGCCATGCTGGCGCAGTCCCTTCTGCCTCGCTCGTTCAGAGGACGCTCGTGATCGGTGACCCCTGTATCGGACCAGCTCGATTTTGCGTGGCGGATGGCGAAAAGCGTTTTCATCGTTTCCTTCCATCATAACACACGTGGCGAGGTGAGATCGCGGGAAACGGGAAAGCGGACCCGCTTCGTCCCATCCGTTCGGGGATTGGTGATCGATTCCTGCGTATCCCCACGAAAGCGAAAAGCCCGGCGGGACGATCTGCCGGCGATGCTGTCAACCGCGAAAATGGTCGGCATCCGGTACCTACTATTCCAGGCGCCTGGGCGAGGTTGGGTGATGTCTCCCCGGTCCCAAGTCAGGAGTCCGCTCTGCGACAGTCCCGAAGAAGAGCTGGCCAACAGCATCAGCCATGGCATTGGCGCCCTCCTCAGCGTGGGCGCGTTGATCGCCATGGTCATCTGTGCGGCGCCCCACTCCGTGTGGCACGTGGTCGGAGTTTCTCTATTCGGCGTGAGCCTGGTCGGGCTCTACCTGGCTTCCACCGTCTTTCACTGGGTCACATCGGTGCGGTTGAAGAAGATTTTTCTGATACTGGATCACTCCTTCATCTTCATCCTCATTGCGGGCAGTTACATGCCGTGGGTTCTGGTCACCTTGCGGGGACCGGTCGGTTGGACCCTCTTCGCCCTGGTCTGGACGTTCGCCCTCGTCGGGATCGTGTTGAAGGTCAAATTCCTCCCCAGATTCCAGAAACTGGGCACGGCGGTCTACGTGCTCATGGGTTGGCTGATCGTCTTTGCCGTCAAACCCCTGATCGAGCGGATTGAGTTGATTGATTTTTCCTGGCTGGTCGCCGGTGGATTGTTCTACACCATCGGGGTCATCTTTTTTCTCATGAGGGGGCGACGGTATGCCCATCTCGTGTGGCATCTGTTCGTCATGGCGGGAAGCGCCTGCCATGTGTCCGCGGTCTTTCACGGGGTGTTGTGACCCGCGGTCGGGCGCCGGGCCGTGAGCGGGAATGGATGCCGAGGTCGGCCACCCGGGCTTGCTTCAGAAACCGGGCAGGGGAAAGAAGTGAATTGCCTTGCCGAAAAAGGCGGTGCCGATCTGGAAGAGACCGCCGACGGCCGCCCCGATCTGGGCGATGGCGGCGACTCCGATGGCGAGTTGTCCGACCGCGACCGGGGCCACGGCGCACTGGCCGAGGGCGAAGACCCGGCCGAAGGCCGCCTGGCCGATGGATATCCATCCCCGGCTGACTTGGCCGATGGCGATGACTCCGGCGGCGAACTGGCCCACCGCAATAAAGCCCCGGGCCGCCTCCAGCTTTCCCGTCTCCGGGTTCCGGCCCATTTTGTATTGGTAGAAGGGCAACCCG
>CAZLUZ010000025.1:0-36013 GCA_964562825.1 uncultured Akkermansia sp.
TCTTCGAATCGGGCCGCAGCCAGGGGTGCGTGCCGTTCTTGCGCAATGCGGTCAACTCGCGACCCAGCTGGTGGGCCAGAGAGATCGGTGCGGGCATCAGGGAAGGGGTCTCCTTGACCGCATAGCCGAACATGATGCCCTGGTCGCCGGCTCCCTGTTCATCGGTGGTCTTGTTGTCCGCTGCCCGAGCGTCGACGCCCTGGGCGATATCGGGCGATTGCTCCCCCAGCGCGTTGAAAAAGAAAAAATTCGACGCATCGAACTTGCAGTCGAGGGTGGTGTAACCGATCTCCTCGATCGCGGCCCGAACGACCTCCCGGTAATCGAACTGCCCCGAGGTCGTAATCTCACCACCGAGAATGACGAGGTTGTCCTTGACCATGGTCTCGCAAGCCACCCGGGATCGGGTGTCATGCTCGAAACACGCATCCACCACCGCATCGGAAATGGTGTCGCATACTTTGTCGGGATGCCCTTCAGTGACGGATTCAGAAGAGAAGATGTAGGAGTTCGACATGACGATCGTATTTACAAATCTAGATGAGTTGATACCTTATAGCCTTGGCGGATGGCGTCAATTCTAAAAACTCTCCGGTTGATCGCCGACCCGACGCGGATTCGCATTCTCCGCCTGCTGCGGCGGGAGGACCTCTCCGTGGTGGAGTTGCAGGAGATTCTGGGGATGGGTCAGTCGCGGATCTCGACCCATCTCGCCCAGCTGAAGCGGGAGAAACTGGTGCTCGACCGCCGTTCGGGGAAGAACGTGATTTACTCGTTCAACCGAGAATCCCGCGTCTTTCCCGAGGACCTGGTGCAGGTCCTCGAACTGGCCGCCGGGGATATCGAGGAGATATCCGATGACGAAGAGGCTCTCGCCCTCGCCCTGACGAAGCGAAAGGACCGGGCTCGGGCTTATTTTGACGAACTGGCCGGCAAATTCGGACGCACCTATGTCCCCGGGCGTTCCTGGAAATCGCTGGCCGAGACCCTGCTCAAGCTGATGCCTCCCATGGACATCGCCGACCTCGGTGCGGGGGAGGGCACCCTGTCCCAGCTCCTGGCGCAGCGGGCCAGGCGGGTCGTCGCGGTAGACAACTCCCAAAAAATGGTCGACTTCGGCTCCCGGATCGCCGCCGAAAACGGCTATCGCAATCTGGAGTACCGGCTCGGCGATCTGGAGGACCCGCCCATCGAACCGGAGTCGGTGGACATCGCCTTCTTCAGCCAGGCTCTCCACCACGCGATTCGCCCCGATCAGGCGATCCGGTCCGCCCACCGCTTGCTACGTCCGGGCGGGAGGATCGTGATTCTCGACCTGATCAAGCACCGTTTCGAGGATGCGCGCGAGCTTTACGCCGACCTCTGGATGGGTTTCTCCGAACTCGAGATCTCCCGCTTCCTCGAAACGGCGGGCTTTGTCGACATCGAGATCGCCGTGGTCGACCGCGAGGGGCATTCGCCTCATTTCCAGACCCTCCTGGCCATCGGCTACAAGCCGCCGCCTTCGAAAGTTTCCCGCGATAACGGTTTCGACACCCCGGACATTTCTGACTAACATCACCCCATGCGCAAACTCGATCTGCTCGCATTGGGCATGGCCTGTGTCCTCGTCACCCAGGCTCATGCGGAAGAATCCGGCGGTTGGAAATCTCTTTTCGACGGCGAGACTCTGACTGGCTGGAAGCCCTCGACTCTGGGCGAGGCCAAGTACACGGTGGTCGACGGAACCATCAAAGGAGAAACCGTCGAGGGCAGCCCCAACACCTTCCTCGTCTCCGAGGAACAATTCGGTGACTTCGAGTTGGAATTCGAGGTGAAGGTACACGACAAGCTCAATTCCGGAGTCCAGATCCGTTCCCGGGAGAAAACCGAGGACGACGTCGAAGAAGGCAAAAAGAGAAACAACGTGCCGGCACGTTTTTTCGGACCCCAGGTGGAGATCGAGTCGAGCCCGGGCCAATCCGGGTTCATCTACGGAGAAGCGACGGGAAGAGGCTGGCTTTCCCCGGAACCGGATCAAAAAGTTTCCCACGAGCACCTGAAAAACGGGGAATGGAACCACTACCGGGTCGTGGCCAAGGGGCCCCGCATCCAGGTCTGGATCAACGGCAATCCCGTGGCCGATCTCACCGACGAAGAGATCTACAAGTCTCATCCGAAGGGTCACCTCGGACTCCAGGTCCATGGCATCAAAAAGGGCACCGGACCTTTCGATGTCTACTGGCGAAACATTCGCATTCGGGAAATCTAGGCCGAACCCGGGGACCCGAAGCCCCGTGGACTTGTCAGCGCCCCCTGGAACGGCTACGCTCGACTTCCTCGTGAAGAATGGCGGAGAGGTCTCCGTTGGTCGTAAACGGGAGTCATGGCCCGGTGCTGCCCAGGGCGACACCGGGTCTTTTTTTCCTTGTTCACGGCCCAATCCCGCCCTCAACCCAGAACCAGGACCCAATATGAGCGACATCGCCACCAATCGGAAAGCCCGTCGTGACTACCACATCACCGACACCTTCGAGTGCGGCATCGTGCTTCGGGGCACGGAGGTGAAATCGATCCGGGCCGGCAAGGCAAACGTCAGCGAAGCCTTTGCCCGGGTCGATCGCGGTGAACTCTGGCTCTACAACTGCGACATCCGCCCCTACGAACACACCGCGGGGTTCTTCCAGCACGAAACGACCGCTCCGCGCAAACTGCTGATGCACCGGAGAGAAATCGACCGCCTCCAGGGCCTCGTCGATCAGAAAGGCGTCACCCTGGTTCCTCTCCGGCTCTACTGGAAGAATGGGCGCGTCAAGGTCGAGATCGGTATCGGCAAGGGCAAGACCCATCGCGATCAACGCGAGGACATCAAGAAACGGGAACAGGACCGCGAGATCGCCCGGGAAATCTCGCGCTTTAACAAATAACCGTGGCCCGGCCGGGATCGATCGCGTAAAGAGACAGGCATGGGATCCACGTTCGGTCACTTGTTCCGTATCTCCACCTGGGGCGAATCCCACGGGGGCGGCGTCGGAGTCGTCATCGACGGCTGTCCGCCCCGTATCCCCCTGTGCGAAGAGGATCTGCAACGCGACCTGGATCGGCGGAGACCCGGGCAGAGTGAGATCACGACCCCGCGAAAGGAAGCAGATCAGGCGGAGATTCTTTCGGGGACCTTCGAGGGACTCACCCTCGGCTCGCCCATCGCCATTCTGGTGAGAAACAAGGATGCCCGGCCCGAAGCCTACGCGGAGATGGCGACCAAATTCCGCCCCTCGCACGCCGACTACACCTACCAGGCCAAATACGGCATTCGCAACTGGCAGGGGGGCGGCCGATCGAGCGCCCGCGAAACGATCGGGCGGGTCGCCGCCGCCGCGGTGGCCAAAAAAGTCATCCGGGAGCGTTTCGCGCCGGAAATCGAGATCATCGCCTACGTCAGGTCGATCCACGACATCGAGACGAATCCCGATCCCGGCACGGTCGACGCCCGCACCGTGGAATCCAACATCGTGCGCGCCGGGGACCCCGCGGCCGTCGAAACCATGATCGAACGGATCAAGCAGATGCGGGCCGAAGGCAATTCCGTGGGCGGGGTGGTCGAGTGCGTCATTCGCCGCTGCCCGGTCGGACTCGGCATGCCCGTTTTCGACCGGTTGGAGGCCGACCTGGCCAAAGCCATGCTTAGTCTGCCCGCGACCAAGGGCTTCGAAATCGGTTCCGGCTTCGCCGGCACCCATCTCACCGGAAGCGAACACAACGATCCTTTCCGCATGGTCGACGGCGCAGTCCGCACCGCCACGAACCGGTCCGGAGGTGTTCAGGGTGGGATTTCCAACGGCGAGGATATCGTGTTCCGCATCGCTTTCAAACCGACCGCTACGATCATGACCTCGCAGGAGACGGTGAGCACCGGGGCGGAGAACACCGAGCTCAAGGGCCGGGGCCGGCACGATCCGTGCGTCCTGCCCCGCGCCGTCCCCATGGTGGAAGCCATGGCCGCGCTGGTAATCTGCGATCACGCCTTGCGGCAAAAGGCGCAGAATGGTTAACTCCGGGAGCCCTCGCTCGACCAACCGGGGAAAACCATGCCCGTCCCAATCCTCGCCGCCATTTTCGTCGTCATTCTTTATTTCTTCTACGGAATGCGGTGGGGTGTGACCCGTCTGCTCTCCGGGGGCATTGCCGTCGGACTGGCCCTGGCGGTCTTTTTCGTCGGCATGAACCTGGGCCCGCCGAACCTGGAGAATCGCTTCGGGTTCGAGATCTCCTGGGAGTTTATCCTCGTCGGATCGAGCATCCTCGCCGTGGTCGTGTTTTTCCTCACCTGGGTGATCCTCACCTGGTTTTTCCGCTTTCTCTACAATCGGGACAGCATCCTGCATCCCCTCGCCAAGGGTATTCCCGGGGGAATCCAGGCCCTCCTCCCCGCCGCGATCCTGATTTTTCTTCTCTTCAACGCCTTTCGGGCCATCGGCACTCTCTACGAACTCCGCTACGTCGCCGCCATCACCCAGCCGGCGATTGTCGACGCCGACTTCGACCGGTTGCCGGAGCCATCGGCCTTCACCCGGTGGCGCAACCAGTTGGAGACCCTGCCCCGTCTCGCCGATCTCCTGGACCGGTGCGACCCCTTCAGCCGCAGGGAAAACCGCAACGTGGGCATTCTCTCCCTCTTCGCCGCGCAGGAGCCGGCCCGCACTTTTGCCAAAAGCTCTGCGCAGATGGGCTCCCTGCTCCGCAACCCCGCCGTGCAGGAGCTGGTCGACAGCCCGGTCATGGCCTCGCAACTCCGCCTCGGAGACCGGGTCGGACTCGTCCTGAGCAAACGGGCCATGGCCTTGGCGGAGGAACCTCGTCTGATCGAAGACCTGAGCGACCTCGACCTGGAGACCCACGTGGTGGAATACATCCGATTCCTCAAGACGAACAAGACCCTGAACTACCCCGAAAACTGATGGCGGATCCGAACTACCTCGTTAGCATAGGCCTGGAGGTCCACGTCCAACTCAAGACGCGGAGCAAGATGTTCTGCGGCTGTCCCGTAGCCTTCGGCAACGAACCCAACACCCAGACCTGCCCCACCTGCCTCGGCCTGCCCGGTGCCCTCCCCGTGCTCAACCGGGGCGCCATCGAGAGAACCATCCTCGCCGGCCAACTCCTCGGTTGCGAGACCCCTCCGGTGGTGAAGTGGGACCGGAAAAACTACTTCTATCCGGACATGCCGAAAAACTACCAGATCTCGCAGTACGATCTGCCCCTGTGTCTCGGCGGCGCGGTGCCCCTCTACGAACTCGCCTATCCCAAAGACCACCAGAAAGACATCGTCAATCCGGGAAAATCCGTGACCCTGACCCGGATTCATCTCGAGGAGGACGTAGCCAAATCAACCCACCACCGGGGCGGCTACACCACCATCGATTTCAACCGGGCGGGCACTCCGCTGATGGAGATCGTCTCCGAGCCGGAAATCGATTCGCCCGAGGAAGCGGTCGCCTACCTGATTTCGCTGCGCCAGATTCTCGTCTACAGCGGGGTATCGGACGCCGACATGGAAAAGGGGCAGATGCGGTGCGATGTGAACATCTCGGTCCGTCCCGCGGGCCAGAAGAAGCTCGGCACCAAGATCGAGTTGAAGAACCTGAACTCCGTCTCGGTGGTGCGCAAATCGCTGCACTACGAGATCGACCGGCAGATCGAGGAAATCGAGCGGGGCAACCCCGTCGTTCAGGCGACCTGGCGCTGGAACGACGAGGTCGGCCAGACGGAACTCATGCGGATCAAGGAGAACGCCGACGATTACCGCTACTTTCCCGATCCCGACCTGCTCCCGGTGCGCACGGAGACGATGGTGAACCAGGTGCGGGAAGACCTCCCCGAACTCCCGCACCAGAAGGTGGCCCGATTCGAGGAGAGTTACCAGATCAGCCACTACGACGCTTCGGTCCTCGCCGGTGAGATCGAGTTGGCCGGCTATTTCGAGGAGGCCAGTGCCGGTGCGAAAAAGAAAGTACCCAAAAAGATCGCCAACTGGGTGATCAACAATCTGCTCGGCGAGCTGAAAAAGCGCGAACTCACCATCGCGGAATGCCCCGTGCCGCCGCAGAAACTGCGGGCTCTCGTCGACCTGATCGAGGCGGGCACCATCTCCAACGACCAGGCCAAACAGGTCTTCGCCGATGTTTTCGATGATCCGGAGGCCGACCCCGCCCGGGTGGCCAAGGCCCGGGGCTTCAAACCGGCAGACACGGGAGAGATTGAAGCCATCATCGACCGAGTCATCGCGGAAAACCCCGGCCCCGCGGGCGAGGTGGCCGAGGGCAACAGCAAGGCGGCCAACTTCCTCACCGGTCAGGTCATGAAGCTATCCCGGGGCAAGGCCAATCCCAAGATGGTCACCGAGACGATCATCGCGAAACTGCAGTAAAAAAGCCCCTTCTGCGGCCTCAACCTCCGCGGATCTCGCCGAGGAGATCTCGCTCCCCGATCTCACCGAGGCGTGCGAGTTCGCTCGCCAAGACCTCCCAGGCCGGTCGCCCCCCCGAAGGACAGGTCTTCCCGCAGGGTGTTCGCGAAGAAAAACCGGGGTAATCCGCGAACCAGTGAGGATCCGTGCTCTCGTCGTGCAGGGTGAGCCGGGGCCGCCCTGCCCCGTCCCGGTCGAAGGAGAGCGGATGAATCCAGCAGGTGGCCGGTTTGAAATGCCAGGGATCCAATCCGCGCTCCAGGGCCAGAGCCTGGAGAGCACAGCGCGAATCGGGCAGGAGGAAGACGCAATCGGTGCGGGCAAAATGCTCGGGATATCCGTCCTGATGCTCGCGTTCCGGAGCCGGCCGGGTCGCCGTTTTCGGGCCGGAGACCAGCCCGCGAAACCTCCCGTAAACCACCACCCGCTCAGGCAAGACCGCCCCCAGCATCTCCAGGGCTCGGCGCTCCCCGGCCACCAGGCGGCGCAACACATCGGATTCCTCGCCCCCGAGGTAAACCCCATCGTGGCAGCAGGTGCCCCGGCACTGCTCCAGGTCGCAGGGACGCAAGGGCCGGCGCAGGGCCTCGACATCGATCACGGCGGATCGAACCAGGTCGGCCAGCACCTTCATCCTTGCGGGATAGGCACTGGCTGGGGACGAGCGTCCCGGACCTCTCGACTGGGCCCTGTCCCGCTTCAAAACCTGCTAACTCATCGAGGCGAAGCGCTGCTCGAGGAGTTCGCGGGCACTGGCGCCGCCCGTCTTTTCCCGCGAACTCTGCACCCAACGCTGTTCCAGTTCGTTCTTCGTGGGTCGATTCACCTGGTAGAACACCCCGAATTTGCCGGGATACCGCAGGCTGGCCAACTGGTATGCCGCGTTCTCGTCGGTGACATCGTGGGCCGTTTCGTCGATGATCTCGAATTCGCCCCCCTTGCGCGGATTGCCGTCGTCGAAGGCTCCCGGGTAGAAGATGACGCACTCCGAGAGCACCTCCACGACGCTGAAGCCGGGGTGCAGGATGGCCCGCTCAAACACCTCCATCATGTGTTTCACCTGGGCAGCATGGGTTCGCGCAACGAAGCTGGCTCCGCCGGTGACCAGTTTTTTCATCGGATTGATGGGCCGGTCGATCGACCCGATCGGATCGGTCTTCGACTTGTAGCCCTCCGGACTGGTCGGGGAAGTCTGCTTCTTGGTCAGCCCATAGACGAAGTTGTCCATGACCACGTAGGTCAAGTTGATGTTTTTCCTCGCGGCGTGATCGAGATGATTTCCCCCGATCGAGTACCCGTCTCCGTCGCCTCCGAAGGCGAAGACGTGCAAATCCGGCCGCGAAAGACTTATCCCCGAAGCCAGCGGCAGGGCCCGGCCGTGGATGAAGTGAACGCCGTGACCGTTGACGAAATAGGGAAAGCGCGAGGAGCATCCGATCCCCGCGATGGTGCAGATTTTCTCGTGGGGAAACTGCAACTTCTCCAGGACCTTGTAGAAGGCGGCGAGCACGGCGAAATCCCCGCAACCCGGACACCAGGTCGGGTGATCCGCGGTGAGGGCTTTTTTGGTCAGTTTCTTGGGTTCGGCGGCGGTAGACATGGCATATCTGGGGTCAGGTTTCGCTTTGGAGTTCCGGTCGCGCCCGGGAGAGCACACGATCGACGATCTCGCTGACCCGGTAGGTGAGACCGTCGGTCTTGCAAATCGACTCGATTTTCGGATCGGCGAACCGAGCCCGCAGCAGGGTGGCGAGCTGGCCGTAGCCGTAGAGACCCTCGTCGTTCATCTCCACGCAGATGACGCGATCGAACCTGGCGAACACTTCCTCGATGCCATTGGGGAGAGGATGGAGGTGGCGGAAGTGGAGGCTGCCCACGGCGAGCCCGTGTTCCTCCCGCATCCGGGTGGTGGCGACGCGGACCGGACCCCAGGTGGACCCCCAACCCACGAGCAGGACGCTCCCCGATTCATCGCCGAAAACCGGCGACAATTCCAGGGTCTCGGCGAATCGTTTGATCTTGTCCCGGCGACGAGCCGTCATCCTCTGGTGCAGGTTTGGATTGCTCGTGGGATGCCCCCATTCGTCGTGCTCCAGCCCGGTCACGACAGGATAAGTGCCCCCCTCCATGACGGTTCCGGGAGGCGCGTGACGGGTCTCCCCGTCGAGGGGGTAGGGCTTGAAGCTCTCGGGCCGCGGAGCCTGATCCAGCTCCGGTTCCACCACGTCGCTGAGGTCGGGGGTGGGAAATGCCTCGATTCGCGAGGAGAGTGCCTGATCCGAGAGCACGATGACGGGGCAGCTGTATTCCCGGGCGATGCGGCAGGCCTCGCGCCCGACGTGAAAGCAGTCCTCCACATTTTTCGGGGCGATCACGATCCGGGGGCAATCGCCGTGGCTGCCATAGATGGCCTGCATCAGGTCGCTCTGTTCCACGCTGGTGGGGAGGCCGGTGCTCGGTCCGCCCCGCTGCACGTTGATCACCACGAGGGGAAGTTCCGCCATGCTCGCATAGCTGAGTGCCTCCATCTTGAGGGAAAGCCCCGGACCCGAACTGCCCGTGACCGCGGTGTGCCCGGCATAGGCGAAACCCAGCGCCATGGAGACCGCGCCCAGCTCGTCCTCGCACTGGACGAAGAGGCCGCCGTATTTGGGCAGCTCGGAGCGAAGCATCTCCATGACCGGCGACCACGGAGTGATGGGGTATCCCGCGCCATAGCGGACACCACCCGCGAGCAGGCCGAGGGTGAGCGCCGTATTGCCGTCCGTGGTGATGCGATCGCCGTCGCGCCCCTGGCCGGACTTGAGATTGTATCCCACCTCGAGGACATCGCCGATCGGATAGGCGAACCCGGTATCGAAGGCGATCATGGCGTTGCGCAGGATGTCTTCGCTCTTTCTTCCGAACTGGCGCTCGATCAACTCCACCACCTTGTCCCGATCGAGTCGGAAAAGCGAGGTGACCAGCCCGAGCACGAAGAGATTCTTGCCGCGGTCGCGGGCGCTGCCGCCCATGGCCTCCACCGTGGTGCTGGTGATGGGAATGCCGACGTGCACCACCTCCTTGTTTTCCAGATCCGGTTCTTCGACGTGATCCGTGTCGTAGATGCAGATGCCACCCCGGGCCAGCGACCCGATGTGGTTGTCGTAGCTGTGCTGGTAGAAGGCCACGAGGAAATCCGATTCGTCGCCCGGCGAGAGTACCTCTCCCGAGCCGAGATGCACCTGGAAGATCGAGGGGCCACCCGAGATGGTTGACGGAATCGTCATGTAAGTCACCACCTCACGTGCGCTCCGACCCGCCAGTTTGGCCAGGAGGGCCCCGATCGTCTGAATCCCATCCTGGGAATTGCCCGCGAAACGAATCACGGCGTTTTGCAAATCGACAATTTCTCTGCTCTGGGGCGGGAGGGTCGCAGGAGTGCTCATGGGAAGTGGTGAGGAGGCAAATATCTTTCGGATTAGCGCACTCGCAAGGGGGTTAAAAACGGGATGGCGAAAAAGTCCCCCTTTACTTTTCGTAGATGCCAGCCGGCGGGGGCAGGTAGGTTGTGGCCGGTTCCCTGGCGTAGTTCAGATCGGCCTCACGCACCTCGTTGGGACTTTCGTCGTCGAGGGTAGAATTGAGTGGATTCCCTCCCGGATCGATGATGCGGACACTCAGGAAAATGACGAGAGCGCGCTTGACGTGCCTCTCCGTCTTGGACCGGAAGAAATGACCCACCGCGGGGAGGTCACCGATCAAGGGCACCTTGTCCGCCGACTGGATGACCGAGTGGCCGTAGAGACCGCCGATGGCGATGGTCTGCCCGTCCCATACCGTGACGTTGGTCGTCTCCTTCACTGCGTCGAAGACCGGCATCAGAATATCGTTCGGGGTCACCGGGGGAGCGAGAGGCCCGAAGAAAAACACGGCGAGAGGATCGATGATGGGGGTGCCGTAGTTGATGAAGCCCAGAAACTCCGTGAAATCGACCAGCACATCGACGCTCACCGTCTGGTTGTCCTGGTCCACGGTGGGCTCCACTTCGATGGATTTGCCCAGCGGGCGCACCTCGAAGGCGGTGGGGGTGGCGGGGATCGCGGGGATGCGACCGGCAAATCCGCCTCCGGTTGAGTTCGGTATCTCCGGTGGATCGTACTCGGTGGGATAGATAAACTCCCGCACCACTTCCACCGTGCCTCGTTGACCGGGCCGGATCAGCAGTTTCGTCGAGCAGAGCAGGTCGGCCCCTTTCATCTGGCTGAGCGCGCGCACCACGACCTGGAACTGGGGATCGGTGAAAACCCCGGCCACGGAGAAGACTGCCGGGGCCTCCTGGCTCGGAGGGACGGTCAGGGAGCCGTTCAGCAGATCGTCGATCGCGATCGTCGTGCCCAGGTCGCCGGAGCGCAGCCCGTCGGTGACCGGATTCAGCCCCACGGGGCCGCCGCCGGGATTGTTGAAAGGGAAGGGACTCGCGGTGCCCGTGCCGGTGGTGCCACCCCCGAAGAAAACCCGTGGCGTGCTGCCCAGGTTGCTGGCGCCGAGAAGCCAGTCGTAGCCCTGTTCCCGGGCTGTTTCCTCCTGCACCGAGATCATTTTCACCCCGACCTCCACCATCTTGTTGACGCCCTCGCGCGCGGTCTGAACCAGATTATCGACGAGGCGAAGCTGGTCCGCGGTGTTGCGCACCAGCAGAGTGTTCGTCCCCGGATTGTAGGTCGCCACGGCGCCTTCGCCAAAGACGATCCCGTTTTCCTCGAGGAATTCGCGCGCCGTTTTCCGCGTCACCAGAACCCCGCCGACGCCGGAGGGTTCGACCGGGGCGGCGAAGGGGTCGTTGTTGAGAACCGCGTCGCCACCCGAGCCCTGGCTGATAAAACCCGGCGGCACCGTCCAGGTGCGCGTTTCGTTGACCGCCCTGGCCCCGGCAGCCAGCGACACGATGCTGACGGCGAATTCATCGACGCGGAAAGTGGCATCGACGAGACGCGTCACATACTGGAGAACAGCGCCGAGCGGAGCGTTGGCCATTCGCAGGGAGAGCGTCCGGCTGCCCGGGTTCTCGCCCGCCCCGAACGTGCCGGTGTCGATGACCAGGTTCACGCCCTTCAGGGAGGGATCGGGCTCGTTGAGGTCGAGTTCCACCGAGCGCTGGTTGAGCAGATCGAGCACCTGGGAGAGCGGCGCCTGCTGGAATTCGATGCTCGGGATGATGATCTCCTTCAACTTCTCCTCGATCTCGGCCCTCCGTCCCGCGGTGACCGTTCTCTCCGCGATGCCCAGGTCAGTCGGCACGGCCTGGGGGACCGGCATCTCCCATTCGGATGCGATCTCCCTCAACTGGGCAGCCCTGGTGTGGTCGCGGGCCACCTCGTAGTAGTTCAGGAGCTCACGTTCCACTTCCTCGATCCCCCGCCGGGCCGCCTTGTTGTAGGGATCGATGGCGAGCACTTTCTGGTAGGCCTGAATCGCGCTGTCGAACTTGCCGTACGCCATGTTCCCCCGCGCGAGTTGGAGGAACTGTTTGACCTGCTCGACCCGCTCCAGGTGTTGGGGGGTAATTGCCCGAGTGTAGTAGTCGGGGTCTCCGAGGCGCTCCAGCATGCGCTGGACCCCGGGATCGAGATCGGTGCGCGGCATCTCCGCCTCCCGGCCGAGGTCGACCGCCGCCCGGAGCGAGGATTCCGCCTCGTCCCACATCGCACCATCGATCATCTGCTGGGCATACTGCAGCGTGGCGCTCTGGTAGCGGCGAAAGACGGCTCGCCTCGTCGCCTCGACGGAGGACGCTTCGGGCAGCGACTCGAAAGCGGCCCTGAAACAATCCATGGCCTCACCGTAGGAACGATCCCTCTGTGCCTGAGCCCCGGCCGCAATCAGCTTCTGGGCCGCCTCCACCATCTGCTGGCGGCGCATCACTTCGTTGCGCGCGGCATCCGCCACCGAGTCCTGCGCCCCGGCGGGCCGCCAGATGAAAAGGGTGAGCAGGAAGACGAAAAGGCCCAGCCCAGGCGGAATCCGCCCGGAATGGGATGTTTTCGCTGTGCGATCGTCCGGCAACTGTCTCGTGTGTTGGTGAAAACCACGAACCTATCAGCCGGTTCGAGGCGCTGGCAAGCGGATTGCGCCCAAAAACCATTCGCCCCTCGAGAGATTATCCCAAGGCACGGACCTCGCTCAACCTTTCCCCTTTTTCCCGCGCTCTTTCGCGGGACGAAGCGGCGTGTCGTCCTCGGGCACCTGGTATTTTTCCCGAAGCCGTTCCAGTTCCTCCTTCATCTCCCGCTGCGCCTCGGCAACCTCCGGCTCGCCATAGACCGAAGTCAATTCGTCCGGGTCCTTCTCCAGGTCGAAGAATTCCCACTCGCCCAACTGATAATAATGAATCAGCTTCCGCTTTCCGTCGGTCACCCCGTAGTGCCGCGCCACGCTGTGAGCACCGGGGAACTCGTAGTAGTGGTAGTAGAAGGAAGTCCTCCAGTCGTCCGGAGTCTCGCCCCGGAACAGGGGAAGCAGACTGCGTCCCTGCATATCCGAGGGGATCTCGGCTCCGGCGGCATCGAGGAAGGTCTGGGCAAAATCGAGGTTCGACACGATGTCTCCGTTCACCGAGCCGGGCTCGATCACCCCGGGCCAGGAGGCGAGCAAGGGCGTCTTGAGCGATTCCTCATACATCCAGCGCTTGTCGAACCAGCCGTGCTCCCCAAGGTACCAGCCCTGGTCGCTGGAGTACATCACCAACGTGTTCTCGGCGAGACCGGTTTCCTCGAGATAGTCGAGTACGGCGCCAATGGAATCGTCGACCGATTTCACACAACGGAGGTAGTCCTTGACGTATCGCTGGTATTTCCAGCGCAGGATCTCCCGCTCCGACATCGAGTCCCGTTTCGCCAGAAATTCCTCATTCTTCGGGCCGTAGGCGGCCTCCCAGGCGGCGCGCTGCTCGGGGGTCAGGTTGGGCGGAGTGACCAGTTTCAGATCCCGGTCGTTCATGTGCCGTCCAATCTCCATGGTCTGATTCGAGGCGGGACTGGCACGGCCCGAATAATCGTCGAAGAGCGTGTCGGGCTCCGCGATGGTGCGATCGTCCAGCCACGTGAGGTATTCCGGCCCGGGCTGCCAGTTCCGGTGGGGCGCCTTGTGCTGGAACATGAGCATGAAAGGCTTGGAGTCGTCCCGATCGTTCTTCAGCCAGTTCAGCGCTTTGTCCCGGATGATGTCGGTGGTGTATCCCTCGTGCTCCCGCCGGGTGGGCTCGGCCTCGATACCCCCGTGGATCATGGGTGGATTGTAGTAGGGACCCTGACCAATGAGCACGTCGAAATGATCAAAACCCTGCGGAGTCGACTTGAGGTGCCATTTGCCGATCACGGCAGTCTGGTAGCCCACCTCCCGGAGCAACTTGGGAAAGGTCTGCTGACTGCCGTCGAAATTGTCGCCGTTGCGGAGAAACCCGTTCAGATGGGAGTATTTCCCGGTCTGAATTACCGCGCGGCTCGGACCGCAGATCGAGTTGGTCACGTAGCAGCGGGTGAACTTCATCCCCTGCGCGGCAATCCGGTCCATGTGCGGCGTCGTCATCCGCGAGTCGTCGTAGGCACTCAGAGCCTGTTCGCAATGATCGTCCGTGAAAATAAAGACGATGTTCGGTTTTTCCGCCGTCCATGCCACCTGGCAGAGAAAAAACAGCCCGAGAAAGGAAAAAACGCGTATCATGCCGGTAGAAAAGACTGCTCGCCCCAGGCTTACAACCGCCAAAGTTGCCGCGATCCCGCGGGGAAGGCTTGACGTCGGGTCCGCCTGTGAATATGTGACATTTGCCCGCCTTCAAACCGTCGAATCAGGACAGCATCTCCCCATGAAACATCCGGTTCTCCTCCCCTTGCTCGCGCTGGCCAGCCTCCTGCTCCCGGTCCAACGAGCCGCTGCCCTCGATTTCGAGAGGGACATCCAGCCCATCCTCAAAGACCACTGCTTCAAATGCCACAGCGGTCCACGCGCCAAGGCCAAGCTGCGCTACGACGATGCCAGGTATTTCGCCGAGGCCATCGGAACGCACGCCGAAGCCGTGGTCGTCCCGGGCGATCCGGAGCGGAGCAAGATGTTGCGCCTCGCCTCGCTACCGCAGACCAACACGGATGCGATGCCTCCCCGAGGGCGGGGCGAGTCGATGAATTCCGCCGAGCTGGCCAAACTCCGCCGTTGGATCGAACAGGGCGCCAGCCTCGAGTCCAATCCGGATGCCGATCCCCCCGCCCCGGATCCAGCCCCGGCTGCCCCGGAATCGAACAAGGTCCTCGAATGGACGAATATCGACGGCGCCTCGCTCCGGGCGGTCTTTGTCGCCAGCGACGGGACCAGCGTGAAGCTGCGCAAGGAGGACGGGACCGAGTTCGAGTATCCCCTGTCGAAACTTTCGGAGGAGAGCCGTCAGCTCGCGCGTCTGCTCGCCCAGTGACACCGCTCGGCGAGCTGACCAGGGTGCAGGGAATCACCCCGTCTCCGGCATGAAGGTTGGCATGACGACCCCACAGACCGGTTGGGTTTCCCCGAGAACCTGACCGAAGTGGATCTCGCAGTTTCTTCCGCCCATCTCATACATCGCCTGAACCAGCTCCGACTCCTCGACCGGAGCCAGGCTCACCACCGTCTTGCCGGCAAACCGCTGCAACTGCCGATGGACCATGGCGGCGGCAATCCTCGGAGTGCGCGCCACTCCGGGCCCGATCATGCGGCTCGCGGGATGATCCACCGAGACGAGAAAGCCGTCGATCTCCCCCGGCTTCGACGAGACGGCCACGGTGTGCCAGATGCCGCTGTCGTTCTCCACGAAAAAACAATAGTCCTGCTCCCGGGAAATGCCGCTGACCTCGAACTCCAATTGTCCCATGGCAAACAGGTCGGGCAGACCCGCCTCTCTCACCTCCACTTCGGATATCCCCTCGGGCGCGGGCACCCCGGACTCCGGCACCTCGAAAAGCACGTCCTGGTAAGCGGCGTAAGGAGTGAATCCCCGACGACTGTAGAGCGAAAAGGAATCGAGGTTCATGGCGCTGGACACCAGACGGAGGGGCAGGTCCTCTTTCCGGGCGAAAGCGATCACCGAATCGACCAAGCGGGCGGCGACCCCCGTGCCACCATAGCTCGGGTGCACGTTCAGGATTCCCAGGGAGACATGGGTCTCCCGTGGATGAACGAAGCAGGAACCGATCACGGACTTCGTTCTGGCGTGCTCGGCGACGAGGGCGCAACCGGGGTCCAGTTCCTCGTAGACCTCGCAAAACAGGCGGCAATCTTCCGGTGCGCCGGAAAAAACCCGGTGCCCGCGGTGAAGCTGATACCAGGAATTCGTCGAGAGGAAGATAAGATCGGCCACCGCATCGAAGTCGCGGGGAATCATCGTGCGGATATCGAACATGATGCCGGTCTATCAGATTCCCCGGCGGGAGGCAAACTTTTCGGGAGGGCGACCCGACTCAGGTAGCCCTTGCCGAACCGGGGGGAGACGCGGAATTCGCCAGCTTCCGGGAGTACAAGGTCCGGAGAAATCGGGGAGCCTGCTCAGTCGCCGTCGGTACGGGACGTTTCGCGAATCCAGAAGTTGCGGAAGGCGACGGGGTTTCCGTGGTCCTGGAGGAAGATCAGGCCCTCCTCTTTCTCCGGACGCTTTCCCCCCGCTCCGGTTCCCTTGGGCAATTCCACATCATCGTGGATGAGCACCCCGTTGTGGCGGACCGTGATCCGCGCGTTCGCCACCTTTTTCCCCTCCTCGAACCGGGGAGCGGTGAAATCGATGTCGTAGGTCTGCCATGCCAGCGGGGGCAGGGCCATGGGGACGTCGGGCTCCTTGAACAGGTAAAGACAGCCACACCATTGTTTGCTTGTGGAATCGACCTCGATCGCATTGTTCTCCCTGACGAAATCCAGACCGAAGGAGTCGAGAATCTGAATCTCGTAGTTGTTGAAGAGGTAAAGACCGCTGTTGCCGCGATCCTGGTTGCCCGGATCCCGGCCCGGCTTGAAGGGCAGACGAAATTCGATGTGCAGCTCGAAATCGCGCAGAGGCACGGTGGTTTTCGCCCCCGCCCAGAGCAGCTCGTCGCGGACCGGGCCTTCGACCCCCTTCATGGTCTCGCCGTCGAAAATGACCTGCGCGTCCGCGGGAGCCTCCCGGCCGAGGGTGGGACTGGTCCGTTCCACGCGCTCCAGGGTGTCGATCAGACTTACCACCTCCTCCTCCGCGAATACCCGCGAGACCGGCTCGCTTCCGCTCCATCCCGCGGCGGGCAGACCTCCCGAATACGTCAGCACGAGAAAACGCCCGTCGGACAAGGCCGCGATCTGCACGCCCGAGCTTTCATCCCGATACTCCCCCTGGAGCCGGAACGCGGCCGACTCGGCCCCGGCCGCTTCCGGATCGGTCCACAGCTTTCCCGCGTAGGGCTTCTTCTCAGCGGCACAAGACGGTGATGGCATCGCGAGCACCAGGAGGGGCAACAGGAGGAAAAAAGAGCGCATGCCGTTCCTATAGTTCAAACCGGAGACGGTTGTAAACCTTTCCCTCCTGTTTTACCTTTCACGAGATCATGTCCCTGCGCAGCCACATCTTTCGATGGATGCTGGCGATCGGTCTGCTCGGTTCAGCCATCGCCATGGCCGCCCACGGGTACCGCATCCTCGAATTCCTCTGGTTTCTCCCCGCCTTTCTCCTCGCTGCGGTCGGGATCGGATTGATTCTCAAGGACGTCATCCATCTCGCCGCCGCTCCCTTCGTCTCTCTCGTCGAATCGATCGTGTTCCCGCGGGTCTCGGGAGGAAAACCCGCCCCGAACTACAAACTGGCCGCCTACTACGTGGAGGAGGAGCGCTTCGCCGATGCCATCGAGGAATATCGCACCATCATCCGAAATCATCCCGGCGAGAAAGACGCCTACCTGCAACTGCTCGAACTTTTGATCGACCAGGGCCAGCGGGACGAGGCGGAGAAACTCCTGGCACGGGCCCGGAGAAAACTGGGTCAATCGTCGGAAAGCGGCCGCGAACTGGAAGCGCTCTGGACCAGCCCGGAAGGACGGGCCGGTGCCCCCGGAGCCAACGATCGATGAGGCACTGAGGAAGGGCACGTCGTCCCCCCTCGACCGTCCATCGAAACGGGTCGCATTTTTGTAAGGATCTTTCCGCAGTCAGGGTCATGGTTTGTCGAAATGAGAAAGCTCCCCCTCTTCCCTTATTCCGATCTGCAGATCAATCAGCCTGTCGGAGCACTCGTCGAGAACGTCGATCTGGTCGTCACCCGATACAACGAGACCGAGGTGTCCGTTCTCTACGGCCGCTGCGGCCATCGCGGAGCGCTCATGGCCGATGGTCACGTTTCCGGCCAGAACCTGATCTGCGGGGTACACGGATGGGATTTCCGCGTCGATACGGGAGTCTCGGAATACAACAACGCGGAGGTCCTCCACAAATTCAGTCACTGGATCGAGGAGGGACAATTGTTCGTCGATGCCGATGAGATCGCCGCGTGGCACACCGAGAATCCCCAGCCTTTCGACCGCGAGGCCTACCTGGGGCAATACGCCGATACCCATCCCGTTCCCGAAGAGGACCGGGTGGGAGAAATTCAGCAACTCGCCAAGCAGGGTCTGGAGAAAACCGGCCACCACGGACCGGTCGCGTCCATGGGTGTCCCGAGAAACGAGCTGCCTCGCTGGGACGACATACAGATACTTACCGCGCAGCTGCACCGTCCCCCCCTCTTCGACGACGCCCCCGTGGATTCCACCACGGTGATCGGGCCGCGCGCCGCCCGACCGCTCGAGCTCAAGATGCCCTTGTTCGTGTCCGACATGTCCTTCGGGGCTCTCTCCGAAGAGGCCAAAATCGCGCTGGCCCGCGGTGCCGAGATGGCGGGAACCGGCATCTGCTCCGGCGAAGGGGGCATGCTGCCCGAAGAACAAGAGGCGAACTCCCGTTATTTCTATGAACTCGCCTCGTCTCGATTCGGGTTTCGCGAAGAATTTCTGGAGCGAGTTCAGGCATTTCACTTCAAAGCCGGACAGGGCGCCAAAACCGGCACCGGCGGCCACCTCCCCGGAGCCAAGGTTCAGGGCAGAATCGCCGAGGTCCGGGGACTGGAACCGGGCGCGCCGGCAATCTCCCCTCCCCGATTCTCCGACCTCATCACCGCCGGGGATTTCCGGCGCTTCGCCGACCGGGTCCGGGAGATCGGTGGGGGTATCCCGATCGGATTCAAAATCTCGGCCCAACACATCGAAAAAGATATCGAATTCGCCGCATCGGCCTCGGCGGACTACATCATCCTCGACGGCCGGGGTGGCGGCACCGGTTCGGCGCCGACCATCTTCCGCAACCACATCTCGGTGCCCACCATACCAGCTCTGGCCCGGGCCCGTCGGCACCTCGACGCCCGGGGCCTGAGTGGCAAAATCACCCTGGTCATCACCGGCGGCCTCCGCACCGCTCCGGACTTCGTCAAGGCCCTCGCTCTCGGCGCCGATGCTGTCGCCGTCTCCAACTCCGCCATGCAGGCCATCGGGTGCATCGCGATGCGCGCCTGCGGGTCGAACAATTGCCCCGTCGGCATCGCCTCGCAGAAACCCCACCTGCGCGAGCGTCTCGACAACGCCATCTCGGCGACCCGACTCGCCAACTTATTCCAGGGATCGATCGAACTCATGAAGGTGCTGGCCCGCGGCTGTGGCCACGACTCACTCCACCAGTTCTCCCGGGAGGACCTCTCCACCTGGGACCGAACCATGCACGAACTCACCGGAATCTCCTGGGCCGGAGGAAGCTTCTGATCGGTCTCGCCCCCACCTCGTGCCCGGACCTGTCGGCTACCGCAGCGCGACCAGCACCCGCACCTGATCGATCTCCGACGGCTCGCCCTCGAGCCGGAGGCTCAGCGTCCGGCCGTCCTCGCTGAGCAGAATCTGATCGCCGGCACCGTCCAGCCCGCGGTCGTGATGAGCGGCGAGGTGATCGGGACTCACTCCCACGATCCGATCGCTCTCCCAGAGTCGCTCCGAGCGGAAGATCACTCCGACCACGGGATGATCGAAAGTCACCGTGGCCTCCACCTTTCCTCCGGTCCCCTCGGCATCGGCCCAGAGCTGGAGCAGGTAACTCCGCATGACGTCGGCGACGGCGACGGATTCTCCGGAGGCCGCACTTTCCGCGGTGGCAAATCTTCCCGGCTCCAACAGATCCACCACCAGCGGTTCCTCAGGCCGGAACCGGTCTTTCTCCACGTAGACGTGGATGCCCCGGTGTTTGCCCGGTTCGCTTCTGGGCTGAGCCCCGGGCAATTCGATGACGACATCGCCGAAATTTCTCTCCACACCGCAGAGCAACTCCCAGGCCTTGGCGAAGGCCCTCGGGTTGTAGGGAACGTCGACCAGCCTCTCGCCCAGGTGATCTGCCTTGACTGCCTCCCGCTCGAAAACATCCCGGCATTTCCGGCCCTCGGCGATACAGATGCCCCCGTCCCCGGAGAAGATCACCGCCTCGGTGGCCTCCGCCGAGCGGGCATCCAGACCGACGGTGATGGCGCCATCGGAGAAGCTCACATTCCTGGAGGTCAACCCGATTCCGTAGGTTTCATCCGAGTCACCTGCCGGCCGCGCCATGGCGAGGGCGATTCCCTCGTGGAGCTCGGCCCTCCCCCGGTCGTCTACCTCGAACACGGCGGGTCCCTCCACGGCGAGAGATTCGCCCCCCGAAAGGGACAGCGAAACCGCGCCCGCCAGAAGCCGATAGACCCCGCTGCGGAAAGTCCCGTCCGGCCGTGGCAGGGAGTCCGGAGCCCAGATCACGTCCCCGGTCGCCTTTTCCACCATGGCTGCCGCCTTTTCCGCACCGTCCCACCACAGGGTCGCGACGAAAGCAAGCACTGCCACCATCGCCGCCAGCCCGGTCACCACGGCGACACGGATCGCCGGGGTAGGGCCGGGAAAGCGAACGACACGCCGCCCCTCCGGCCGGTCGATCTCGTCCAGTCGACGCGAGAAATCCCTGACGAAGTGATCCTCCTGCAACTCGGCCCACATGCGGGTGACCAGTGAGGAGACAAAAGCTTCCTCGCTGCGGGCGGGACAGGCCGCCTGGGAAAGCCACTCCTCCTCGCACAACGCCGCCCGCAGCCGGGCCGCGAGTCCGGGATCTTCGATGAGGTGCCGGGCCAACTCGTCACCCGCCGTCGGCGAGAGGTCGCCATCGCGGGCCCGACCGATCCATTCCGCCTCGGTCAGGCACCCCCGGTCGACGGCCTCGACGAGAGCGGACTCCTGCTCCGCAGAGAGATCGCGCAGCGCCTGCCGCATTTCCTCGGAGAAAGCAAGTGCCTCCCGAAGCTCGCGGCCGGCCGACGGGTCCTTCCCGACGAGCTGGGAAAGCGTGTCCAGCTCCTCGACGGTAGCTTCGCCGACGGAGCACAGGGCAATCAATTCTTCCTTGGAGCGGGGTTTCATTTTCACAGGGAACTACCCATGCCGAGTCGTTTTTCCATACACCGGCGCAGCGAGGCTCTCAACCTCTCCAACGCTTTGCGCACCGCGGGCGCCTTCATGTCGAGGGCCTCGGCGATGGCGAGAGCCGAGGCGTTCTCCTCGTATTTCGCCTTGATCAGAGCCAGACTGCGCTCCGGCAACTCCTGGATGCACTCCCTCAGGGCCTGCAGCCGCGCCAAGCCCCGATCGCCCAACTCCTCCTCCTCGGCGTCGGGAACCGATGAGGTCGAGAGCAGCACATCGGTCAGATTGTCGGAAAGAATTCTTTTTCGTCGGGCGTCCTTGCGCCTCTCGTTGATCACCAGATTCCGCGCGATCCCGCGCAGCCAGGCTCCGAAATCCCGGTCCTGATCGAATTCATCGAGACGATTGTAGGCGACGATGAACGCCTCCTGCGCGACATCATCCACCCACAGAGGATTCACTCCGAGTGAGCGAATGAACCCGCGCAGGCTGGCGTGATGTTCGCGCACCTGTTCCACGAACATTTCGCGATCGCTTCGACTCATCGGCAAAAAAGTTTGTTTCGACCGCCGGTTTCGTGACGGTTTTCTCGAAATCCGGCCCTAATTCGGCGATCCGGCGTCACACCCTTGCGGAAGAAGACAAATTTGCGGGAAACTCCGTTTACCGCGCCCGGAAATTTTTTTGCTTTGGTGTCGGCAGCCCGATTTGGCGTCTCCCCCAGGATCGCTGTGGCTTCCGGCCTCGATGGCTCTCCTCCCGCGAAGTCCCGGAAACCCCCGCATCTCTCCGAGGATTTCGTGGGGGGGAGTCCCACCACTCCCCGCGGAACTTCATCGGGTCAAACCGAAGCTTTCCCGAACCCCAATTCGGCAAAAGCCGCCAGACACCAACGGTATTCGGAGGCCAGTTGGTCGACCACATCCTCGCTCCTCATCTCGCGAGGCAACACCTCCCACGTATAGGTTTCCATCTCAAAATGCCGACAGACCTGCGGATCTTCGGCGATCGCGCGCAATGTTGCCGGAACCTGGTCCGAGGTGTCCCCGAAGTTTCCCTCGGGACGACAATGGAGCGGTATGTGAAAATGAACCCGCCACTCGTCCCCGGCCTCGCCGGGTTGTTCCCCGTAGAAGCCGACCGCATCGGGAATGTCGGAAAATCGCCGGGTTACCTCACCCCCGCGGCGAACCAGCGTCTGGTGAAGATAGACCTCGTCGTGGAACTGGGCGAGACGCCCCACGTTCTCCGCCGTCGGCGACAGGCGCAGTGCGGAACTCAGGTGGATTTTGCTGATGCGAATGCCCGCATCCCGCAGGGCCGCGATCGAGGGGCCGGCCTCCTCGAACTCCACGGCGAAGTGACAGGTGTCGTAGTTCACCCCGATGTTTCGGGTGAGACACTGTCGTTCTCCCGGGGAAAGTCCGTCGTGGAGCCGCTCGAAAAAGCGGATGGTCTCTCCGGTGTTCTCGAAAAGACCGAGCGGCTCCGGCTCCAGACCGAGATGCACATCCCGTCCCGTTCGCGCCCGGACCCCCTCGATGTGCCGATTGCAGGACCGCAGATTCTTGACGATCGCCTCGATCTTTCCCTCTCCCTCCCCCTCCCGGAGAAATCCCTTGTAGGTGCCGGGCAGGGTGCTGACGCTGATCTCTTCCCCCGGGGGAGCCATCTCCGCGAGAAAGTCGAACAGGAGCATGGTGTATTCCAGACGATCCATCGTGGCCCAGTCCGGCGCATAGACCTTCTCCTTCACCATGGCTCCGTGAAATTGGCCGTAGGGAAAACCGTTCACGGTAAACAGGTAGGAATTTTTTTCCTCCAGCCATCGGGCGAAGGCCGCCTTTTTCCCGGGGTACCCCTGCAGTTCGATCACCGCATCGCGACTCAGACGAAGTCCGATGCCGTAGGGCTCGTCGGGACAGACCCGCTGACGGACCCGATCGGTATGCCGTTCCAGCCCGGCGAATGTTTCCTCCCAGGCCTCGCCCCGGTGGATGTTCGTGCAGTACCCCAGATGAAACCCTCGATCGAGCCGCATCCGGGGACCTAAGGCCAGGAACCCCGGATCTTCAAGCCAATGCAGCGATCTCTCCGCCGTTCGGGCTCACCCGTTCTCGGCCTTCCAGGACTCCCAGGTGGCGCGGATCGCCTCGAGTTCCTCCCAGCGGTCGTAGAGCCCGTGTATGGCGGCCTTGCGTTCATCCAGACCCTGCGCCAGGCGCGCCGCCTCCTCGGGTTCGTCCACGAAAAAACGCGGGTCGGCCAATCGCTCCTCGACATCCGCCAGCGCTGCCTCCGCCTCCAGAATGCAATCTTCCATGGATTCCAGTTCTCGCTCCTCTTTCCACTTCAGCTTGGGCGGCGCATCCCGTTTGGACGGGGACGATCCCGACCCCTTGGCTCCCGGTGATGAAATGGCTGCCGCCGGCCGGCTCCTGCCCGCCCCACCGTCGCGCCGTTTCTCCCGGTAGTAGGAATAGTTTCCCTCGTTCACCGAGAGGCGTCCGTCCCCTTCGAAGGCGATCAAACGGTCGCAGACCCGGTCGAGAAAATAGCGATCGTGACTCACCACCAGCGCGGTTCCGGTAAAGTGGATCAGCGATTCCTCCAGCGCCCTGAGGCTCTCCAGATCGAGATCGTTGGTGGGCTCGTCGAGAATGAGAAAGTTGCCGCCTCGTTTCAGGATCTTGGCGAGAAGCACCCGATTCTTCTCTCCCCCCGAAAGCTGTGCGATCCTCCCCTGGATGCGATCGTCGCTGAAGAGAAACCGCTTCAGGTAGCTCCGCACCGAAACGGTCTCCGCCCCGAATCGCATCATCTCCCTGCCCTCCGATACCTCCTCGAAGATGCTGTTCTCCTCGTTGAGCACCAGCCGCGTTTGATCCGCGTAGTTGAACTCCGTGCGCCGACCGATCTTGATGCGCCCCGAGTCCGGCTGCCGTTCCCCCAGAACGGCGCGCAGCAGGGTCGTCTTGCCCACCCCGTTCGGGCCGATGATGCCCACGCACTCGCCCGGACGAAACTCGAGATCGAGGCCGAGAACGAGGGGGCGATCTCCGGCGTAGAGGCAGACCTCCTCGAGGTTGACCACGATGTTTCCCAGCGGCGGCGCGGGCGGGACGATCATTTCGGGGCTCCATTCCTCCGCGGGTCCCTCCTCGGCCTGCACCGCATAAAATTGATCGAGCCGGCTCTGCTGCTTGGTGCGCCTCGCCTGAACCCCCGCCCGCACCCACTCGATCTCGCGCCGGAGAAATCGCTTTCTTTTCTCTTCCACGGCCGCCTCGGACTCGCGACGCTGCTCCCGCGCCTCTAGGTAGTCGCCGTATCCACCCTCGTGCGAGTAGAAGGTTCCTCCACTCAGTTCGACCACGCGGTTGGCCACCCGGTCGAGAAAATAGCGGTCGTGTGTGACGAAGAGGCAGGCCCCCGGCAGTTCGGCCAGGTATTCCTCCAGCCATTCGATCGCGGAGGCGTCGAGGTGGTTGGTCGGTTCGTCGAGGATGAGGAAATCCGGGCGGGCCACGAGGGCCCGGGCCAGCCCCACGCGTCGCTTTTCTCCCCCGGAAAGCTGGGAAACCGTTCGGTCCGGGGGAGGACAATCGAGCCGACGCATCAGTGTCGCCATGCGGTTCTCCAGATTCCAGCCATCGGCGTGTTCGATCGTGGCCTGCAACCGCTCCTGCTCGCGCGGAGTCAGTTTCTCTCCCGACTCGAACCTCCGAATCGCCTTCACCAGTTCGGCCGCACCCGCGCGCACATTCTCCTCGACGGTGCGGGTCTCCTCCAGCTCGAACTCCTGGGGAAGAAATCCGCTGACCAATCCCTGACGCCGCGAGACGTGCCCCCCGTCCGGATCCTCGCCCCCGGCCAGAATGCGGAGAAAAGAAGATTTGCCGCAACCGTTCCGCCCCACCAGACCGACCCTGTCTCCCGCGTGGATCGCCAGATTGGCCTCGTCCAGCAACTTGCCGTGGCCGTAGGAAAGGTCTAGAGCGGTGGCGGAGATGAGGGAATCTGACATGATCCTGGGGACGGAACGGAACGCCAAACAAACCATTCTCCCGCGATCTCGGCAAGCGGGGCAATGATTTGCATCTCCCGGCGGCCGGGATTAGGAGATCTTGCGCGAGCAATACGATGAATTACGAGGAAGCCATCGACTGGCTCTACGGAACCCAGATGTTCGGCATCAAACTCGGGCTGGACAACAGCCGGAGACTCCATCGGGCCCTGGACCTGCCGGGCCGGATGGAAGGCAGGCGCATCCTTCACGTGGCCGGAACCAACGGGAAGGGGTCAGTCTGCGCTTTTGCCGATCAGATCCTTCGCGACGGCGGGCTGCACGTCGGGCTTTTCACCAGCCCACATCTTGTCTCCTTCCCCGAGAGGGTGCGCGTGGACGGAAAACTCACCCCGCGGGAATCCATCGCCCGTCATCTCGACCGGATTCGCCCGCTGGTGGCGGACTGGGAGGCGCATCCCACCTTTTTCGAAATCGCCCTCGCCGCGGCCCTGCTCGAGTTCTGCGACCAGGAATGCGAGGTGGTCATCCTGGAGACGGGCATGGGCGGACGGCTCGATGCCACCAACAGCGTGCGCACCGACCTCAGCGTGATCACCTCGATCGCGCTCGATCACCAGCAGTGGTTGGGCGAGGATATCCGCACCATCGCCTCGGAAAAGGCGGGGATCCTGCGCGAGGGGGTGCCCGTCATCGTGGGCGATCTCCATCCCGATGCGCGCGAGGTGGTCGGCCGGCGCGCCCTGGAACTGGGCATCCCGATGATCGAGGCCCATCCCCTTCCCCCCGACTGGAAGATCGGAATCCCCGGATCGCACCAGCGGATCAACGCCGCTCTCGCCGTGGAGGCGGCCTGTCGCATCGAGGAGCAGCGTCTGACCCTGCAGGGCATCCGCGATGCGGTGGAAAAGACCCACTGGCCCGGCCGCTTCCACCGGGTGGGTGACACTCTCGTTCTCGATGGCGCCCACAACGGAGCCGCCGGAGCCGCTCTCGTCGAGACCTGGCGGGAAGTCTATGGCCCCGATGCCCGCCCCACCATCATCTTCGGGGCGGCGAGGTCGAAGGATGTGGTCGCCATCCTCGGTCACCTGCTCGAAATCGCGGACCGGTTTCTCTTCGTTCCGATCCGCTCGGAGCGCCGCTATCTCGGCACGGAACTGCAAACCGCCCTGGACGATGCCGGAGGGCGCGATCGGGAACGCCAGTGTCTCGACTCGGTCGCAGAGGCCCTGGAGCACGTCGCGGGATCTCCTGGTATGACCCTGATAACGGGTTCCCTCTTCCTCGTGGGGGAAGCCCTCTCCCTGCTCGACGAGCAACCGTTTGAGGTCAGTCTGCAATGAATCGATAGTGGGGTCGTGATCTACCTGGACAACAACGCGACGACCCGACCCGATCCGGCGGTGATCGAGGCGATGAAACCCTGGCTCGACGATCGCTACGGGAATCCTTCGGCGGGCTACCGATTCGGCAAGGAGGTCCGCAAGGCGATCGAAGAATCGAGGGAAAAGGTTGCCACCCTGATCGGGGCGCATCCCGAGGAGATCGTTTTCACCAGCGGAGGCACCGAGTCAAACAATGCCGCGATCTCGTCTGCGGTGCGCACCTGGCCCGAGCGCAAGCGGCTCCTCACCAGTGCGGTGGAACACAGTGCCGTATTCGAGACGATGGGGATCTATGCCGATCTCGGCTTCGAGCGCGTTCTCTGCCCGGTGGATGCCGCCGGCAATCTGGATCTCGACGAGTGGCGGAGACTTCTCCGGGAAACCCCGTCCGCCCTGGCTTCGCTGATCTGGGCCAACAACGAGACGGGGGTGCTCGGTCCGATCGATGAGGCCGCCGCCGTCGCCGCCGAGGCGGGCGTCCTCTTCCACAGCGACGCCGTCCAGGCCGTGGGCAAGATCGCCGTCGACGTCGGCAAGCTCCCGGTTCAGGCCCTGTCGATGTCGGCGCACAAATTCCACGGTCCCAAGGGGATCGGCGCCCTCTATGTCAATCGACACACCCGCTTCGCCCCGCTCCTGATCGGGGGAGGACAGGAGGCGAATCGCCGCTCCGGCACGGAGAATGCGGCCGCCATCGTGGGCATGGGAATCGCCGCCGAACTGGCGGGGCAGCGGATCGCCGCGGCGGAACGGGTGGCGAACCTGCGCGACCGTTTCGAGGAGGGGCTGCTCGATGCCATCGAGGGAGTCGAGGTCAACGGGCGCCGCGACCGGCGTCTGCCCAATACCTCGAATCTTCATTTCCCCGGCGTCGACGGGGAGGGATTGCTCATCCTGCTCGACGAGGCCGGGATCTGCTGTTCGCCCGGGTCCGCCTGCAGCACGGGTTCGGTCCGGCCCAGCCGCATTCTGCTGGCCATGGGACAGCCCTCGAAACGGGCCCGCGGCAGCGTGCGCTTCTCCCTCTCGCACCTCACCACGGCGGAGGAGATCGAGGCCGCCAGCGCCGAGATCGTCAAAGCCGTGGCCAAACTTCGCATCCATCTTCCCTCGCGAGGACGCGTCCGCGTCAACACCCGTTGAGGGGAAGGTTTTCGTTGACCGCATCAGGGTTTGCGCGGAATCTACGCGCTCGAAAATACCAGCAGTATTCCAATGCCAGCGAAAATCTATACAGACAAGGATGCCGACCTCGGAGTCCTCGACGGGAAAACCCTCGCCGTGATCGGCTTCGGATCCCAGGGACACGCCCACGCGCTCAACCTCAAGGACAGCGGCGCCAAGGTGATCGTCGGCCTCACTCCCCGCTCCAAGTCGCGCAAAGTCGCGGAGGATTTTGGTTTCGAGGTGATGAATACTGAAGAGGCGGCCAAAGCCGGCGACGTCGTTTACATGGCCGTTCCCGATACCAAGATTGGGAGAATTTACGAGGAGAGCATCGCGCCACACCTGGAGAAGGGGAACACCCTGATGTTCAGCCACGGTTTCGCCATCCACTTCGGCACGGTGGAGCCCCCCAAGGACATCAACGTGATCATGGTGGCGCCCAAGGGCCCGGGCCACACGGTGCGCAGCCAGTTCGTCGAGGGCAAGGGAGTTCCCACCTTGATCGCGATCCACCAGAATCCGGGGAAGGACGCCCAGAAAATCGCTCTGGCCTGGGCCAAGGGAATCGGAGGAACCCGGGCCGGCGTGTTCAAGACGGATTTCAAGGAGGAGACCGAGACCGACCTCTTCGGCGAACAGGCGGTTCTCTGCGGCGGCGTCTCCGCTCTCATCACCACCGGTTTCGAGGTGCTGGTCGAGGCCGGATACCAGCCCGAGATGGCCTACTTCGAGTGCCTGCACGAGATGAAGCTGATCGTGGACATGATCAACGAATCCGGCATCTCCGGGATGCGTTTTTCCATCTCCGAAACGGCGGAGTACGGTGACCTCACCGTGGGGCCCAAGATCATCGATGCCTCGGTGAAGAAGAAGATGGAGCGGGTGCTCCAGCGGATCCAGAACGGGCAATTCGCCAAGGAATGGATCAAGGAGGACGCCGAAGGCCAACCGAACTTCAACGAGCTGCGCAAGGCGGGTCAGGAGCACCAGATCGAGAAAGTGGGCAAGCGGCTTCGCGGCACGATGCCCTGGCTGAAGAAGCGCGACCTCAAGGGCGCCCAGGCTTCCTATCATTGATCCGGGAGATTCCGGAAACGGAATCCCTGATGGCGGAGGGCTTTGTCCAAGCTTCTCCGCCGTTTTATCTCTTCGCTTCGTTCCCAAAAGCCCCTCCTGAAGTCTCAGGGGTTCTTCGTAGCGGATCGCCCCCATCTTCAAGGGCGACGAGACCGCGCGTTGCCGAGCCGGTATCCCGTGGATTCAAGGCGCCCGTTCGTTCTGATTTATCGAACGAAATTTCGCAAAATATATAATGGAAAGAACGTTTCTGGCGCTGAGATTCGTCGGGTCATGCGGGGTTCCGCAAGCTCAACCACTGCCTTATGGAAACGCTCACTACCATTCTCAATCCCGGGGTCCTCTTCTTTCTCCTCGGTTTCGTCGCCGTCCTGCTCCGATCGAATCTCACGATTCCGGAATCGGTCGTCAAGTTCCTCAGTCTTTACCTGATGCTTTCCATCGGGTTCAAGGGGGGCATCAGTCTCTATGAGTCCGATCTGTTCGGCGACGGCATTCTGATTATCGGCATCATCCTCCTGATGAGTGCCTTCGTTCCGGTATATTCCACCTTTCTCTTGAAACGCAGACTGGGTGTGGCGGATGCCGCTGCGATCGGTGCGACCTATGGTTCCAACAGCACGTTGACCTACATCACTGCGGCGGGATTCCTGACCTCGATCGGCCAACCCTACGAGGGATACATGACGGTGGCTCTGGTCGTGATGGAGACACCGGCCATCATCATTGCCGTTCTCATGGCCCAGTTCGCCATGAAAACGAAATCGGCCAAGTCGACCCGGACCGTCATTCGCGAATCCGTGACCGACGGCACCCTGCTGGTGCTGGTCGGGAGCATGCTGATCGGTTTTCTTCTCCGGGCGATGGGGGCGGAACGCTCGCCTCTGGCCGCCTTTATCGAGGGCGACATGTTCACGGGAATGCTGGTGTTTTTTCTTCTCTACATGGGGACCGTGGTGGGGAGCAAGGTCCGGGAGATGGAGTCTTTTCCTCCGCTCCTGATCGCCTTCGCCATCTTGGCGCCCACCGCCAATGGTCTGATCGCGATCGGACTGAGCAAGTTGTGTGGCTTCGACCAGGGCGATGCTTTTCTCCTCACGATTCTTTGTGCCTCAGCCTCCTACATCGTGGCGCCGGCGATCCTGAAGGACACCCTGCCCGAGGCCAATCCCGCAAAGTTTCTGACCATGAGCATGGGCATCACCTTCCCGTTGAACATCGTCGTGGGAATCCCGGTGTACTGGTGGATGATCACAAAGTTCCTTTGATCGCCGAAGCTGCGACCACAAGGCAGGATTCCAGGGACTGACTTCATTTTCCGCCGTCATTCAGTACCACCAATCATATCGCTTCAACTCCCTATCCGAAGCGCCACTCCAGGTAGGAAGCAGATCGCCCTCGCTCGACTTGATGAGTTGCAGGAATTCGTGATAGAGCGATTTCCCCGCCCCCTCCGTGGGCACAATCCCCGACCGGGGGGGGTTCTTCCGCCAGCACTTTGCCCGGATCGTTCTGCCCCATCCCATCGGGAAATCTCGCATGCACCGCCCCCACCACGTTCGTTCCAGACGGATTCCAGCAGATGATTTTCTCGTCATCCTTGACCAGAACATACTGCATCAACTTCTGGCTTCTCGGCATCTCCATGCCAAACTCCGCAACACCCGTGTTCTGATATACGTAACAGGCATTCGTGATCAGATAGCGTCGCCCCTGCGGAGCTTGCTTTTCCCCCTTCAGAAAGGGCATGATGTCCCTCCCGTCGGTCGGCACCACACCGGCAGCGCCGTTCACCCGCCCCATCAAGGTGGGTGCGATATCTACCAGCGATACCAGTCCATCGTGGACTGTCCCCGCAAATCTCGATTCGGCAATCTCGTGAGACCACACGATGAACGGAACGCGGATTCCCCCTTCCAGACCGTCCCACTTGTGCCCGGTAAGCGGGTAGTTCGATCCGTAGAACGCCCCGTTGTCACTGGTGAAGATCAGGATGGTATTTTCGGCCACCCCACAACTGTGCAAGGTCTCCATGATCCTTCCGACTCCACGATCCAGACCGTAGACCAGGGCGGCGTAGTGATAGGCCCGCAGTTTCGGATCCCTTTTCTCGAGCGACGACTTCCGGATCCGATCATCCGACATATCCCGAAATACCTCGGGAAAGAGCTTTCTCAGATCTTCCGGCTTTCCCTGCAGAGGATCGTGCGGCGCCGTGTAGGCGAGATACAGGAGGAAGGGCTTTCCCGCACTCCGCCGGACGAAATCGACAGCCTCGTCAGTGGAAACGTCCGTCAGGTACTCACCCCCCCCCTGGCCTCATACCGAAAAGGCTCGAGCCACCTCCGGCCCGGAAACGTCGTTCCTTCCTCCAGGTAGTAACCGCGCGCCCCACCGTTGAAGAACAAGCCATCGTCGAACTCCGCCGAATCCCGGTTGAGGTTTCCGAACGTCTTCCTGATCGGCTTCGCTCCATGGGACTTGCCCACCAGACAGGTCGCGTAGCCGGCCTTGCGCAGTCGATTTCCCAACCACGGTTGCTCGTAGGCGCCGCGCCTCGACACCCACAGGCCGCTCAGCAGGGCCTGTCGGCTCGGCGCACACCAACCGGTCGCGGAGGCCCTCGTGCACCGCACTCCTTCCCCCGCGAGGCGGTCGAGATGCGGCGTGTGTCGGTAGGCCTCCGGCTTGTTGTCCCCGCCTGGATAAAGCTCGCGGTAGGCCCCGATGTCACCATATCCCAGGTCGTCCGCCAGGATGACGACGAAATTGGGCGGCTCCACTCCGACTGCCGGTGAGGCGAAAATGGCGGACAGGATCAGCAGCCCGAGTTGACGGTGACCTATCATTCCCCGCCTCCCCTTCCATTCTCTTCCAGGCGTCCCGTTTTTTGCGGAATCTCTATCTTCCAGGAATAACGGAAGCGGTTATTGGGGGCGGTATCGCCGTGGTCCATGAAATCGAGGATGTCGAGGGGCTCAGGCATGTTGTCGAACCATTTGAACTCGATGCGCTCGGGAGCGGATCCGAAGACATCCGACGGAAGGTGGAGGGTGAGCCCGTACCTCCGGGATACGACGGGCACCCGCCCCTTCACGGTCCACTCCCCGCCATCCCAGACCAGCCATTCGGCCTCCTTCTGGTCGAGAGGGCGAAAGCGATGCTGGAATCCGTTCCAGGAATCGGAAGGCGATCCCGGAACCCCAGCGAGCAGGTTCATCCAGGTGGTTCCCTCCGGATCCGTCAACGGCTCGGCTGTTCGAACGGAAAACCGGAAGGACCCATCGGGTTCGCCACTTGCCTCGCAGGCCGTGATATCGTTGCGTCCCCATCGATTGAGATAGGGGCCGGCAGAAGCATATCCCGGGTGATTGCGGTGGCGCGTGTCGCCGAGATCGTCAACGAAGACCTCTGGTGGATCGACCCCCTTGAAGCGGCGGATGTTGGCAACCATCTGGTAGTAGGTATTGTCCTCGTATCCACCCTTCATCGGCTCGGCGTCGCGGCTGTATTCGTGATCGTAGAGGCCCACGAAGAAAGTCCCGCCGACATCGATGTCGTCGTTCCCCACCCGACGTTTTTTGTCCGCCAGGAATCTCTGGGCGATCCACTCGTTCCACCCGGTGATGAAAACGAATTCGGGGTCCACTTCCAGGGCTCTTTCTCATTGCTCCTGAAAACATAGGCCCAGCCCGGGTTGCTGCTGATCCGGGGGCGGCTGTTGGCCCCGGCGGTAGCTTCTGCCGATCCGGGTGGTGGCGTGTTGCGCGATGCACACGGAGATCTGCTCGGGCTTTCCGGGATCCTCGTACCAACCGTACTTCTGGGGCCAATGGTCCAGCCAAGCCCAGCGTTCTCTTCCGTCGCCAAACCATCGGGCACCGCTCCAGGCCCAGGAGCGCCGAATGGTAAAAAACTGACGAATCTCATCCGACACTTCATCGGGGTTGACCAGCAGGAGCGGTCTCCCTTTCCATCGAAACCACAACTCGGGGTGAAGATTGGGTTGGTAGAGCCCCTCGAAAACCCGCTGCGACGTGCCGCTGGCGCCCGCATTCAGCAGGAAAGAGATCTGCGGAGTCCGGCCACCCTTGGATCGAATGTCGGCGAAAATCTCGCAAACCTTCCTGTAATGTTCATCGAAGGGTTTTTCAACAGGCGGCTAGGCAAGGATATCGCGAATCACTCGGGCCTCCTTCACACCGGTGAGCCTCTGGTTCAGGCCCTGGAAGGGATAGGTCAGCTTCTTGTGGTGGAAACCCAACAGGTGAAGAATGGTGGCGTGGAAATCCTCCAGAGGAACGGGATGGGAAGCGGCTCCGTAACCGACCTCGTCCGTCTCTCCGTAGGAAATGCCCGGCCTGACCCCGCCGCCCGCCATCCACGCGGTGAAGGCGCCCGGATTGTGGTCGCGACCGATTAACTCCATCTCCCGGCCACCGCGGTTCTCGCGCATGGGAGTGCGACCAAATTCCCCACTCCAGACGACGAGGGTCTCGTCGAGAAGACCTCGATCCGCGAGGTCTCTGAGCAGGGCGGCCATGGGGCGATCCACCTCCTGGCACTTCGTTTGGAAGCCGCCGTTGAGGGCTTCGGTTTTTGAAGCGCCATGGGAATCCCAGCCCCAATCGAAAAGCTGAACGTAGCGGACGCCGCGCTCGACGAGGCGGCGGGCGAGGAGGCAGTTGTTGGCGAAGCTCTCCTTCCCGGGCTCCGTCCCGTAAAGCTCGTGGATATGGCCGGGCTCCTGCTGGATGTCCATGGCGTCCGGGACCGCCATCTGCATGCGGAACGCCATCTCATACTGGGCGATGCGGGTGAGGGTTTCCGGATCGCCGAACTCCTCATAGGTCTGATGATTGAGGACCTGGAGGGTGTCCAGAGCGGCACGCCGCATATCGCGGGTGATCGCGTCGGGATTCGACACGTTGAGCACGGGGGCGCCATGGGAACGGCACTGAACCCCCTGATAGACGGAGGGAAGAAACCCGGAACTCCAGAGGGCCTTGCCCACGCGGGGAAGTCGGCCTCCGGAGAGCAGGACGACAAATCCGGGCAAGTCGGCATTTTCCGTGCCCATGCCCCAGGTGACCCAGGACCCGACCGAAGGATAGCCGATACGGGCCTGGCCGGAATGGACCATGAGTTGCGCCGGGCCGTGATTGAACTGATCTGTCTGGAGCGTCTTGAGGAAACTGACCTTATCCACGACCTTGGCGAAATGAGGCAGGCGATCCGAGACCCAGGCTCCGGATTGTCCGTGTTGCTGGAAGGGAAACTGGGGTCCCAGCATGTTGGGCGTGCCCTGGATGAAGGCGAAGTTCTTCCCTTCGAGGAAAGACTGCGGACAGGGCTGACCATCGAGGCGTTCGAGTTCGGGCTTGTAATCGAATAGCTCCAGCTGACTGGGGGCTCCGATCATGTGCAGGTAGATGACGCGCTTGGCCTTGCCGGGGAAATGGGGAGCCAGGGCATCGAGCGGCTTGGCGGCATCACGCCGGGTAAGTCCCCCCGAGGCGGCGGCGACCTGGTTCGCCAGGAAGAGCGCACCGAGGCCGGTGGTGCACTGGGTGAGGAACTGGCGCCGGGTATCGCGTTCCAGGATGCGGCGCCGGGTTTCTTGGAGGAGGGATTCCGGTTTCATGGGAGAGATCAGTAGGTCAGCGATTCGTCAAGATTGAGGAGCACCTGCGCGACGACGGTCCAGGCGTGCTCCCCGGATAACGCGGCGACGGACTCGTGGAGTTCCGTGAGACTCTGGAGTTGTGCCGCATTGGCCGGGCGACCGGTGGCGAGGAGATGAGCCTGTCCGATCCGTTCGCTCAGGGTTCCGGCAAACTCGTTCTGGATGCGGGAGCCCAGTGCCTGGGCGCACTCCACGAAGGCGGGATCGTTCAGGGTGGTTAAGGCCTGCAGCGGGGTATTGGAGGTGAGACGGCGAGGCGTGCAGAATTCCCGGGAAGGCGCGTCGAAGGTGGCGAACGTGGGATAGGGGATACTGCGTTTGACATAGGTGTAGAGCGAACGCCGGTAGCGATTGTCCTCCCCGACCTGCGGAGTGTTCCATTTGTCCCTCGCCTCGAAGGGACGCCAAACGCCATCGGGAATGGGGGGATGAACGGGAGGCCCGCCGATTTCGTCCGAGAGAAGATTGCTGACGGCGAGGGAATGATCCCGAATCATCTCGGCGGTGAGCCGGAGTCGGGGACCTCTGGCGAGAAGCCGGTTATCGGGATCGCGTTCCTGCAAATGGGGAGAAATGCGGGAGGACTGCCGGAAGACGTGGCTGAGCACGATTTCCTTGAGGATAGCCTTGGTGCTCCAGGCGTGATCCTCCTGGAAGCGGAGCGCCAGGTAGTCCAGCAGCTCCGGGTGGGTGGGTTTCTCTCCCGAAGAACCGAAGTCCTCCAGCGTGGGAACGATGCCCACGCCCATGAGTTGCTCCCACAGACGATTGACGAAGACGCGGGCGGTCAGCGGATGTTGTTCCGAGACCCACCACCGCGCCATGTCCAGCCGATCGGGCTGCTCCGGGGCGGGAACGGTGTCAACGAGAGAGGCGGGGAGACCGGGCTGCACCCGGTCCTCTTTTTCCATGAAATTACCGCGGGCGAACACATGAGTGGGCCGGGCGATCTGCCGGGGGCGCTCCTGCATGATGGGCACGGTGGTGCCTCCGATGGCGGCGAGTTTCTTCAAATCCGCCCGGATCTGGGCGTGTTCCTCGGGCTCCCAGCTGCTCCAACGAGGATTGGCGGTGCTGGCGAGGCGCCCGCGCTGGATGGCCATGGGATGACTGCCGTGCCCGTTCTTGTTGCAGTGAAAGTGGAGAGAGAGCTTTTCTCCCTCTGCCAGGGCCAGCGGTTCGGCGGGGACGAGCACGAGCTGCCGGGCGTAGTGAATCCGGGAATCGGCGCCCCAGCGACTGCCGTCGGGCCCGATCTGGCCCATGGGATCCGTGGGCATCCAGGGAACATCAGCCAAGCTGAGGCGAAAGCGCACGGGAGTCTTTTCGCCCTTGGGATCGACGACCCAGGCTTCCGTTTTGTCGATCACGAAGCCCCATTCCGGGCTGTGGATCGAGGTCTCCGGATCGTGGGGAAAAACGGTGAGACGCAGCGCGGTCACGGGCTGACCGGCGAAGTTCTCCGCCGGCACATCGAGGAGTGTGTGGGTGCCCACCTGGACGGTTCCGGTGGTTTGGAATTCGGCATGGGTGGGCGTGGTGATGACTTCATAGGCGGTGCCGTTGTTGGCCCTGGCGGAGAGCTTGGTCGCGGATGTCCACTCCGTTTCATCGCGCAAGGCGATCCCTTTTTTCCAGGCGGATTCCCGGGCTTCCAGGACGCGCGTGCGCAGCGTGGCGGCCTCTTTGTGCTGGGCGGGGTTGGCCGGCACCTTCAGCAGCGGTTGCTCCTGAGGGAGATCCGAG
>CAZLUZ010000026.1:0-36005 GCA_964562825.1 uncultured Akkermansia sp.
TGTCAGTGTGATGGTAGGAGCAATCCTCATACCTTGATTTCTAACCCATCTTAGAGAAAATGCAATCTGATTGACGGATACCACTAGTTCCGATTTTACTGGCGGAGCGGGAAGGGGGAGAAGAGGAGGTTTCAAAGCGCCTCCCGTTTATGTTTCGCGATCACCAAATCCACTGGTTTGATAATGATGTAAAGTTAATTGGGCAGGTCTTTCGACTTTGTCGGCCGCACAGAATCCGCCTTATCAACAATGAATTGATATCCTGACGGTCATCTATTTTACAATCTTTTATAAGTGTCCGAGAAAATAGCTTTATCGATCACCCATACTGAATCCGGGAACTCTTCGTTTTCATCACGTCGAGACTTCACGATGAAGTCGCCAGGCTTTCCACTCAAGATTCCCACACTGGTTCTGACATTGAAAGCATGTTTAATTTCTGCGGCGAGAACCTCGGAATCGCTTTCGCGGGGAAGGAATTTCTGAAAACCAAGCTCGTCAAATTCACTGGTTGGATAGTATTTAGATTCGAACGTCTTGGGTTCTTGCGTCCAAATCTCATCTTCTGATCCCCTGCATATTATGTCTCCAATTTGACTAAGGGTCTCTCCCTCTTTGCTTGATACGCGCTGATTTTTGCTTTCGTTTCGTTTAGCCCAAACTGGTGCGGTCTTAACCGCAGGGAACCATAGTGAATTGCTATTGGCCTTTTTTAAGAGAGAATGATTGTCAAGTAAAAGGTGGTCAGCGGAAACCCATTGGGAAGCGTACTCCTGACCTAAATTCTTGAATGTTTGTAGGGCGTCGTGGGCTCGCGTGGTGAAACTGATTTTTATTTTTTGGCGCTTCCAAACTTCCAAAAGCTCTTTGGGAATGATCTGTTGGTATCGAACGTAGGCAAATTGGGGATTGGTTGGAGGAGGGGTTGTTAAATCTCCCACCTCCATATCAATCGGGCCGGCAGCGAAGAATGAGCCATCTGGATGAGCAGAAGGGCCGTAAAGGCACTTGCTATTGATTCTCGCAAGATAATCTTGCTCTATGGCAGAAGCGCTCATAAGATACTCGATTGCGCCTTTAGCAGCACTACCCATATTGAGTTTGTCGGGACGTTGCCGTTTCGATTTTTGGTCAAAGTCGCCTGTTCCAACTGAGACAATGAGTAGGTTGTCGGGCCCTCTGTTCCAATTGAATGGATGTTGGGGCAGGGTTGCGACGCGGAACGCTTTGAATGCGGGATTGTTGTATCCACTGACGCCGCCATCTACGAAATAATGGTTTTTTCCAGATGGGGCTGAGACAGGTTTCGGATGGAGAGGAAGCCAGATAAGCTGAGGCGGAAAATAAAAGGGGGCGGCAGCACTCCCCTTAACTAAGCGCCATAGTGGAATTTGAAGATTGCAATCGTGGTTGTTTAGTTTATTGAATTTTGCGTTTGGGTGGTTGGTCAGAACCCAGGGGGAGAGGGTATCTGCCCGCATCAGAACGAGCATGAGGTATCTGGGACCGTCGCATCCGGGGGGATGCAGCAGGGAGGGTGATCCCAGGGCCCAGTCCTCGAAGGGGTGGCCCGGTTCCCAGAGCGGTTGTCCCACCGGTTCCTTCTCCGGCGCTCCGAACAGTTCCTTCAGCGACTCCTCGATCGGTTCAGCGCTAAAACGATATCGGGTGCTCAGAACGGGTCGGAAGATATCCGGGATTCGCTCGAAATAGAAGTTCTCGATCTCGTCCAGGCTCTTTCCCCGGCGAATCAGAGAGGCGATGATCCCGCCCGTGCTCGTTCCGGCGATGAGGTGAAAAAAGGAGTTCAGGGTCTCTCCCCGTTCGGCGAGTTCCCCCTCGATGCGGCGGAGGATCTGGATGGCGAAAAGGCCGCGTGAGCCCCCGCCGTCGATGGCTAGGATGCGTTTCATGGTCCGGTATTCCCAATACCGCCGGGGACACGGCGTTTGTCGAGACCTATTCTGGGCAAATACGGAAAAACCGCGCCACCGGTCGGGAGGGTTGGCAGCCTTTTGTAATCAACGAACGGCCGCTCCCGCGAAAGAAAGGATAGCGAGGAGTTGAAATGAAGAATCTTGGTTGGGGGGGGAGGAAGGGTGGAATCGGTCCCGTAAGCCGGATTCTGTTCGCGGTCACCCGCGGACGATCATTTGTCTAACGCACCGAGGTGCGTTCCCCGCCGAGGCGGGGTGCAACTAATACCCGAGCCGTATCGGAAAAACAGGGTTTCTCCGTCCGGGCAGGCGACCCGTTCGCTCTGTTCTGTCTTGCACCACATGGGGTTTATCCTGCCCCCTCGGTTGCCCTCGGGGCGGTGAGCTCTTACCTCGCCATTTCACCCTTACCCCGCACATAGAGCGCGCCCCATCGTTTCTCCTGCCGATGGAGCCCGCTCTATGTGCGGGGCGGTATCTTTTCTGCGACACTTTCCGTCGACCTCGCATTACACGGGGCCGCCCTGTCTTTCGACAGGCATGTTGCCTTGTGGTGTCCGGACTTTCCTCCACCCGGCGCGAATCAATCGCACCGGACGGCGATCGTCTCCGACCGATTCCACAGGGGCAAGGTACCCCAGGATTGGAAAAAAGCGAACCCCGGGCATCGCTGCCCGGGGTTCACCAACCAACCTATAAGCAACCTATGCTATGCTGCCTTCACACCGTTGAGGTCTTCGACCTCGACGTTCAGACTCTTCCAGTGGAAGAAATAATCCCCGTTGTGGTTTTCCTTGCCCACGACCACGGTCATCGATCCGGGCGTTTCCCAGATGAAAGCGGGATAGAGGAAGGACTCCCCCTCGATAACCGAGCTGCAGACGCAATTGGAACCGAACCTGTAGATGAAAAGATTGCAGTTGATGCCCCGGTTCGGATCGAGCGGGGCCCGGCGCAGATAGCCGATCACCCCTCCGCCATTGGTCAGGTCGCAGACCTCGCCGGTGGCCGGATAGATCCCCACCGCCATGCCGTGCCGCTCCTGGTCGAGGATAGCCACCAACACCCGGTTGGTCACGGAGTGAGGCTCGATCTCGATGGAGAGGCGCACCTCTTCGTTCTGGGCGGAAAACTGGACCCGATCCACGGCTTGCACAGTGAACTGATCCAGGGCAGGGACATCAATTTTCATAAGCAGAATTTTTCAAATGTCGACAGTGACGGAGGCTTTCTTTCCGGTGGAGGTGATAATTTTTAAAAATTTAACCCTTCCGTTATAAATGATCAATATTTTTATAAAAAATTGCCAAATTTCTGGGGGGAGGGATCGTTTCTCGCTTTGAGGGGAGCCTCTCTCATTGCCGGGAGCTTGCCGGAAATGCCGTTTGCCTCTTTGGTGGAGCCCATGAGCCGGGAAAGGGGCGAGGATTCCGCGGCGGGTATCCAGCACCCGCACGACAGCTTCAATCGCAAGTGGTTTGGTGACCCCGTGGTTGCCGCCGACGTGCTTCGGGTCGTGGTGCCGGATTCCCTCAAGCCCTGGATTGATCCGGAGCGGCTGCATCTGGAGCCAGTCTCGTTCATCGACAAAAATCTTCGTCCCAACCAGAGCGATCTCCTGTGGAGTTGCCGGGGGAAAACCGGAGACGGCGAGGGTGCCGACACGGTGATGGCCTACTTCTACGTTCTATGGGAGCACCAGAGCCGGGTGGATCCCTGGATGGTGTTGCGGCTTTTCTGCTACATGGCGAGGATCTGGGAACGATGGCTGCTCGACCAGGGGCAGGATCGGGCTGGCGAGTCCGGCGGTTCCAAAGACAGCTCGGGGGGAGAATCGGAGACCGGCGGGCAGGCGCAAGAAGGGCTTCCCCTCATCTTTCCTCTGGTGCTCTATCAGGGCAGACCGGTGTGGACTGCCGCCCAGTTTCTCGGTGAAATGGTCGGGAACCTGCCCGACGACCTGCGCCCGTTTTTCCCGGATTTTCGGTTTCATCTGGAAACCCTTGAGACCCGACCTGACACCGACTTTCCTCCGGGTTTGGCCCAGCTCGGCATTTCCGTTCTGAAGCTGATGTGGGACGAAGATTTCATTGGCTGGCTGGGCCGGTTCGGTCCGCAACTGCTGGAGTTGAATCGGCAGGGGCCCCGTGATGAACTCGAGCTGTTGTTGGTTTACGCCTTCACCCAAGTGCACCGCTCTCGCCGGGAAGAATTTATCGCTTACATCCACCAGAATCTCTCCGCCATGGAAACCACAGGAGAAAGCATCTATGATTCCTTGATCGAAGAGGGCTTGGAGCAGGGCCTGGAGCAGGGCCTGGAAAAGGATCGTGCAGAGAAGGACGAGGCACTGCGCGCCATGGTGCGCAACATGCTGGACAACGGGAAGCGACCCGACGAAATCCTCCGCCTCACCGGATTGGAGCGGCCCGATTATGACCGTTTGATGGGCAACCCGGGAGCCTGACCCGGACTCATCACGGAGAGGCGCCTCAGTCCCCTGGCTCCGGAGTAGGCAGAGGCCTCATTCCGCCCCGAACAACCCCCGCTTCGACCGAGCCGTAGTTGTCGAGAAACGCGGGATGGAGCGGACGACTGTTGGGAACGCTCAGCCAGATGCGGAAGAGACACCGTTTCTCCGCCGGTGTCTCGTGATCGACAAAGCCGGCTCTGCGGTGCAGGGTAACCCAGTTGTTCAACAGCAAAACATCGCCGGGACGCTGGAGAAAACCGATCTTGTTGCGGGGATCCGCCGCCTTTTCTTCCAGGAAATCGAGCGCTTCTCGCTGAATTGGGGTGAGACTGGGAAGATCCGGGTCGGCGTCGGCTCGATCGATGAGCACCCGCAGAAAGCAACAGGCGAAGTGCCCTCCGCTAAAAGAGAAGACCGGCTGTTCACAGTACAGCTTGTCGTTGCCCCCATCCACATTGTGCCGTTTGTAGGGGTAGGTCTGCTCCAGGGCGGCCAGCAGATCGGGGCGGTCCTCCCGGATCAGGTTGTAGAGATGCATCGAGCTGACGATCTCGTTTTCCCCTCCGGAGACAGCCTGCCTCCAGCAGAGAAAGCCGATCACGTCGCAGCGGTCGGTGTGAAAAGAGAGCGCCTTCCGTGTGTTTGGCCCGCGGTTGCGACTGTCGTTCTCGCCATAGCCGGCGTCTTCCACATCGAAGACCTCGTCTCCACCGACACTCTGGGAAACGGGGTTGCCCCACTCCCGGCACCAGTCGAGGAAGGCTTCCCGGGCCGAGTCCTTGCTCCGGTCGGCCAGGGGGAACCCCCGCAGAAGCACCGCTCCGGGCCCGTTCTCGAGACGCTCCAGAATCTCCCCGGGGGAGATTTCGCCGAACGGAGCGGTAAATGCCCCGAGACCCTTTTCGGCGGTCCAGACGGCGGGATGGGAGAGCGATCCCGTCATCGTTTCTCCGCCCGTTTTGGTTCTCCGGCGAGATCCGAGATCAATGCCATGTCAGGTTTGCCCGCGAGATAACCGAGATCGACGAGGAACCGGTCCGACCGGACCAAGGTGTCGGAAAAATGGTCGGGCGTCTTGCCGCGGTTGAAGAACCCGTGCGGGGCGCCCTCGTAGAGATGCAGTTCCGAGCGGATGCCGAGGGCCTTCATGCCGTCGCGGAAGGCCTCGGCCGTCGCCAAGGGGATCAGCTTGTCCTCGGTGCCGAGGAAGACGATCGCCGGAGGATCATCCGGCGTCAGATTGTGTGCCGGAGAGATGGCGGGAAACCACGGCTCGACCCGGGCGTGACCATAGCCGTCGGGGCCGTTGTCGTAGACGGGATTGAAAAGGAGCAGGGCGACCGGCTTCGATGAGATGGAGAGATCTTCGCCCTCCTCCTCGAATCCCTCACAGATGCCGGCGGCCGCGGCGATGTGTCCGCCCGCGGAGCCTCCCCCGGCAAGAATCTTCGCGGGATCGATCCCGAGCCGAGCGGCGTGTTTCCGGATCCAGCGCACCGCCGATTTGCCGTCTCGCACGCAATGGTCCGGGGTGACACCCTGTCGGCTCTTCACGCGATAATCGGCCACGAAAGCGACGAGCCCCCGGGAGGCGAGGTAGCGGGAATGCGGCTCGAACTGCTGCACCGAACCACCATTCCATCCGCCGCCGAAGAAAAAGACCACGGCGGGCCTGCTATCGACCGAGGGATCGTGACCCGGAGGGTCGAAGCGGTAGATCCAGAGGTCGTCGCCCGAGGCCCGCTTGTAGACCTCGGCCACGGCGCCGTCCAAGGAGGCCTTTTCCGTTCCGGATAAAGCCGTTCCGGCGAGGGTGGCCCAGGCAATCAGAAGGGTGGCGGCTGCTTTCATGGTTCCGGAAAGAAGGGGCTGTCGGTCACGCGGAGGGTTTCTTTTTTGTGCCCTTTTTCCTGCCTTTCTGAAAGGTCCAGTTGGGAGAGGGCTCGTGGGCCTCCTCGAAGATCTCTCTGGCTCGCTGCACCAGATCGGGACGAGATTCCGCAAGATCGGTGGTTTCGCCGGGGTCTTCGCTCAGATTGTAGATCTCGATGGGGGCATCCGGATTGGCGGCGATCCCGGTCTGAACCGCCTTCCACTGTCCCCAGCGGGCCGCCTTTTTGCCGCCTCTCTCGTAGAATTCCCAGTAGAGATGGTCGTGCTTCCGCTGGTCACCCCCCCCGGTTAGCGTGGGCACCATGGAGATCCCGTCGAGACCTCCAGGGATTTCCACTCCGGCCAGCTCGCAGAAGGTGGGCAGCGTGTCCCAGTGGGCGGAGATGAGGTCGGTCGTCGATCCGGCGGCGATCTTGTCCGGCCAGCGCGCCAGGAGGAAGGTGCGAATTCCGCCCTCGGTGAGGTCCCGCTTGTAGCCCCGGAAGGGACCGTTGGAATCGAAAAAATCCGGGTCGTGCCCGCCCTCTTGGTGAGGGCCATTGTCTGAGGTGAGGAGGATGAGGGTGTTATCGGAGATGCCCAGTTCCTCGAGCAGGTCAAGCATCCGGCCCATGTCCTCGTCCAGCTTGGTCATCATGCCGGCAAAAGCGGCGATGGGATTGTTCACCTGGGTGCCCGCATATCGCCCGATCTTGTCCTCGAACTGGGGAAACTTTTCCCGGAACGGGGCGACGTAGGGCTCCGTCACCTGCATGGCGGCGTGGGGAATGGTCACGGGGAGAAAGGCGAAAAAGCGGTCGTCCCGGTGATCCCGGATAAACTCCAGAGCCTGGTCCATGATCAGGTCGTGGGCGTAGGTCTCCCCGTCCAGTTCGACCTTTTCGCGATCGTCCCAGAGGTGGGTGGGATAGTAGGTATGCGCCTCGCGCTGGCAATTGTACCCATAGAAGCGGTCAAAGTGTTCCATGGGATCGCTCGGCGAGCCGGGGGCACCCAGTCCCCACTTTCCGAAAGCTCCGCTTTTGTAACCCGCCTTGGCGAGGAGCCGGGGAATGGTAACGATGTCGGCCGGCATGGGCGCCTGCCCCTCGGGCTTCACCTCCCGATTGCCCCGGACATAGCAGCGGCCCGTGTGGAGACCGGTCATGAGGACGCATCGGGTCGGGGCGCACACCGTGCTGCCGGAGTAGTGATCGGTGAACTTCATCCCCTCGGCGGCGAGCCGGTCCATGTTCGGGGTGGAGAATTTTTCCTGCCCGTAACAGCTCAGGTCGGCGTAGCCGGCGTCGTCGAGGAGGACATAGATGAGGTTCGGGGGCGCGGATTCCGCCCGGGCTGGGGATAGGGTGCAGAGGGTCAGCAGGACGAGGGTGAAGAACTTTTGCATGGCACGGACCTTTCGTGAGGAGGACGGTCGAGTCAATGGCGCATCGAGTGCACGTGGCGTCGTGAAACGGGCCGCGAGTGGGGAGAGACCGGGCGGGGCATCGATCTCCGCAGGGGTCTTCGCCCCCGGGAAGGGCCAAGAAAAGCCGGGATGAGACCGTTCTATGGGGTATGAAACTCGTCACCGTAGCGAACTGCCCGGATCTCCAGGACGCCCAGCGGGTGGGCATGATGCTGGAATCCCACGGCTTTTCCGTTTTTCTTCCGGACGAATATTCGGCGGGAGTGGCTCCCCACCATTTCTTCAATCCCACCGGGGTTCGCGTGCAGGTCCCCGAGGAGGAAGAGGCCGCCGCCGCCGAGGCGATCGAAGCCTGGCGCGCGGAGACGTGATTCCACCGACCCGTGCCGATCGATGCCGAGGGGCCCGGCTTGTTCCCGCACCCATCGCATCGCCGACTCCGCGCAAGCCCCGGCGGAGGGGATGGTTTCGCAAAAAACGCGGGATCACATCTTGTCCTCCTCGTCCCGGAAGATGTCCTCCATCGAGGCGTAGAGATCCCGTTCGTTTTCCTTCATCTCCCGCATCGCTTTCATCTTGCGGGCAAAGGCCTTCGACGAGGAGGTCACACCCCGCGCTCCGGGCATGGCAGAGGCGGCATTGTGGCGGCGGATTCTCATCTGCGCCGCGGTGGCGATGGCGTCCTGACCTGCGGCGAGGAAGAGGAACTCCCAGCCATCCGTGTCCTGGCGCTCCTCGATCATCGTGGAGATTTTTTTCCAGTCGTAATGGCGCGTGGAATTTTCCAGGCCGTCGGTAAAGATGGCGAAGATCACCTGGTCGGGGCGATCTTCCCCGGAGAGCCCCTCGATGCGGTCCTGGAAATCCTTGACGGTCCGACCGATGGCATCGAGCAGGGCCGTGGCATCGCGGGGGATTTAGGTCTGCTGGTCCAGATCGACCACCTCGTTGATAGGCAGATTGTCGACGGGAACCTCGTAACGATTGTCGAAGAGCACCAGGGTGAGCCGGGCGATGCCTTCGACCTCTTTTTGCTCGCAGAGGAAATCATTGAAACCGGCAACGGCGGCTTCGACGTGAGAACTTATGGATCCGGACCGGTCCATGATGAAGGCAATCTCGGTGAGGGCGGGCGGAGTAGGTGTTGTGCTCATGATTGATTATAACACAACGGGGAAAGTCACCCCAGCCAAAACGGCCTGACGCTATTCGATACCTGATTTTTAACGCAAACGACTTGCAATAAAGGCTGATGCATGCAGCTTGCCTCGTGTGGCGCCGGATGGGGGGTGTTTTTTTTCTTTCCCTTGAGCCCCCTTTCGGCGCCGCACGATTGGAGCCCGGGTTTCCCCGGCTCTTCCAGCAGGTGCACGATGGAACAGAGGATGAAGACCAGGGAAACCCATTCGGCCGATGTGGGTCACCTCCGCGGTATGCTGCGGGATTTTACCGACGCCCTCGGGCAGCAGATGTTTTTCTGGGGCCGCGATGTGATTCACTCCGATGGAAATCTGCTCTGTGCCTACGGGCTCGAGCGCCGCAAATCGGAGGGGCTGGACGGCACCAGCTGCTACCGGATGCTCTGCGAAGACGGCCTCGTCGAACTGCACGGCGCCTGCGCCGGACTCTATGCCGCGGATAGGCCGGGTTTTCTCTATATCCGAAACCGGAAAAGGTGTTTCCTCTACCACGCAACGGAACCGCCAGCTCCGGGATTCTACGCGGAGGATTTTCTCGAGCGGGAGCCGCTCGTGCAGTTGCAGACCGAGAGCCGGAGATTCCTGAAGTGGTGGTTGGCCTACGAAGCCTGGATCGACGAGGTGACCTCGCCCGGTTACCGCGACAAGTGCCACCGGGCTTTCCGGAGTCTGCCGCTCTCCAGATCGTGGTTGGCCCCCGGCCTCGCCAGGGAATGGCTGGAGCGCTACGCCGCATCGCACCCGGATCTGAGCCGCGCGCGGCTCTGCAAGGAGAGTTCCTCCCGATCGGAGTGATTCCCCCACCGAATCGAACGCTCCCCCGCGCAACCGTCGGGGGGCCTCACCTCCAAGGCGGACCGAAGGATGGTGGGCAAAGAGCGGAGAGCGAGAGCCCCGGAATACCCGGCAAATGCATGCCATATGCGATAGGTTGCCCTATACCGCAAAGAGCTTGCATCTATAGGAAGTTTCTTTCCATTAGTCCCGTCCGGGGCTTGCGCGCAGGAGGGAAAGAGCTAGGCTGAAGCCATGAACAACCCCACCCAACTCTCGAAGGACGATCACGGGCACCAACACGGAGCAGGCTGTGGCCACACCGCCATTCAGCATGGTGATCACGTGGATTACCTGCACGACGGGCATCTTCATTTCCAGAAGGAAGACGGCTCCGTCGAGGAACACGTGTTGCCCGTCAACCAAACCAATCCCGACGGCTGCGATCGGAAGGAGACGGCGTGCCATGAAGCAGGTCATGTGCATGGTCCGGGATGCGGGCACGAGGCGGTTCCCCACGGCGAGCACACCTGTTACATCGTCGACGGGAGATTGCATCACCCCCACGGAGATCACTGCGACGATCACGGTCCGGTGGCAATCGTCGACGTGGCCGCCACGTCGACTTGATTGGGTCCAGCGGGTGCGCTGCCGGACCGGTGGGCGAGAGGATGGCGCGAAGCCATCCTCTCACCGGCATTCGCCGCACTTACCGTAGACCTCCATGACGTGACTGATGTCACTGAACCCGAGGCTTCGCGCTTTTTCCTCCAGTTCGTTCGCGAGACAAAGATCGAGCCGCACCGTTTTGTGGCACTGCCGGCAGACGAAGTGGTGGTGGTGATCGCCGGGTTCGGTCAGTTCATAGATCGATCCGCCATTTTCCAGGGGAATGCCCTGGACGATTCCGATCCCCATGAAGGCCCCCAGGGTCCGGTAGATGGTGACCAGGTCGCTCTTTGGCAGATCCGCCCGAGTGCGCAGTTCCTCGGCGGATATCGGGCGATCGAAGGTCAGCAGGGCTTCCAGGATACATTCGCGTTTCCGGGTCATGCGCAGCGGGCTCCCCTTGAGGCACGCCCACACTCGCTGCATATCGATCTCCTGTTCCTTCATGAGGTAGCAAGTTGACCTCGATAATCTGATGGCAGCGGCAAATCGGGCAACTCAGAATCCCACGAATCGGGGCGGCGATATCATGACTCGATGGCATTGATGCCCATGTTCCATTCCGGGAATGGGTCGATGAATTCCTTCTTCCACTGCTCCTTGTCCATCATCAGTTCCTCGTGGGTGAGCAGTGCGTCGTCCAGCATTGCGGTGAGGGCTTCGCGGTCCATGTCGGTCCCGATGAGCACGATCTCCTGGCGGCAGTCTCCGTTGGGCCCTTTGCTGACGCGCTCGATCTCGGCGAGTTCGGCGGGATTTTCAGGCCAGTCCTCGCGGGGCACGGCGGCCCAGAAAAAGCCGAGGCACTGGTTCTGGCACATCGCCCCCGCCTGCGACCAGTAACCGGCCATCTGCAGGCGGGTGGCCAGCCAGAAAAGTCCTTTGGAGCGAATCACTCCCGGCCATTCCCGGGTGAAGACCTGGTAGAGCCGCTCCGGATGAAAGGGAATGCGGCGTTCGTAGACGATCTGGCGATTCCGTATTCCTCCGTTTCCGGGGTGTATTCGACCAGAGAATCCAGCCAGCCCGTCGTCGCCTCTGCCTCCGCCTGGCTGAACAGCCCGGTTCCCAAGACGCGGTCCAAGCCGATTTCCGCATGGGTCGTCTCGTAAATCATGGCCTTGGGATTGAGGGCGCCGATCATGGCTCGGATGCGATGGCGGTCCTCAACGGAAACGACATCGATCTTGTTGATCAAAATCACGTTGGCAAACTCGATCTGATCGACGAGGAGGTCGACGATGGTCCGCTCGTCGTCGTCTCCCACAGCGGAACCGCGCGCCTGAAGCGTTTCGATCGATTCGTAGTCCCGCAGGAAGTTCAGGGCGTCGACCACGGTGACCATGGTGTCGATACCGGCAATGTCGCCGAGAGAGTTGCCCTCCTCGTCCCGAAAGGTGAAGGTCTCCGCCACCGGCATCGGTTCGCTCACTCCGGTCGATTCGATGAGGAGGTGGTCGAATCGGCTTTCTCGGGCCAGCTTGCTGATTTCGATGAGAAGGTCCTCCCGAAGGGTGCAGCAGATGCAGCCGTTCGACATCTCGACCATCTTTTCCTCCGAATGGGAAAGGGCTGCATCGCCGGAACGAACCAGGGCCGCGTCGATGTTGACCTCACTCATGTCGTTGACGATCACGGCCACTTTCTTCCCCTCCCGGTTTCGGAGGATGTGGTTGAGAAGGGTGGTTTTGCCTGCGCCGAGGAATCCGGAGAGAACGGTGACGGGAAGGCGCTGGGGAGCGGTCGATGCTGGAGTCGTCATACCCGCCAGTAAAAGGCGGAGCGATTTTTAATGCAAGAAGCTTTCAATAAAAAGTGAAAGGGAGTAGGTCTCGCCGATTCTCTCCTGCCCGGGCCGGGGCGAGGCCGTCAGTTTTCGGAGCGGATTTCCCACAGCTCCGAAGGGGGAAGGTCCCGGGGACGGCAGATCACGATGCCGGCCCGCTTCGAGTTCTCCATGAGGTAGTCGGTGATGGGGACGTCGAGCACCATTTTCCGTCCTTTCGACCGCTCCGAGGTGGCGTGCATGAATCGCGCGCGACCGCCCCGCTGGACGATCAGGCCGACGTGGGAGGTGTAACCGTATTGCCAGGTCGTGGTGATGGCGCAGATATCCCCGTTTTTGAGGTATTTTTCGATCGCGCGCACCCGGGATTTTGGGACGTGATAGACCGGCAGCCGGGAAACCCGCTTCTCGATTTCGTCCATGCGGGGAATGAGGTCCCGGTTGTTCCGCAGGTAGCGGTAGTCCCGCCAGGCCGTCGTCATGTATTGCATTTCCCGCCTCAGACGGATGGCCCCGGGGAGGCCGGGCGTGATGTTGGTTGCTATCCCTCTCTTTTCGTTGTCGTAAAAGACCTCCTCGAGATGGTGCATCCGGCTGAGGTAACAGCCCGTGCAGCGGCCTCCGCGGTAGCGCTCCAGTTCGATCATGTGGAGCAGATCCCGCTTCTCGTAGGGTCCCGGCTTGAAATGCAGCAACCGGGCCATGCCCAGGGCGTTTTCGTAGAAGGTCCAGCAGTCCATGCCATCCAGGTTGACCACCGGCGACTCGATGTGGTCGTGGACTTCCAGGGTAAAATTGACGTAGGGGACGCCCAGCATGGCTTTGCCGAATTTCACGGTCCGCTCCCCGAGCGGCAGCGCGCGCCAATTCTCGCGCTCCGCCTTCGCCATCAGGGTCTGGAAACGGTTTTCCCCCCTGAAAACGGTGGACATGGGGAGCCGCGGTTTGCTCGGAGGTGCGATGCTGGGTCCGGGGCGGGTGACCGTCCCGGAAGCGAGATCGCCATCGACAAACGAGGTGGGAGAGCATCCCGCCATCCCGGCGAGCAGGAGGATCGACCAAAGATGGGAGAATTTAGCGTTCAAATCAGGAAAATAACCTCGACAACGGATCCGGTCGATTCGGATTTTTGAAATTTCCTTGCATTCCGCAGGCTTTGCTTTTAGGTGCCGCTGTTGCAAGTGTCTTGCAATAAAGCTCAAAATCAACTTAGAGACAAAACAAAACGCAGATGAAAAAAAATCCTAGACTCCATAAGCGCCAGTTCAAACGAGGCTTGACCCTCATCGAATTGCTGGTGGTGCTGTTCATTTTGGCCGCGGTGGCCGGAGTGACTCTCGCAATTTTTCCCAACTTTCAAAAACGAACCCACGGTTCGACCAGTGCCGCCTCGATTCGGGCCGCTGCGACTGGAGTTGTTGCGAATCTCGTTACCAGAGGAGAAATCGGCGATAACTTCGACGGTCTGGTTAACGACCCCGCAGGAACCGGTACTGTTCCCGATTACATTGCTACCTCGGATGGTTTGACGGTTTTCCCGCTTACCCTTGCTGAGTTAGACGCTTTGAATGACATCGGTATTACCAGTGTCTTTCCGGCAGCATTTGCCTCGTTTGCGGACCTTGAGACTGATCCGGTCGCTGAAAGTGCGACGTTCGATGGGCACGACTACGCGGCACCGATTACCCTTGCTGTTGACACAGATGTGGCAGTTTTGGCAGCGGCTGCAGTGACTCAGGTCGTCGCAGATTTCAACCTGGGCACCGCACCCGATCAGATCTTTGCCTTCGGCATTGGGGAAGGGTCGACTTTGGTAGGTTCAAACAATCCTTTCTTGGAAACTCCGTTGCACACTCCAGGCGAAGGTTCCCAGACCACTACCTACAGTCGCTACGCTCTCCTCATCGGGTATGACGCAACCGACGAGGAGGCGTTCTACGTCGGCGTGACCTGCATCGACGATGGCGAGAACTTCAACAATATCAACGCTAACGTTGGAGAATTCCTGGAGGCTGCTGAGTAGAGATTTGTAACTTAGTCACTTTTCGAGGCCGGACCCGGGTGCGGGTCCGGCCTTTTCCGGTTCTGGCCGGGAGTGCAAAAACTCTTAAAAAATCAACCTTGACGATGGCTTTTTTGAGTGAAGTCATCAAAAAGGTGTTGTCTCCGCCGGTAGGTCCACAGGGCACTTGTCTCTGCAACCTAAGAAAACTGACAGCAAAAGAATGAATCCGTCTTTATTCCGGGGCTATCGAGGCAGATTTGGGGGGGTGATCCCCTCGTTTGGCGGGACCCAGGGACTCACCCTGGTCGAATTGCTCGTGGTGCTCGCCATCCTTGCGTCAATCGCCGCATTTGTGACCGTCGGACTCTTTTCCGATGGAGTGACCCTTACGGGGCCGGATGGACGAGAGCGCTCCCAGGAAGAGATCGCCACCGTCGCCACGATGCAAGCAGTTCGCGATGCCCTGGTGGGCGGATCGATCAACGAACCCGGTTACCTTCAGGACCTCGGGGCCTTGCCAGTGCGTCTCGCTTACCTCATCCAAAACATCGGCGGCGTGGAACCGGAACCCTTCGATCCCGCTACCAAACGTGGGTGGCGAGGCTCTTACATTCGTGGCATCGGGGCGCGGTATGAGGATTTCGTCGAGGCCGATAACTCCGACAATTTTGACGATGACGATGGAAACCCCTATGGCGTCGCCGGGGACCCCGCCATCCTGGACGCCTGGCGCAAGCCCCTCCTGCTCCAGGAACCGGACACCGATGATGCCCGCCTCGTCTCGGCGGGACCGAACCGGATTCTCGAAACGGACCCGGCCAATGGGATCGACGCCGACCGCGGCGACGATCTGGTGCTTTTTCTGCTGACCGAAGATCCCAACCCGTGATGACATCCCATCTTCAACGCACCCCCAAGGCGCAACTCGCTGGACTTACCCTGATCGAGTTGCTCGTCGTCCTGAGCATCCTGGCCGTGCTCTCGACCGTGGCGCTTCGTAGCGTCGTCGGTGTATTTGAGGAGAAAAACTACGACGCCAACATCTCTCAGCTCGAGGAGATCGAAGATGCCGTTCTCGGCGATGACGACACCGCCGGTTTTCTCGGCGATATAGGACGGCTGCCCCAGGCAGTGGGCGATGCCGATCCGACCAATCTCGAGCAACTTGCCGAGCTGTGGGATCAGAGTTCAACCGGGCTGCCGGATTATGCGATCAACACTCCGACGGGCGACAGCGAAGTGCGTCTCGGGACGGGCTGGCGCGGTCCTTATTTGAATCTCGGGATCAACCGGGACGAACTCACCGACGGCTTCGCCAATCCGTTTCTACTCTACCAGGCCGACGGCGCGGACTCTGACAACGGCGACACCATCGCCATCATCCAGAGCTTCGGCGCCGACGGAGCTTTCGGGGGAACTGGTGTCTACGACGGGGATCTCGAAGTCATATTCCAGGCCGACGCGGGGGTGCTTCCACCACCAAACGACACGGAGGCGAACCGCTGGCAAACGGACCTGACCGTAAAGGTCGATCCCAACACTGGGCAAATTGAAGAGTCGGATGGACGGTTTGTCGTCGTCCGGATTTACGGAGCGGACGGTTCCGGAGGAATCCATACGGTTGCCCAAGGAGAGTTTGATTTTGATGATCCTCCGAATCCGACGCAAGTTGTTGATCGGGAATTCACCTTCAACAATGTTGCGCATGGACCCAAAGTTTTTAGAGCGTATCAGATAAAAGACACCGCTCCATTTACGGCTCCGACTCAACAGGAGGAAATCATTGGTGACGGTGCCGCTCCGGAGCCGACATTCACGGTGGAGCGCAAATCCCCCGCCAAACACGTCGTCATTGACCGTTTCACTGGAACGATCACCCTCACTCTGTACCCGGATGCTACGCCTGATCCAATTCCCTGAATACTGAATACTGAATACCGCCCACCATGTCCAATCTCAGGAAAACCTTTCTCGTCGAAGCGGGCGACCACCGATTCCGGGTCGATCTCCGGCGCACGTCGAAAGGATTCCGGGTTGAGCGGGTCCTTCATCACGAGGGCTCGGCCTCGCCCCAGGGCAATCCCGGTCAGGCCGGGTTCGACGCCTTCTACGCATTCGGGGGACGTGCTCCGCTGGACACGGGCTGGGTCGCGCCCCTCCTGAAAAGGGGGCCTCGGCCCGCCTCCGACATCGCGGTGCTGACCGACCGGACCACGGCAGTGGTCACGGAGATCCCCGGAGACGGAGGTGGGGCTGAACTGGAGGCGCAGACCATCAGCGGGCTGTCGTCTTCCGAGGCCGTCACTGCCACGACCCGCCTGCCCGCCGAGGCCGGCCTCTTTCGCTGCTGGACCGTGCAGGCAGCGATGCGGGACGTCGCCGCTTTGCGCACCGCGGTGGCCGGGGCGAAGCGAGGCCGGCTCGTCTCGGTCGGACATCCCGGAGGCGTTCGTCTGGATGCCACGGCCCCGCAGTTGGAGAGTTGGTCCGAGTTTTCTCTCTACCATGCGGGGGGAGGGGAGCGGATCGACCTGCGGGGTTGGAACGGACCGGACGCCTTGGCCGAGGCGCTGGAGGACCCCGAAGTGGCTTCCACCTGCACCGCCGCTGATGGAGGAGCCTGTGTCTTGCTGGCGGTCCGAGGGGAGGCCATCGGGAGCATCGAATCGGAACTCCTCTTCGATTTTCGGGAGAAGCCGGTGATCGAAGCCTGGAGCGCCGCGCTCGCCCGGTCGTGCGATCCGCTGACGGGCCGGGTCCTCGGCATGCCTCTCATTTCCGTGCCGAAACCTCCTCCCTCTTCGGCTTCGCTGGTGGCTTCGGCAATCGGTATGTCGGTCGTGGCACTGCTGCTCATGGGAGGCCACTACTGGGTCACCGAGAGATCGCAGCAACGCCTCCAAACCGAGCTGGTTGAATTGAAGGAACCGGTGGAGAGGCTCGCCTCCCAGCGCCAGCGCATCACGCAACTGACGGGGGAGTTGAAGCAACTTGTCGAGGAGGAACAGAAGAGCGCGAGTGTGGCAAATGTGGACGTGTTCGCCCACCGCAAGCGGATCGGTGCCCTTCTCGACGGCATCGCGGAGGGGGCCGAGATCGAGAAGGCAGTCGTGCTCGAGATGAAGCCCGATGGGCTGGAAACGGTGATAGCGGGAGTGGCCACGACCTTCAACGCTCCCCAGGACCTGGCGGGTCGAATCGATCGGGCTCTCGCTGATCATGGCTGGAGGGCTTCCCTGGTCCGGCGCACGGCAAAGCTGCTGCGGGCCGACGGCGGACCCTGGACCTATGAGATTCGACTCTCTCCGGGTCGGCCCATTCCGCTGGATCAACCCGCACAAAAGGGCCTTTTCGGTCTCGACCTGGAGATTTCGGGCGGCTCCCTGGCCGAAGTTGATTCTTCCATCAAACCAGTCCCGCCAGCCGGTCTCCAACGATGAAGCCACTCAGTCAGCGCGAACGCATCCTGGTCTCGATCCTGCCGACTGCGATCCTGTTGGTGATCTACACCTTTTTTCTGGCGCGACCGCACGGGGAGGAACTGCAGCGCTTTAGCAGTCAGGTCAGCGCAGCACGGGAACGGGTCCCTTCTTTTCAGGAGGAGCGAGACGTCCTCGGAGAACTGCAGGCTCTCGAGGACGAGGTCAAAGAAAAACGCGAAGCGGCGCGAGAGAGGCAGCGCCGGGAGGAAGCGCTTCTCGCCTTCTGGAACGACCCCGACGCCAAGGCCCGCGGGGGTGAGGTGATCGGAAATCTGCTCGCCTCCTACGGCGCCGTGCTAGTCGAGGAAGCCGTCGCCGACGAAGAGGATCGGGAGGACTTTGCCGTGCTGCTGGAGGCGCTGCCCTCGGCCGTGCTCTGGCGCCTCCGGCTGGCTGGGAACTATGACGCCATCCGTCGCACCGTGGCCACGATCAGCGAGACGGAACTTCCCATCGTGCCCGCCGGCATCGAGATGGAACCCCGGGTCGAGGGGAACCGCACCGTTCATATCTGGAATCTCTGGATTTGCCGATGACCCGCTCCGAACGCCCATCGCAGCAATCCGATGAACGAGGTATCGATCGTTACCTTCGGGCTCTCATCGAGGTAGAAGCCTCCGATCTCCATTTGAATTCGGGAAATCGACCCCAGTTCCGGATGGACGGGGCCCTGCGCGAATTGGATACTTTTCTCGATCCGTTGACGGAAGAGGAACTGGAAGATCTCGCCGAAGAATTGGCGGGAGGATCTCTCGAGACTGCAATGCCTGTCCGGGGTTCGCTCGACGGAGCGCTCACCGCAGGCGACAAGGCCGAGGGACGCTTTCGCTTCAACATATACCGGCGGCTTCCCGGCTATGGCATCGCCCTGCGGCGGCTGGAGAACGAGTTTCGCTCGCTCGGCCAACTCGGTTTGCCCGAATCGCTGCTCAAGTGGTGCGAGCTTCCCGATGGTCTGATCTTGGTGGCGGGTCCGACTGGCTCGGGAAAAAGCACCACGCTGGCCACCCTGATCGATCACATCAATCGAACCCGTCCCGTCCACATCATTACCATCGAGGACCCCGTCGAGTACCTCCATGTTTCCGACCGGGCTCTGGTGGATCAGCGACAGATCGGCACGCATGCCTCCGATTTCCAGACAGCCTTGGTCGATTCCCTGCGGCAGGATCCCGACGTGATTCTCGTCGGCGAGATCCGCGAACGGGAAACCATTCGCACCGCGATCACCGCCGCAGAAACCGGCCACCTCGTTTTCGCCACGGTTCATGCCCCCGATTGTGCGGGTGCCATCCAGCGCGTCGTCTCGGTGTTCCCATCGGATGAGCAACCCGGAATCCTGCGACAACTCAGCATGAATCTGCGGGGGATCCTGGCGCAGCACCTGGTCCCCGCCGATGGACCGGCGGCGGGGAGGCAGCAGAACTTTGGCACCGGATCGCGGACCCGGGTTCTGCTCAGTGAGATTTTGCAGATCACTCCGGCGGCGGCGAACCTCGTGGCGAAGGGGCAGTTCGTCCACCTCCACTCGGCGATGGAGACCGGGGCGCGTCATGGCATGCAGACGCTGGAAGAAAACCTCCTGGGCTGGGTCCGCTCGCGCCATCTGCTCCGACCCACCGCCCTCTCCTACACCCGGAATCCCAAGGTGTTGGAGCAGCGAATGGCTCGGGAGGCGGGTCAGACAAACGCCATGCAAATGGGTTTCAACAGCGAACCGTGAAATCCCTCCTGACGGTACCATGAGCGAGCCCAGCAGCAAATCGGACGGAAACGGTGGCATCGATGCGTCGAGCGCCGAGCCAGGGCGACCTCTGGATCTCACGACGGTGCGCTTCGATCCGCGATGGGCCATGCAGTTGCCGCCGAGCCTGATGATTCAGCGGCGGTTTTTGCCGCTCCTCAAGTTGAACGACCGGGTGCACGTAGCGGTGGAACGCAGCCTGGATGCGGGCTCGCAACGAATCGTCGAACGGCTTGCGGGTTGTGCCGCCGAACCGGTGATCGCAACGGGAACCTCCATCCGCGTTCTCCAGTCTCAGCTCTTCGGCGATCTCGGGGAAGCCGCCTCCATCAATCGGCCGACCATTGATCCGGCTGCGGCGAGCCGACTCGGTGGAGGCGAAGCCTCCCCGGAAGAAGCGATCGAGATATGCGATCAGATCCTGAAGAGCGGCATCGTGCGGCAGGCCTCCGACATCCACTTCAACGTCCGGCGCGAGGGCGATGTCCAGGTGCGCCTGCGCATCGACGGCGTGCTGTCCGACGATCTGGTTTTGCCCGCGTCTCTGCGTGTTGCCATCTTCAACCGGATCAAGGTGCTGGGAGAACTCGATATTTCGGAAAAGCGGGCCGCTCAGGACGGGTCGTTTCGCTTCGAACCCGGCGGCGTTCTCCCCACTATCGAGGTCCGCGTCGCGACGATCCCGGCGAGGCACGGGGAGAGGCTCACCCTGCGTCTCCTGGCGCGGGAGGAAGGGCTGCTCACCCTGGATGGTCTCGGCTTCGAGGACGACCATCGCCGGCTTTTCGAGCGGGCCATCACCCTCACTCACGGGATGATTCTTTTGACCGGGCCCACGGGAAGCGGAAAAACCACCACGCTCTATGCGGGTCTGAAATACCTCCTCGCCCGCAAGGAAGTGAACGCGATGACGGTGGAGGATCCGATTGAGTACGAGATCGACGGCGTCACCCAGACCGAAGTGGATGCGAAGCACGAAAAGGTATCCTTCGCCACCTCTCTGCGCAGCATCCTGCGGCACGACCCCGACGTCGTCATGCTCGGGGAGATCCGCGACCGGGAGACAGCCGAGCTGGCAGTTCGCGCAGCGTTGACGGGCCACCTCGTCCTCAGCACCCTGCACACCAATACGGCCGTGGGAACGGTGACCCGTCTGATCGATCTCGGGGTGGAGCCGTTCCTCATCGCCTCGGTGCTCCGGCTGGTCGCCTCGCAGCGTCTCGTTCGGCGCCTTTGCCCGCACTGCAGGCGCAAGAGTGTCATCACCGAGTCGGAAGCGCAGGCTCTGCGGGACCCCGAGCTTGCCGGGCGTCCCTGCTGGCGGGCCGCCGGGTGCCTCAAGTGCGCCGGTCGCGGCTTCATCGGGAGGACAGGTCTTTTCGAGATCGTCCCCATCGGACCGGAGGAGGCGAGGGTGATCAGCGAGCGTCCCGAAGCGGAATCGATCGAATCCCAACTTCGTCGGCAGAGTCTCGCCGCGGGGCACGCCTCGCTGCTCGCCAACGGAATCGAAAAGATCCTGTCCGGCGAAACCACGGTCGATGAAGTGCTGACCGCCACCCTCGAATTTGCCTAGGAGAAAGAGAGATGAGTTGGTTCGAATACACCGCAGTGACAAAAAAGGGCGAGTCCGTGGGAGGGCGGCTCCAGGCGGAGTCGGCTGAGGAACTGCGCTGGTCCCTGCTCGAGCGGGGATGGCAGCCGCAGGCGGTGCGCGAGGCGGCTCCGCCCCAGAGCAGCGGACTTTCCCAGAAACTCCTCTTTGGCGCGCGAAAGGTTCACATCGAGCTGACCCTCCGCCAGACTGCGGTGATGTTGAGGAGCGGTCTCACCCTGCTTTCGTCGATCGAAACGGTCATCGAACAGCCACCCTCGCGTTCCGCGCGTCGGGTCTTCGAGAAGATCCGGGATCGCATCGAGGGTGGGAGTTCATTCGCTGAGGCTCTCGCCGAGCACCGGTGTTTTCCGGACGGGATCGTCGCGATGATCGCGATGGGGGAGGAGAGCGGAAACCTCGACTCCGTCATCGAACGCGGTGCCCACTCCATGGAGGTGAGGCGCCGCAATCGCACCGCGACGATGACGGCTCTGTTCTATCCGGCTTTCACTTTCCTCTTCGCCATCGGCATCTGCGTCTACATGATGGTGGGGGTCCTCCCGCCCATGAAGGAGGCGCTGGAATCGATGGGACGCCAGTTGCCCGCGATGACGCAATCTCTTCTCGATGTGGCTGACTTCTTTGCGAAATGGGGAACCGTGGTCGGAACCATCGCGGTGTTCGGACTGGTCGCGGGGGTGCTCGTCACGCTCTGGCCCCCCGGCCGATTCGCCATCGACCGGAACGCGCTGCGGCTGCCTCTCATCGGGACCATTCTGCGCACGGGTTCGACGGCGCTTTTCGCCAGGACCCTGAATACCCTGCTCGGCAGCGGCATACCGCTCGTGGAGGGGCTTCGCATCATCGGCAGCATTCACGGTAACCGCTATCTCTCCGCCGTGGTGGAATCGGCCCGCCGGCGCATCCTCGAAGGAGGAACGCTGGCGGGAAGTCTTGCCCAGCCCCACGCCTACACTCCGATGATGGTGAAAATGATTGGGGTCGGGGAAGCTTCGGGTAACCTGGAGGAGACGCTGGAACACATATCCCTATTTCACGAAGAGCGACTTCAGGCCCTGATCAAGCGCCTCAGTGCCATGCTCGAACCGGCCATCGTCCTCATCGTGGGAGCACTGGTCGGCTACGTTTATATCGCTTTCTTCTTGGCGCTCTATGGGTCCCTCTAGTTATCCGCCCTATTTTTCTTTTCCCAAAAGACTCCGAACCGGCGACAGGCCACCAATCAGACATGAAACACACACACTCCAGAACGATGCCCCGTTGCTGCTCCCAGCGGTCGGGGAGGCTGGCGATCGCCCGATGGCTCTTGCTGTGGGCCATCGTCTTTCCCGCGAGCTTCGCCTTCGGCCAGCAGCAGGCCGGTAGCGGATTGCGGGCCGATCCGACGAAGACTTCCACCGAGATGGAGGAGGTGCTTCGCGCCCTGCGGTCGAATAACGAGACCGCGGAGACCGAGGCGGCACCGGCGGCGATGCCGGTGGAACGACTCTCGTTGGCCGGACTGGTCGTGAGCGGGCGGGTCGATCCCAACGCGGCGAGCGGGACAGCTATTTTCCGGGTGGGAAACAGCTTTCTCCTGGCCCGGGAAGGACAGACTCTCGAGAACGCGAACCGAGTCTACACGATCAAGTCGATCAACACCATGCTCGTGCTCCTGGAGGAGGCCGGGGGTGAGCAGCTTGTCCTGCGTTCCCAACAGTACTCCCCGAGCAGGGGCAACGATCTGGCGATTCTGGAGATGCAGGATGTGCCTCTCTACCTCGCGGCCAGAGCGATTTCGGATGAAACGGGCCTGAGCATCGCGGCCTCCGCTGATGCCCGGGATACGCCAGTGAATCTCTACCTTCGCGATGTCGAGGCAGCCGATGCCTTTGATACCCTGGTTCTCACCCACAAGCTCTACATGAGTGAGGTGCCCGGGGCGCGAATCGTGCGCCTTCACACCGCAGAGGAATACGCGCGGGACGCCAGTTCGTTTGGCGATGAAATCACGAAGGTCTTTACCCTGAAGTACCCCAATTCCCGCGACGTCGCCCTCGCGATTCGCGATCTTTTCGGTGATCGGGTCCGTCTCGCCTCTCGAATCGACGACGAGGACGAACCTGGGGAGCACCTCACCGAGGATCTCCAGCAACGGTTGGAGCGATTCGACATCATCGATGCCCGGGGGCAGGGTTTCGGCATCGATGGAGGGGGGCAAGGAGCTCAGGTCGGTCGGGCGCTCACGAATCGATTCGATAACGATCGGTTTTCGAGAAACTCGCGTTCCTTTCGCAACCTCAACCGGCTCGGGGAAAACTTTGGCACCGATACGGACCGTTTCGACCGTCTCTCGCTGGAGGAAGGTCTCACCCCAGAGGAGATCTCGGCTCTCGAGTCGGGTGACCCCGCGGCCATCGAGCAGGCCGTTCAGCAGCGTGCCGACATCTACGTGACCGTGATCGACCGGCTCAATAAGGTAATGGTCCGAACTCGCGACGAGAAGACCATGGAAGACATCTGCGAATTGGTCTGTTGTCTGGACGTCCCCACCCCGCTCGTGCTTCTGGAGGTCAAGATCATGGAGGTGGCCCTCGAGCGCGGACTCGATACCGCGTTCGATTGGAACATCAGCTCGGGGACCTGGAGCGGAGGATTCAACACGACCGAACCGGCCACGGTGGGCGATCTGGTCTTCACTTATCTCGATAACTCCTTCCAATCGCAGATCCGGATGCTGCAGCGGGGGAACAAACTGACGGTCCTGGGCAAACCCATGCTGTTGACGGCGAACAACGAGGTCAGCCGATTGTTCATCGGGGAGGAGGTTCCTCTCAACCGGAATTTTCAGGGCGGTCAGACGGTGGTCACGGTGGGAGGCTCGATCGTTTCGGCGAGCAATACCGACATCGAGTTCCGCCCCGTAGGCTCCACCCTACTGATCACTCCGAACATCAACGACGACCGGACCGTATCCCTGCGGGTGCTTCAGGAGGAATCCCGGATCGTCGAGGGTGGAGCCGACGTGCTCGTGCCCGACGCGGGCGGAGGTTTCATCAATCGTTCCATCGATACGGTGGCCAGCCAAACCGCCAGCGGCACTTTTGTGGCCCGGGATCGCGAGACCATCGCGGTCGGGGGCATGATCACCGAAAGCCTGGTGTCGCAGCGTTCGCAGATCCCGGTGCTGGGTGACATTCCCGGAGTCGGTCTTCTGGCCCGCAATCAGCGGCTGGGTCGAGAGCGGAAGGAGATCGTCCTGCTCCTCACTCCCCATATCATCAAGACCGCGGGCGAAGGAGAAGCGGTGAGTCAGGAATTGGTCGAGCGAAATTCCTTTCATCCGAACAAGCCCTCGGGAGACGGTCAACTGGGGTCATTCGTCGAGCCGAACGTGCTCACGACCTCCTCCGAGGAGTTTGGACCTTTGGAGAAGATCCAGGAAAGGCAGGTTCAGGAGGCCTGGGCACAGCCGGTGGGCAAGAGTCCCGCAAAAAAGAAATCCGGCGGTTGGTTCTTTCGAGGAATGTTTCAGCGGAAGCCGTGACCAGGATGAAGGGGGATCGATCGCGATCTCCCGCCTCGTCCGATTCGGGAACATTCACCGGGACGAGCCGGCCTCCGCAGGCGGTCGATCTTCCTGGCGGCGGCCGATCGAGGCCCCTTTTTCCCTGGCTCCCGGGAATATTCCCCGGTGGCCAGGGGCTGTCTGTTCAGATCTTTCGTCGTCGGCAACTTGGACAGGCGCAGAGATTGCCTACGTGGGTGATGACGAGAAAAATCCCCCCAAGGGTGGTGACGATGCTCGCCGGGGGCACATGCAACCGGAGGTTTCCCTCGGCATCGCTCACCAGGGAAGGACAGCAGTTGTCCACGGCGCAACTGCTACAGCTCGCCTCCGGCAGTTCTTCGCCCTTCACGTAGACAAACACCTCTTCATCGACGGTCGCCTCCGATTCGCCCACCGTGTAGGTGAAGACATCCTCCGCCTCACCGGAATGAGCGAACTCGACAGCGGCAGATTCCGAGGGTGGCACGGGCGGAGAGGTCTCGACGTAGGGAAGGATCGCCCCGACAATCACGAAGACGATACCGAGGACGCCCGTGGCGATGATCGCTCTTCTCCGGTGGCGCCGGTACCCGGTGGTCAGCATCACCACCGCAATGGGGACGACGAAAAGAGCCATGCCCCAGTGGGAGGCCGGGTGGCTCCAGATCTTACCGAAGGTAGGCAGCAGAATGAGAAGGAACGGGGTGACGGCGCAATGGATCGCACAGAGGACGGACAACACGACACCGACTCGATCGGCGTTGAATTCTTTGGCTGCGGGCTCGGCCTGCACCGGGATGGTGGGTTGGGTCATGGGGGATAAGCGGCGAATTGTTGTTAAATGCAAATAACTTGCATCAAAAGAAGTTTGCAAGTGGTATGGTCGGGAAATTGCCCGAAGGGATGCGCGCCTCTCACCGCCCTGAGGAGGGGGGAGGGATAGCGCAAAGGTCCCGAACACGAGGCGGCGGGAAAAGGAAAAGGGGAGCTGCCATTGGCCCCTCCTCCTGAACTTCGCGGAGAGGTGGTGGATGACGGAAATGTTCCGGAGAGCACCCGGAGGCACTCGTGGCGTTTGGGTATCTCTTTACGGGTTCTCCGCCACGCGGTTCACCTCGAATCGGTCGATCCCCACGAAGTAGCGCCCCTCCATCCCGGCGTCGTTGTTGCCCCTGATATGGATATCGACCTGGAGCGGTTCTCCCGGACTGATAGTGACTCCGCGGAACACGATCGGTGCTCCCAGGGATACCGTTTCCGAGTAGAGATCGACCTCACGGAGTTGGCCGTTGATGGCGAACTGGACGGTGGCATAGTCCCGCGCCGTGGTCGGATAGACGACCAGATCGATGGTTCCCGGTTCCAGGCCATCCAGCTTCATCGTATGGATGTCGCCCGGCTTTCCCCCGCGCCAGAAGAGCTGTCGATCTCCCGACCATTCGTTTCCGAAATGCCTCATGCCCTGCGCCACCACGTTCCCCGTCTCCGCGGGGTAATCCGCCACCAGGGTTTCTGCTTCGAGGATCCGCCCCCCGGCCCCAGTCCCCGCCCCGGCGGCCTCCTGTGGTGAGCCGGCGGCTTCATCGGGCAAAGGCACCTGCCGGGGAGAGGCAAGGTATTTCACCAGATCGGCCACCTGGTCCAAGGGCAGCGCATCGAAAAGACCCGCCGGCATGAGCGACTGCGGCAGCTCGGTGCGCTCGGTTACCTCCGATTTCCTCACATCGAGTTCGGCGCCGCCCGGCATGGCGATGGTGTAGTGTTCCGGCGTTTCTTTCCGGATCATGCCGCTGAGGGTGGAGCCATCGTCCATCGCGAAAATGTTGAGCATATAGGCCTTTCCCACCACGGCAGTCGGGGCGAGGACGTTCTCCAGGATGTAGCCGAGGTCGGCACGGTTGGAGCCGGTGAGGTCGGGTCCCAGGGCGATGCCCTCTCCGAACATGGGGTGGCAGGTTCCACAGGTCACCCGGTAAACCTGCCTCCCCCGGGAAGCGTCCGCCTTCGCCATGACCCGGGGATTCAGCTTTTTCTTCCACTCCGCGATGGCGCCGTGGAGCTGGGCGATGTCGACTCCGGAACCTCCGCGGGCCCAGTTCCGCTGGATCAGGGTATCGATCTGCTCATCGTCGAAGCGGTCGAACTGGTCCAGCATTACGGGTGAGATGAGAAAGGATTCGAGCCTTCTCTCATCGACCGCCCCGAGGAGAACCCGGGCCATCGCCGGGCGGCTGCCCAGCAGATGGATCGTCTCGTTGCGAAGATCGAGCGGGAGATCGCCCAGCACGGCGACGAGGGCGCGGGCCGTCTCCTCGCCGGGGTGGCGGCGCAGGGCGGCGATCGCCGAAGCCCGCATCCGGGGGGTCTCGAGCAGCTCCCGGGCGAGAGTGCCCAACTCGGGATCCCGTCCGGCCGTGAGAAGCTGAACCGCATCGACCCGGTCGGCGATTTTTCTCCCCGGGTCGCGCGCCATCGCCCGCCACTGGGGAAAGAAGTCGGCATCGCCAAATCGGGTGCCCAACCGGCTGAGCACATCCTCGACCTCGGGGTTCGTTGCCTCCCACCGGGCCCCGCGCTCCCGGGCGGGCCTCCAGTTGACGGGCGGGTCCACTGGCGGCATCTGGGCGAGAGAGCGGAGGAGTTCGCCGCCAACGCGGGCGAAGCTGCGCGGAGAATCCGACCGGGACAGCGAGGTCAGGATCGCCTCGCGGCCCTGGGGCGTCACCACCCCGCGGCGGGAGACGAAATCCTTCAGCTGGGGCCAGCGGGTTTTCTCCCCCATGCCGAAAGCGCGTTGCGCATCGAGTTCGAAGAGCGGTTCGATGCCATACCAGCAGAGCAGGGGAATGTTGGCATCATACTGGGACAGCCCGTGGGCGATCAGGTGCTCGGCCAGCGTCCATCTGGAATCGAGCGGCAGCTGCTGCAGCTTCGCGGCGAGGTGGCGCCTCACCACCAGCGAGGGCTCGGTTCTCGCCATCTCCTCGAACCGGGGGATGGTCCCTCCGTTGGGCACCGCCAGTTGGACCGCCCACCCGCGGATGTGTTCTTCGGGGTCCGACAGCGCGGTCATCATCGCCTCGCCCGTGAGCAGGCCGGTGACGTGCCGGGTCCAGAAGGCCCGCAGGCGATGGGGAACCTTTTCCGGGTTGGCCATCTCAAAGGCGGCAAGGGCGGCGTCGGTGGCCTCGCGGTCGAGATCGCCCGAGGCGGCTCTCTCCTGCAAGAGCTTCTGGGCCTGACGAGCGATGAACGCGTTGGAGTGGCCGAGTCTCTGCACCAACTCGGTATCGGAGCGGCTCGGCAGGTCGAGTCGCGTCGTGCGGGGCTCCCCGTAGCGGACCCGGTAGATTCTGCCGTTGGCCCGGTCCCAGATCTCGACGTCGCGATGATGGCAGGTCTGCGCGTCCACCCAATCGGAAAAGTAGAGCGCTCCATCGGGGCCCTGCATCACCCCGACCCCGACGAATTCGTGGTTGTTGGTGAGGAGGAAATCGGGCCTGTGCCGTGCCATGTATCCGGAGCCGGCCGTTTCGAGATGCTCCCTGACGATGCGGTGGCCGTGCAGGTTGTGAAAAAAGGCCGCTCCGCGATAGGCGGGCGGGAACACATCGGCCTGATAGATGGCGAGACCGCAGTGGGCGTGTCCTCCCCCGAGAGCCGAGGTATCGGCGGGTGCCTCGGGCCTGGCCGCCCGGTTGGCGCCCCAGAAGGCGTGGTCTTTGATGTCGCCCACATAGTGAGCGTGGTCGGCGATCGTCTTGATGTCGTCGAAGGCCCAGGTGTTGAAGTGTTGACCCGCCTGCCGCTGGTAGAGCCCTCCCCGGGTGAGGTGGTAGAAATGCGGAATAACGCAGGCGCTGATGAACCAGTCGCCAACCTCGTTGAAATCCAGGCCCCAGGGATTGCTCGTTCCGTGAGCGAAGACCTCGAACTGCTTCGAGACGGGATGAAACCGCCAGACCCCCGCATTGATGCGGACCCGTTCGCTATCGGCGGTCCCGGGAACGCCGACTTTGGAGTGGGTGAACACCCCGTGGCATCCGTAAAGCCAGCCGTCCGGGCCCCAGGTGAAGGAATTCAGCGTTTCGTGGGTGTCCTGGTAGCCCCATCCATCGAGGAGGATCTCCGGCTCCCCGTCGGCCCGAGCATCCCGGTCGCGGTCGGGGTAGAAGAGAAGGTGAGGCGCCGCCCCGACGTAGACCCCGCCGAAGCCGACCTCGATGCCGCTGGCCAGGTTGATGCCCTCGGCAAAGACTTTTCGTGAGTCGAAGGTGCCATCCCCGTCGGTGTCCTCGAAAACCAGGATCCGGTCCCTGCCCTCGCCCTGGGGAGCTTTCTGCGGGTAGGTGTGTCCCTCGATCACCCAGATCCTTCCCCGGGAGTCGAAGGTCATCGCGATGGGTTGGGTCACATCCGGCTCTGCGGATATCAGATCGACGGAGAATCCGGGAGGCACCTCCATGCGCCGAACCGCTTCGCGGGCCCCGAGCCCCGAGCCGTAGTCATCCTGGGGGCGCCCGTCGGGGGCCATCCAGCGCTCCGGCGAGTTGGCGAGGATGTCCCCCCGCTGGAGGTGGATGGCCAATCCTCTCTTGTTGGCGCTGATGATGTCGAGCCGCTCGTCGCCGTCGAGATCGACCACTTTCACCTCCACCCCGAGACCAGAATCGTCGTCCACCAGGTGGGGCACGAACTCGATTTCCTCCCCGCGGGAGGTGTTGCGAAACCAGTACACCACCGGTGCGCCGAGCCCCTCGGGGTCTTTGCCCTGGTGGGCGAGATGCCTTTTGCCGGTGACGACATCATTTCGCCCGTCCCCGTCCACGTCGGCGAGGGCCAGGGCGTGAGGCTGGGAGAAAGAGACGCCGAAAGGATTCTCCTGGGACGTCTTGCCCATGATTCCGTGAGGCTGGAACTTGCCCGGTTCGTACTGCTCAAACCAGGCGAGACCGTAGCCGTGGGCCTGAATCGAGGTGATGATATCGCTGTCGCCATCGCCATCGACGTCGTCGACGAGGATCTGGGCGCCACCCGGTTGGGGGGGCAGCGCCCACCGGTGCTTCCTCCAGATCGATTCGCCGCCGTCGCCGGGATTCTCGAACCAGAACATGCGCTGCACGATGTCGAGGTGGCCGTCGCCATCGACATCGCCGACCCCGAGGCCGTGCTCGAACCGTCCGCCGGCCTCACCCTCCGGCGAGATGGCTTTCCAGGTCCAGGTCTGGGTGGGATCGGGGCTCGCCTCGTAGTAGCCATAGGTCCCGGACCGGGTGCACACGATCTCGGGTAGGCCCCCGGGCACGATATCGATCAGGGTGGGGGACTCGTTGCTCACCTCGGGAGCGACGAGATGCATGGTCCAGTTCCCGTCATCCCTGACGTTTCCTCCCGGATTGATATAGAGCCGGGCTTCTTTTCCGGGAAACCCATAGACCAGGATGTCGTTGTCCCGGTCGCCGTCGACGTCGAGGACATAGCTGAAGAAGTGGTCCGAATAGCCCTGATCGGCGACAAAGGGAGCCGCCGGCGTCTCGGTGAATCGGTGGGACTGATCGAAGTCGGGCCCCGACCACCATGCTGGTCCGTAGACCAGATCGATGGAGCCGTCGCCATCGATGTCGCCGACGGCCGCACCCTCGGCATAGAAGTGGCTGGTCAGGTTTTGCTTGTGCCACGGGGATGCGGTGGCGGGGATCGCCAGGGCGATGGCGCAGAGGGGGAGAGGGAGGTAGGGGATCTTCATGAAACCAAGGGGGCGTTCTGCCCGAGGCAAGCCGGCGCGAAGGCCTGGCCGAGCCACTGCGGCCGGACGGTCAGGATCGACTCCACTCCGGCAGGCGAACGATCTCACCACCCTTCTGTGCGCTCTCGTGGGCGAGGATGCCGCAGAGGGTGATGTTGGCGGATTGCACCGCATTCGGGTAGCCTTCTCCCTTGCCTCGGAGCAGTTCGACAAACTGGTGCACCAAGTGGGGATGGGAGCCCCCGTGGCCGGCTCCCTGGGTGAAGCTGAGGTGTTCCTCGCCCTCCTCGTTGGAGTAGACGCCACCGGTGGTGAAGGGGGCGATCTCCGGGGGCAGCAGGTGGGCGTAGTCCGGGCATTCCACGTGTGCCGGGATCTGCGGTTCGGGGAGTTTTGCCGTGTGCACCACGAGTGGATCGCCCTCGATGAGCGGCCACTCCACCGCCTTCTTCGATCCATAGACCTCGAAACTCTCCCGATACTGGCGGGCCACGTCGAAGAGGGAACGGTAGACCTGGGCGCTGAGATCGCTGTTGGCGAATTTGATGTGGGTCGTCTCGACCGCATAGGGCGATCCGTAGTGTCCATGCATCTCTTCGCGGATCGTGCCGCTGGGGAAACAGCTGACATACTCCGCCTCGTTTCTCGCGAGTCCGAGCACCGGTCCCACGCAGTGGGTCGCGTAATGCATCGGGGGCAGGCCGGGCCAGTAGCCGGGCCAGCCATCCATGTCCTGCTGGTGGCTCGCCTTGAGGAACTGGAGCTTGCCGAGCTCGCCCTGGTCGTGGAGTTCCTTCATGTAGAGGAATTCCCGGGCGTAGACCACCGTCTCCATCATCATGTAGTGGAGTCCGGTCTCGGCGCAGGCATCGACGATGGCCCGACAATCCTCGACGCTGGTCGCCATGGGCACGGTGCAGGCGACATGTTTCCCCGCCCGCAGCGCCTTCAGCGTCGCCTCGGCATGGTGGGGGATGGGGGTGTTGATGTGGACCGCGTCGATGTCGGGATCGCGGAGCAATTCGTCGTAGTTGGTATAGCACTTCTCCACCCCGAAGCGGTTTCCGATCTCGTTCAGGGAAGCCTCGTTGCGCTGGCAGATCGCCGTGATCTCCGCGTCGGGGTGGCGCTGGTAGATGGGGATGAATTCGGCACCAAATCCGAGTCCGATGATGGCGATTCGCGGGTGAGAGACGGGAGCGTTCATGGAAAACCATGTCCTGCAACCGCCGTCGTGTCTTGATCCTCAAGGACGTATTTTGGTAAAAATTGGACATCATGACCTCGGACCGGATCACGGCATTACGCCAGGAGCTGCTCGACGAGATCGGCAACCACGCCGGTCTGCCGCAGCTTTTCGCATCGGTGGACGAGATGGCGTTTTTTCTCAAAAACCGCCGGTTTCAAATCGTGTTCGCCAACTCCTTTTTTTACCGCCGGCTGGGATTCTCCGAGGAGGCAGAGATCGTAGGGAAGCAGGATTTCGAGCTGTTTCCCCGTCCCCTCGCGGAGAAGTTTCGGCGCGACGACGAACGGGTTCTCGAGACCGGTGAATCCATGCCGCGGATGGTGGAACTGTTTCTCAGTCGTCAGGGGCTGCCGGACTGGTATCTCACCAACAAGGTCCCCGTGTTGACCGCTCGTGGAGAACCGGCCGGGGTGATGGGAACCGTGCAGCGGTATGATCACGAAAAGACGCTGGAGGCGGCGGATTCCGTCGTTTCCCGGGCGGTGGAGAAAATGATGACGGAACCGGGGGAGATCGCAACGTTGCAGGACTTTGCCAGGGATTCGGGCATCTCCTACCGCCACTTCGACCGGGTATTCAAGGCCTCCACCGGGTTGACGCCGAAACAGTTTCTCAGCCGGAGCCGCATCCAGGCCGCCTGCACCCTGCTGCGGCAGACGGTGCGGCCCATCGCGGAGATTGCGGTCGAGTTGGGGTATTGCGATCAGAGCGCGTTGACCTCGCAGTTTCGCCAGCGGATGGGATTCACTCCTCTGCAGTACCGGAAGCGCTTCGGTTGATCGCCGCGGCGGGCTCCGCTTTGCCAGCGACCCTGCCGAGGGTGATGGCACGCAATTCAGGCCAGCTCAACGGGGATGGCGGACCGGGCCCTCCCCTTCGCGGCCGGCGTAACCCAGAGTCGACGCGGTCATCAGGTGTTTCCCCGACGTTTTCATGAAGCCTCCTCGACTCTTTTCCCTTCTCGCCCTCTCCCTGCTCTTGGCCGCCTGCGACCGCGACCCTGCAACCGAGCCGGAGACCGAGGCTCCCGACACGACCGCCGCGGTTGCGGTCGGGGATCCGCCGGAGGGCATGGTGCTGGTGCCTGGAGGAACCTTCTTCATGGGGGGTGACGCCGGGGAAATGGGGGGCGGTTCGCGATCCCACCAGACCGCATACCCGAACCGGGAGGTCTATGTCGATTCTTTCTGGATGGACGAAACCGAGGTGACCAATCGCGACTTTGCTCGATTCGTCGACGAGACCGGCTACGTGACTATCGCGGAGAGACCCTTGCCGGCTAGTATCCTGAGGGAGTTGCGCGAGACTGCGGAAGTGAATGTGCGGCGGCTGGAGAGGCAGGCAGAGCGGGCCACGGGCCGGCAGCGGGAGTCGATCCTGGCATCGATCGAACGGATCAAGGAAGCCTCGAAGACCGGTGCCACCGCCGGATCGATCGTGTTCGCCGTGCCGGAGGGAGAGGTGTACGATCCGGAGGACATCACCCAGTGGTGGCGACTGGTCCCCGGGGCGACCTGGCGGACGCCGGGGGGCAGCGGAACCGGTCTCGAGGGTCTCTGGGATCATCCGGTGGTCAACGTCACCTACGAGGATGCCGAGGCCTACGCCACCTGGGCGGGCAAGCGTCTGCCCACCGAGGCGGAGTGGGAGAAGGCGGCCCGCGGAGGGCTGGATCGTCAGCCTTTCGCTTGGGGGAGCGAGATGTTTCCCCTGGGCGAGGGGGTCTGGATGGCGAATATCTGGCAGGGTGAATGGCCCCATGCCAACACCTCCGAGGACGGGTATTTCACCACGGCTCCTGTGAAGCAGTTCCCCCCGAATCCCTACGGGCTCTACGACATCGCCGGCAATGTCTGGGAGATCGTCTCCGACCTGTATCATCCCCGGGCCTACAGCCTGCCCTCCGCCACCGCGCGAAATCCGGTGGGGCCCCCTCTCGAAGTTGCCCAGCCGCCGGGTCAGAGGGTGGTCTACCGGGTCACCCGAGGCGGTTCCTTTCTCTGCTCCGATGTCTGGTGCAAGGGCTACCAACCCGGTGCACGCCAGCCTTTCGACGACGAATCGCCCACCAATCACACCGGCTTTCGCTGTGTCAGGGATCTGGAGGGCTAGAGAGGACCCGGAGGACACCATCGGGACGTCGTGCGGACCCCCCGTGCCTTCCTGCCGCTCGGCGGGAGGGGTGCCGTCGTTTCCCGGGCAGGGTTCTCAGGTGGCGAAGTAGCGATCTCCCGCGTCCCCGAGACCGGGCACGATGAAGGCATTCTCGTCGAGCCCTTCGTCGATGCAGGCGGTGTAGATATCGATGTCGGGATGGGCGCGGTGAAAGGCTTCGATGCCCTCCGGTGCGGCGATGAGGCAAGCGAAACGGAGGCGGCTGGCACCGGCGCTCCGGAGCTGCCGGGCCGCCTCTACGCTGCTGCAGCCCGTGGCCAGCATGGGGTCGATGAGGATGACTTCGGCCTCGGCGAGGTTGTCCGGCATCCGGGAGAAATAGCTCTTCGGTTCCAGGGTCACTTCGTCGCGATACATGCCGATGGTGCCGATGGCGGCCTCGGAGAGCAGGTCGACGAATCCCTGGAGCAGGCCGAGCCCGGCGCGGAGGATGGGCACCAGGACGACGGGCCGAGCCAGTTCCGCGCCCCGGGTCTGTGTCAGCGGGGTGGTCACGAGGCGCTCCCGGGTCGGCAGGTCGCGGCAGACCTCGAAGCACATGAGCCGGCCGATGTCGTGCAGGGTGGCGCGAAACTCGGCGGTGGAGGTCTCCGCGGCGCGGAGGGTGGTGAGGCGGGTGTGGATCAGGGGATGCTCGATGAGGCGGGTCTTCATGGCGGGGCGGAGGGCGCAAGGAGGGGACCAAAGAAAGCTCGGAAGCCGGTTGACTCCCCGACCAGACCCTGTTGAGTCACCCATCATGCCCTGATGGGTCGCCGACGCAACCCCGTTGACACGATGCTCTTTCAGAATCTGGCCCGACACTCCGACATTGGAGCAAACTGTTACCTGTTGGAGTTCGGCGACACCCGTTTCGTGATCGACGCCGGAACCCATCCCAAGCACTCGGGCAACGACACCCTGCCTCTCTTCGCTGAATTGCGGCCCGATTCGGTCGACGCCATCTTCATCTCTCACCCCCATCTCGATCACATCGGGGCATTGCCCTGCCTCTCCGAGATGCAACCGGAGGCCACCGTAATCATGACCGAGGGCACCCGGCAGGCGGGCCGGGCCCTGCTCCACAATTCGGTCAACGTGATGAAGGCGCTCCGCATCCAGCTCGAAGAGCCCCTTTACCCCCTCTACTCGCATCGCGACGTGGACAATCAATACAAGCGCTGGATGACCCGCGGGATCAACGCCCCTTTTTTCCTGGGGGAGACGGATCGGGTGGAATGCGAGTTCTTTCACGCCGGTCACGTGCTCGGATCGGTAGGCATCCGCTTCACCTTCGAGGGGAAGACCCTCTTTTACACCGGCGACGTGCATTTCGAGGACCAGACGCTGACCAGCCGGGCGAATTTTCCCGAGGGCGGGATCGATGTGCTCGTCATCGAATCCACCCGCGGCGACTCGGTGCGGCGACCCGCCTATACCCGGGATGACGAGAGGACCCGCCTGGGGCGTGTCATCGCCGAGACGCTGGAGAATGACGGGGCCGTGCTGATACCGGTCTTTGCCTTCGGCAAGTCGCAGGAGGTGGTGGTGATGTTGAAGGAATTGATCGATGCCGGGGAGATACCGCCGGTGCCGGTGCACATCGGTGGGCTCAGCTCCAAGATGACGGCGATCTCCGACGAGTACAGCGACCGGCCGGAGCGGCTGCACCGGGACTACAAGATCCTGCAGGAGTTTCCCGATTTGCGGGTGATGGAGAAGGGGCGCGCCGAGCCGGACTATGCGCCCCGTCAGATTTACGCCATCTCCAGCGGGATGATGTCGGAGAACACGGTGTCGAATCGGTTTGCCAAGCACATCATCAGCTCGCCGGGGGATGCGCTTATCTTTGTGGGATACGCGGATCCCGACACCCCGGCGGGGCGGATCCAGCGGAAGTCGCGCGGGGATACGGTGGTGTTGGACTCGGGCGATGGCCGGGAGTTCGGGTTGGAGTGCCGGGTGGAAAAGTTCGATTTCAGCGGTCATGCTCCGCGGGAACAGATCGTTGACTACGTCGAGCGTTGTGCGCCTTCGCGGGTGATCCTGGTGCATGGAGATATGGCGGCGAAAGAATGGATCAGCGACGAGCTGCGGCGGCGCCTGCCCCGGACCGAAGTGTCCGTGCCCGTGCCTGGCGAGATGATCGAAATGTAGCCGCCTTCGCCAGAAGGTGGCCCTGGCAGGTCTGGCTACCCTCAGCCGAGCGCAACGACAGGGCGCGTGGGCACCGAAACGTAGCCGCCTTCGCCAAAAGGTGGGGATGCGGGCGGGTCTGACCACACTCAGCCGCGCGGGGGACGTGGAGTGGGGGGACCGAAAGTAAGACGCCTTCGGCG
>CAZLUZ010000027.1:0-35683 GCA_964562825.1 uncultured Akkermansia sp.
CGGCGGGTTTGCGGCACTGCTGGATGGCCGGGTGAAAACGATCACGCTGAAGGATCGGCTGGAAAGCTGGGATGCGGTCGCGACCGAGGAGCATTACGAGTGGCCTTTGTCCCACATGATCTTCGGCGTGCTGAAGACCTGGGACCTTCCCGAGGTGTGGGCGGCGCTCGATGGAAAGATGCCGGGGAAAGAGTGACGGCGAAAAAGTCCGGAGGCCGGGTGAAGCCGCGAACGCATTTCTCGGGTGGGATGGCCTCTGCGATGAGGGATCTTTTCCGCTCGGGAAAGTTTCAGAGGGTTCCTCGGAGGTAGGCGGTCCGTGTCGGGCGGTCGAATCGTTCGATGGCGTAGCGGAGCATGGTTCTCGGCATAGTCTGGTAGCGCGACCGGAGAAAATCGTGGAGCACGGCTTCGTCCCTTTTTCCGACCTCGCGCAGCATCCAGCCCACGGCTTTGTGGATGAGATCGTGCTCGTGATACAGCAGCGATTCCGCGATCGCGAGGAAGTCCGCGAAGTCTCCCTCCCGAATGCAGCGGTGACAGGCGACCACGGCGACGCGCTGACGCCAGAGGTGTCCCGATTCCGCCAGCTCGCGGAGGATGGTTCGGTCTCCGCCATCTGCCAGGAACGCCCCCAGGATCTTGGGGGCGGAGGCGTCGACGAGGTCCCAGTTGTTCACCTGGTCGAGGTGATCCAGGTAGGTGTCGAGGATGCTCCGGCGACCGGGATCGTCGCCGCGCTCGAACTGGTCGATGAGGATGAACAGGGCGGTGAGCCGGCATTCGTGGACAGGATCCCGAAGGAGCCGGAGGATTTGCGCGAGTGGTAGATGCCGGTAGCGCAGGGCAATCTTGCGCTGGGACGGCACCGTGACGCCGAAGAAGCGGTCGCCCTCGCCATAACCGCCCGGGTAGGCCCGAAAGAAGCGTTCGTGGTGGGCGGCCCTATCCGGGTTCCCGGCGGATTTCAGCTCGGATCGAACGGCGTTGGCGGAGGAGTTCACCGAGGGGAAGGAAGCGGATGCGCCGCGTTTGACAAGGGGAGACCCGGTCTGAGTTTCTCTCATGAAACCCTGCGCGGTGAGAATCTGGACCGATCGGTTGGAGGAGAGCCGGGATTTTTACACCAAAGTCCTGCCCTTCGTTGTCAAGGTCGATGGGACCGCGGACGGGTGGATCATCCTCGGCACCGACTCCATCGATCTCATTCTGGAGAGAGATGGGGGCGACTGGAGCGCGCGCTACACCGCTCTTTCCCTCTGGGTCGACGACATCCACGAAACCGTGCGACAGCTGCGCAACCGCGGGGTGAACATCGTCTCCGGCCCGACCAGGCAGGATTGGGGCGGTTGGCTCTGCGATTTCCAGGACAACACGGGCAACACCCTGACCCTGGTGCAGAATCCGGAACCCTGATTCCTTCGAGACGGGCGCCCCCTTCCTCCAGCAGTTCTCGCGGCAGGGCTCGTCGAAGCTGACCCTGTCTCGGCAACTTTTCACCGGAGCGGATGAGAGGTGCTCCGTCCCGCCTCGACCTCGGGGCGACCGGGTTTTTTTCCACAAAAATGGTTAACCTTTTCCGAGTCTCCGGCATTTGGAGAGCGAGAACCCTCGATGGAAGAAGAGAAGCCAGCCACCCCGGATGACGATTCGGCATTCGTCGCCCTGCTCACCGAGCATCAGGCGGCACTGCGTCTCTACGTGACTTCCCTGCTTCCCGGCGAGGCCGCCGCCTCCGACGTCGCCCAACAGGCCAACGTCACCATTTGGAGAAAACGGGAGGACTTCACCCGGGGAACCAACTTCAAGGCCTGGGTCTTCAGCATCGCACGCTACGAGGTGCTCAACTTTCGCAAACGGCAGGCCGGGGAATCCAGCCTCGTCTTCAGCGATGATCTCCAAGACCTCATCGCCGAGGAGTTGCCCGCCCAGGAAGACGATCTCCACGACCGCTGCCGGCGACTGCGGCACTGCCTCTCCCGGCTCCACCCGGCCGATCGGAAACTCATCGAACACCGCTATTTCCAGCCCGGTCCCCTCCGGGACTACGCCGCCGAGGTGGGACGGTCGGTCAATTCCCTGAAGGTCACCCTGCACCGGATCCGCAATCGCCTCCAGCGCTGCATCGAAAGCGCCCTTCCCTCCGACCTCTCGCCGCCAACCCCAAACGAGCCCGACAGATGAAGCGAGAGGAACGAAATCAACTCATCGACGACCTGCTCGACGGAACCCTTGGGGAAGCCGACTTCCTCCGGCTCGAGGCGGAACTGCACGTCAACGCCGAGGCCCGCCGGGACTACTACGATCGACTCAAGCTCGACACCGTGCTGCGCCTCGAGGCCGAGGGAGCAGAACCACCGGATTTCGGGCGGAACCCGGTGGAGGGGCTCCCTATCACCACACGGCGTTCCGTCGTCATTGCCCTGACGGTCTTCGCGGCTTCGGTGGTCCTGCTCCTGCTCGCCGGGACCTTGGGCTGGCAAATCGGCCGGTCCGGGACCGCGAGTCTGCCTTCGGCCGCGGTCCGTGCGGAACCTTCCGCCGTGGGCTTCGGCGTGCTCGCGGAACACGCCGATGCCGTCTGGGAGCATGGACTTTCGCTGGGCCGCGGCGATCTGCTCCCCCCGGGAGCCGTCCGGTTGCTCTCCGGAGCAGCCCAGATCGAGCTGTTCAGTGGCGTCACTCTCATCGTGGAAGGAGCCGCCGAGTTCGAGATTCTCTCGAGCATGGAAATGGAGGTACGGGAGGGCCGATTGCGCGCCGTCGTTCCGGAACCGGCCCGGGGTTTCCGCATCGGCACTGCATCGGGCGACATCGTCGATCTGGGAACGGAGTTCGCCCTCGACGTCACTCCCGATCGGGCCGAGGTCCACGTCCTCGACGGGGAGATCGAGTATCACTCCCCCGGGCAACCGATGCGGCTGATGCGGGGAGGCGATTCCATGGGGTGGAGCGCGGATGGGGCCTGGGAGGAGCTGCCCCCGGCACAACGGCGATTCGCCGGACCAGGAGACATCGCCCGCAACCGCGAGGAGAGACGCCTCGCCTGGGTCGAACACAGCGAGAGGCTTCGTGACGACCCGCGGCTGTTGCTCTATCTGCCGCTGAACGCTGCGGAACCCGATTCGCGAAGGGCGGTGGACGTCTCGGGGGCGAATCGGCACGGCACCGTGGTGCGAGCCCATCGCGCCGCGGACCGTTGGGGGCAGCCCGGAGGTGGCCTCGATTTCGGCCCGGCGGGGAGCCGCGTCCGGCTCACCATCCCCGGGGAGCACGGCTCCCTCACCTTCTTCTGCTGGGTCCGGATCGATGGACTGGACCGCTGGTTCAACTCGCTCTTCCTCACCGACGGCCATGAACGGAACGAGCCCCACTGGCAGATCATGGATGACGGCCGCCTCTTCTTTTCGGTGAAACGCCGCGACGGACCGGATGACAAGCACGTGGCCTATTCGCCGCCGATCTGGACGCCGGCTTTGAGTGGTACCTGGATGCAGTTGGCCACGGTCTACGATGTGGAAGCATGGACCACGACGCATTATGTCAACGGCAGCGCGGTCAGCGAGGATCGCATCCCGTCTCGGATGCGGGTCGACAGGGTTTCTATCGGTGCCGCGTCGATCGGCAACTGGAGTGAACCGAAACGGAACGATCCCCACTTCGCCATGCGCAACCTGAATGGCGTGATAGACGAATTCGCCATCTTTTCCGATGCTCTGGACGCGGAGGAGATCCGGCACCTTTACGAGATCGGAAGACCCTGAATGCCAATGAAACGATTCCTTTTTCTCACTTGCCTTTTCTCCGTCAGTTTGGCCGCCGGGAGGGAGTTCACCGCGGCCGAACGGCTCTTCGCCCTCAAGGTGGAGCCTATCCTTTCCGAGAAATGCCACGGCTGCCACGGTGCCGACCCCGAAAAGGTCAAGGGCGGTTTCACCATGCTGACTCGGGCCGATCTCCTCGCCGGCGGCGATGAGATCGGCCCGGACGTGCTCGTCCCGGGGGATGCGGAAAAGAGTTTCCTCATGGACACGATCCGCTGGACGGATCCGCATTTCGAGATGCCGCCCAAGGAAAACGATCGGCTCACCGCGGTGCAGATTGACCTGGTGCGGGAATGGATCGACGCCGGCGCCCCCTGGCTGGCTGAGGCCGAGCTTCTCGCCATCCGCGAGGCCGAAGCGAGGCAGACCGTCACCGCTGAGGGGATGATCGTGAAGACCAGTGGCGGTCTCGACGACGGGTGGACCTATCGGCGCTACCGACCCGAGGACATCTGGGCTTTTCTTCCCTACGAAAAGCCGCCCCTTCCCCGATCGTCCGGCCCCGAAAAGGGAACGACGGTCCATCCCGTCGACGCCTTTCTCCGCGTCGCCCTCGACGAGGCCGGTTTCGAGCCCGCTCCCCGGGCCGACCCCCTCACCCTGATTCGGCGGATCACCTACGACCTCACCGGGTTGCCCCCGACTTACGGGGAGATCCGCTCCTTCCGTTCCGATTGGTCTCGCGATCCCGAGCTGGCCTGGACCAACCTGGTCGATCGTCTCCTCGCCAGTCCCCGTTACGGTGAGCGCCAGGCCCAGCACTGGTTCGACGTGGCCCGTTACGCCGACACCGGGGGCATGTCGAACGACTACGAGCGATCCAATGCCTGGCGTTATCGGGACTACGTGATCCGCTCTTTCAACGAGGACAGACCCTACGACCGCTTCGTGATGGAGCAACTCGCCGGGGACGAACTGGCCGATGCCTCGCTGCGGACTCGGCACGCCGGCGAATCCGGGGCCTTCGTTGCGGCCCGGACCGCCGGGGACTACACTCCCGACGAGGCCGAGATGATCGTGGCCACCGGATTTCTCCGCATGGGCCCCTGGGATCCGGCCATGGTGAAAAACCCCGAGGCCCGCCAACTCTATCTGGACGACGTGGTCAATTCCGTGGGGCAGACCTTTCTCTCCACCACGATGCGCTGTGTGAAGTGTCACGATCACAAATTCGATCCCATCCCGACGCGCGATTATTACCGGATGTATGCGGCCTTCGCCGCGACCCAGATGGCGGAGCGACCCGTCCCTTTTCTTCCCGAGGAAAATCTCGAAGGGTTCGAGGAGAGCCGGGCCATGACGGAGCGGCTGCTGGAGTATGCCCGGCAACGCCGGACGCAACTCACCGACAAACGCGAGGCCGCAGCCCGGGAGTGGTATCGGCAGAACGGGATCGAGTACGTGGCCTACGCGGATCGGAAGGATCTCCCCGACGAGGAGAAACCACCGCGGCACGTGGGACTCACCACCGAGGAGCAGGGACGGCTCAAGGTCAGGGAGCAGGACGAATGGATCTGGAATCGCAGGTTGGAGCGATACGAGCCCTTGGCCCAGTCGGTCTACAACGGCCCCGATCCGAAGCAACTCAACGCGCGCCGTTTGCGCATGCCGCGCGATCCGGACCTCGACTGGCGGCCGGGAAATCACATTCTCCTGGGAGGCGCTCTCGCCGCCCCGGGGGAACCGGTGGGCCCCGGCGTGCTCAGCGCCCCCGGGGTGCCCGTGGATCACGGTTCCGCGTCGGCGGAGGATCCCTATCGGATATCCGATGAGATCGAGGGGCGTCGTCTGGCCTTCGCCCGGTGGGTGGTGGACCCGCGGAATCCCCTGACAGCCCGCTCCATCGTCAACCGCATCTGGCAGCAGCATTTCGTCCGACCGATCGCGGGGAATCCGAACAACTTCGGGGCCAGCGGAAAGAAGCCGACCCATCCCGAGTTGCTCGATTGGCTGGCCGCCGATTTCGTGGAGCACGGTTGGAGCCTGAAGAGATTGCACCGGATCATGGTGACTTCCTCCGCCTACCGTCAGGCGAGCCACCATCCGCAGCGGGAATCGCTCGCCGTGGTGGATCCGGGCAATGCCCTCCTCGCCTACTACCCGGTGCGACGCCTCACCGCGGAGGAGTTGCGGGATTCCCTGCTCGCCATCACCGGGGAACTCGAAAGCACCGCTGGTGGATTGCCCATCCGACCGGAGATCAATCGGGAGGTGGCTCTGCAGCCCCGGATGATTCAGTTTTCTCTGGCTCCCGCCTACCTGCCCGACGTCACGCCGGAACGGCGGAACCGCCGCACCATCTACGCCTACCGCGTCCGTGGGCTGGCCGATCCCTTTCTCGAACTGTTCAACCAGCCGAATCCGAACGATGCCTGCGAGATGCGGGACAGCGCCGCGGTGTCGCCTCAGGCATTCACTCTGCTCAACAGCGACACGATCACGGATCGGTCCATCGCCCTCGCCGCCGCACTCCGGGAAAACGGCGGCGACTCCCGGGACTGGATCGATCGGGCATTCCGCGGCGTGCTCGGCCGGGCTCCGGACACGGCGGAAGCGGAACGACTCGCCGACTATTTCGATGACATGGCGGCCTACCATGCCGGAACGCTTCCCGCACCTCGCGACTACCCCACCACCATCACCCGCTCCCTGGTGGAGGAGTTCAGCGGAGAAGTCTTCTCGTATGAGGAGATTCTGCCCGCCCACGAGAACTACCGGGCCGACCTCCAGGCCTCCGACGTCGACGCCGAGACTCGAGCCCTCGCCGATGTCTGCCTGCTGCTGTTCAACACCAACGAGTTCATCTATCTCTACTGATCCCAACGACCCCATGCGATGAAGCACCGTCTCTGTTTCCGTCCCCCATCCACGGCGGCCTCGCGCCGCGAGTTTCTCTACGGCCTGGGTGCCAGCCTCGGCAGCCTTGCCTTCAGCGACCTGCTCGCCGGGGAGCCGTTGACGGGCGCGGCCGGCCCGCTCGCGCCGCGGAAACCGATGCTGACGCCCCGGGCGAAGAACGTCATCCTGCTGTTCATGGAAGGCGGCCCCGGGCACATGGACACCTTCGACCCGAAACCCAGGCTGCGGGCGCTGCACAAGGAGGAATCTAACCTGACCGCGGGACTGGAGACGGGGTTCAAGTTTTTCGTGGGCAGTCCCTTCGGATTTCGCCGGGTGGGGGATACCGGCATCGAGATGTGCGATCAGTGGGTTCACCTGGCCGATCCCGAGGTGGCCAACGAGTTGTGCAACTTCCGCGGGTGCCAGGCCGAATCGCTCAATCATCCGGAGGCGCTCTTTCACATGAACACGGGGAGCCGGCTCGGGGCCGATCCCGCGGTGGGTGCCTGGGCCACCTACGGATTGGGATCGGAGAACCAGAATCTGCCCGGGTATGTCGTCATGACCGAGCTGGCTCTACCCCAGGGAGGTTCGACGAACTGTAGCATCGGGTTTATTTCCGCGCTCTACAAGTGAACCCTTCTCCGTCCCTAGTTCTCGCCGATTTTCGTTCTGCAATCGCAGGACTTCAAGAGCCGGGCGCACCAGCGACGGGCTCTCGACGAGCTGGCCTTTCTCAACCGACGGCACGCCGAGGCCCATCCCCAGCACGAGGAACTTGCGGCCCGGATGGAGAACTACGAACTCGCTTACCGCATGCAGACCGAGGTGCCCGGGGTGATCGATATCGCGGGCGAACCGGAATCCATCCGGGAGATGTATGGGCTGAATCGGAAAGAGACCGAGACCTTCGGAAGACAGTGTCTCATGGCGCGCCGGCTCGTGGAGAGAGGTGTGCGGTTCGTTCAGATCTTTTCGGGGGGCTGGGACAGTCACGACTACCTGGAACGGGGGCACACCTCCCGGATCCGGAGTGTGGACCAGCCCATGGCCGCCCTGATCAAAGATCTGAAGCGCCGCGGCATGCTCGACGATACCCTGGTGATCTGGACGGGAGAATTCGGCCGGACTCCGGACAACAACAAGCGGGGCGGGGTCTACTCCCTGGGACGGGGCCACAATGTCGATGCCATGACCACGCTCTTCGCCGGGGGCGGTGTGAAACCGGGCGTGTTCGGCGCCACCGACGAACTCGGGGCCGAGGCGGTGGAATGCGTCCATCCGATTCGCGACGTGCACTGCACCATCCTCCACCTGCTCGGGCTCGACGACAACAAGCTGACCTATTTCCACGGGGGCCGATACAAGCAACTCTCCCAGTTCGGGGGAGAGGTCATCCGGGAGATCGTCGCGTAAGGGGATCAGGTTTCCCGGGGGGGCCGTCGGCGGACCGAGGCACTGCGCCTGTCAGGGCGCCCTCACGCAGACGATCCGAGACTCCATCCGGAAGAGCAGGTTGCCATCCACCGCGGCCACCCCGTAGACGCGGTCCTCGGTGGTCAAAGAGGCGGCGCCCAGTTGCACCGGTTCCTCGGGATTGGCCTGGAGAATGGTCGTGGTGCCGTTGGTGGAGAAAAAGTAGATCCGTTGCCCCGCGGCGATGGGTGAGGCCCAGGTGGAGGCGGGAAGCCGCAGCGACCAATGACATTTGCCGGTTGCGAGATCGTTGCAGAATGCGACGCCCGCTCGGTTCACGAAATAGACGGCGTTCCCGTGGATCAATGGGGAGCCGAAACTGGAAGACGCGTCCTCGGCGACCCAGGCGAGGTGAGAGCCGGTGACGTCTCCCTCCCCGTCTTGGCGGATCGCGCACGATTCTCCCTTTTCGGAACTTCCCACGACGAAGATCCCGGCGGATGCCGACGGCGAGGCGACGGTGTTGCCCTCGATCCCGGTGAAGACCCAATTCCGTTGGCCGGTCTCGGCATCGAAGGACTCGGCGACCCCGTTCGAACTGAGCAGGACCTCCTCACCCCAGGCACCGTCGGTGACGACAGGCGAACTCCAGGAGACCCGTTTTTCCCGGTCGACCTTCCACCGGTTTTTCCCGGTCTCTCTGTCCAGGCAGATCAGGTAGGAGGGGCCGTCGTGATCGACGAGAAGGACCAGGCCGGCGGAGGAGAGGGCGGGGGATGAACCGAGTCCGTGGTTTCCGCCGATGGGCCCATAATCGTCGGTCAGCGACCGCCTCCAGACCTCATCGCCCCCGTGGGTCAGGGCGATCACGTCGCCACTTTCGAAGAAGGCGTACACCCGGGAGCCGTCCGCCACGGGGGTCGGTGCCGCCTGGGAGACGTAGCGGCTCCGCGCCACGGTCTGGCTGGCCTCGAAGGTCGCCTCCCAGAGGCGTTCACCGGATTCGAGATCGAGGCAATCGACGCGCAGGGTCTCCTTTTCCTCGCCTTCCACCGAGGTGACAAAAACCCGGTCCTGCCACACCGCCGGACTGGATTGCCCGTAGCCGGGGAGAGCGACGCTCCAGGCCACGTTTTCTTCGTCCGACCATTGGACCGGAAGCGCACGGGCGGTGGAAATGCTCTGCCCGGTGCCTCTGAAGCCAGGCCAGGAGCGCTGGCCCGATGCGTCCACGGAGTCGATGGGGGGAGCGGTCCTTCTCGCCGCCGTTTCGGCCTGCAGCAGGGTGAGGTCCACCGTCTCGATCGCGGCGGCGTCGCCCTCGGGGGCGGTGCCCCCGACAAAGAGGAGCTTGTCCTGCAGTCCCGGCAAGAGGCGATGAAAAAAGCGGGCTATCTCCAGATCGTGTCCCGTGTCCCGCCAGGCTGTCGCTCCCTCGCGGAGGCCATAGACCCTGCCGTCGATGCCGCTGGCCCACACGGTGTCTCCGATGCCGAAGGCCGACGCCCCGAAGCCCCTGAGGGGAGAATCGCCCGGCAGGCCGGGGCCCTCGGACCACGTCTCCTTTTCCAGATCGAAAACAAACACCCGGCCCGTGGGCGCGTCTCCATCGGTCATACCGCCAATGGCATAAAGAAACCTCTCGGAAACCGCCACGGCGAGGGCGCGGTGACGGAACGGCGCGTCGGGGAGAGCAACCCACTCGGGTGTCTCCGCCTCGAGATCGATGACATAGTTTCGCTCCGCCCAGGTGGCGTCGGCCGGGTTGCCGTCCAGCGTCCAGCCTCCGACGACGTAGATCCTGCCGGCGTGGACCGCCGCGTCGAAGGAGGAGCGGGGCTCCGGCAGGGGAGGTAGCGCCGTCCAGGTGCCTTCGCTGGGGCGGTAGCGGGCAAAGGTGTCGGTCGAGTGCATGTCGGGGGCTTCGCCAGGAGGGTTTCGCGAGAAGACGCCTCCGATGCGGTAGACGGCATCGCCCCAGGCCACCAGGGCGCCACCCTGTACCGGGTCCTGCATCTCCAGTTCTTCCCAGTCCCCGCTCCACCGGAGATTGAGGCGGCGAAAGTGATTCGAGTAGTTTTCGCGAGTAAACTCATGGGCTCCGCCCAGGTGACCGCTGTAGATATAGAGGTGTTCGCCGAGGACGGCCGCGCCGAAGCTGGTCACCGTCTCGGGCAGGTCCGGGAGGCTCCGGCGAGGGCTCCGCTCCTGGGCGGAGATGATTCCGATGGTGGCCACGGCTAGGAAAAAGGCTCCGAGGAAGGGCAAGCGGAGAGAGAAAGGCATGAAAGGCGTCATGGTGATCGATGATGGCACTTGTTTATCATACGAGCCGGTTCTCCTCTTTCTCCGACGAGATGGAGTGAATCGCGCCCCTTTCGTCTGTCGGGAAATTGTTCAAGCTATCGACTGCCTCGCGGAGACTCTCGGACATCCAAGATGAAGGAAAGTGGTCACGAATCAATGCTTACCCTGGCGCTGCGGCTCGGAGCTTTTTTTTGCTTCGCGGGCTGGACCTGGGGCCATATCTACTGGGGGGCATCCTACGGCGTGCTTCTCTGGAACGAGGGAACCTTCTCCCTGGCAGAGCGGCTCGGGATCGGGTGGGCCGAATTCGTCGGCACCGGGGCAGGCGACGGGTTGGTGCAACGGGGGATGTCCCTCATCGGTTGGTGGTATCTCCTGTGCGCCATCGTCTGCCTGACGGTTCGACGCGGGAACTGGCTGCAGATGGGCGTCCTCGTGGTGGGGGCGGGACTTCTCGTGCTGCTCTCCTACGCGAAGTATCTGGGCGCGGAGCGTCAGCTTCCCATGTTCGTCGAGCACGGGGGACAGATGCTCATGCCCGTGCTCCTCATTCTCGCCCTGGCGCTGGGTCCCCGCCACCGGGCCACCGTGGCCACCGCCATGGTGGCTTTTGTCGCCACCTTTGCGGGTCACGGCGCCTACGCCATCGGCTGGTGGCCGACTCCAGGGAATTTCCACGCGATGACCACCGTGATTCTCGGACTGGACCACGGGATGACGATTCTGTTCCTGCGGATCGCGGGGATCCTCGATTTCGTCGTTTGCGCGGGCATTTTCCTGCCCTGGTTGCGGGTGCCCTCCGCCATCTATGCGGCCGCCTGGGGATTCGTCACCGCACTGGCCCGGCCGGTCGCCGGGATGTCGGGGGACCTCCTCTACTGGGGCGCCGATCAGTTCCTGCACGAGACTATCCTGCGTGCCCCCCACTTTCTCATACCGCTGTATCTCGCGCTGCTCTGGCTGCGGCCCACCGGCGCAAGAGGGGAGGATCGCGTTCCCGAAATTTCGCCGGTGCGCGTCGACGGCGTCAAGGAGCCATCCCTGACGTCGATGTTTGACCTGACAAATCCATCATCCCGGAGTACAAGGAGCGCATGAATCCGGCAAAACCCATCGCCATCTGCTCACTGCTCTGTGCCTCACTGCTCCTGACCGACTCTGCCGACGCCCAGTCGAAGGGGGAGAAGAAGGGGAAAAACAGGGACCGCGACCTCCTGACCATCCCCGAGGTGGAGAAAAAGGATGTGATCTGTTTCGCCCTCTACACGGTTCACGACAACATCCTGAAGCTCACCGCCCAGCTCTATCCTCTGGCGGACGACGATTCGAGAACGGTCCGGCTCGAGGTCGAGAGAGATGGGGAATGGGTGGAGATCGCGACCACCGAGGTGATCGAGCCCGGCTGGACCGCGCCCTTCCGCGTGGAAGACTGGGACGACACGAAGACACACCGCTACCGGGTCGCCCACGGTCCCGAGGCGAGATACGAGGGAACCATCCGGCGGAATCCCGTCGACCGGGACGAGATCGTCGTGGCGGGATTCACCGGCAATTCGATCAATCCCGCCCACGGCGGAGACATCTCCCGTCAGGACATCATCGACAACATCGAGAGGGTCGACGCCGACCTGCTCTTTTTTTCCGGTGACCAGGTCTACAATCACACCAAGCACTATGCGGCGTGGTTGAAATTCGGCCGGGATTTCGGAGAGATCATCAGGAATCGGCCGACCCTCTGTTTGCCCGACGACCACGATGTGGGTCAACCGAATATCTGGGGCGAGAGCGGCAAGATTTCGACCCTGGGTGGAGCTGCCGACGGGGGCTTCGCGCGACCGGCGGAGTACGTGAAGGAGGTGCAGCGCGCGCAGACCAGTCATTTCCCGGACCCGGTGGACCCGCGTCCGATCGGCCAGGGGATCGGGGTCTGGTTCACCAATCTGAACTGGGGCAACGTCGATTTCGCCATTCTGGAGGATCGCAAGTTCAAGACCGGTCCGGCCGGTCGGGTGCCGAAGCAGGGACCCCGACCCGACCACATCCTCAATCCCGACTACGATCCCGCGAGTGTGGATGTCGAGGGGGCGGTGCTCCTGGGAGAGCGCCAGCTCGCCTTCATTGACGAATGGGCCCAGGATTGGACCGATGCCCGGATGAAGGTCGCCATGTCGGCCACGATCTTCTGCGGCGGCGCCCACATCCATGGATCGGCCAATGGCAGGCTGCACGCGGACATGGACTCGAACGGGTGGCCCCAATCGGGCCGCAACCGAGCCCTGGCCGCCCTTCGCCGGGGATTCGCTTTCCATTACGCGGGCGATCAGCACCTCGCCACGATCTTCCAGCACGGCATCGACGAGCATCGCGATGCGATCTGGTCTTTCTGCGTGCCCTCGATCGCCAACCTCTACCTGCGGTGGTGGGAGCCGCTCAAGCCCGGCGAAAACCGCGAACCGGGAGCGCCGGAATACACCGGGGATCATCTCGACGGATTCGACAACAAAGTGACGAACTTCGCCGCCGCCAATCCCGAGAAAAAACCGGCGGGCAATCTGCTCAACACCCGCTCGGCCGGGTTCGGGATCGTGCGCCTGAACACGAAGACGCGCCAGATCACGATGGAGTGCTGGCCGCGGGAGGTGGACATCACCAACCCCTCGGTAGAACAATATCCGGGTTGGCCCCGCACCATCTCCCAATTCGACAACTACAATCCGCCCTCGTGGGGGAAACTGGGGGCGCTGACCTTCGACGTGGAGGACCCCGTGGTCCAACTGATCGACGCGGCATCGGGTGAGATCCTCTACACGGTCCGGGCGAAGGGCACATCCTTTACCCCGGGAGCTCCGAAGGGCAGAGCCTTCACCGTGAAAGTCGGCAAGGACTCGCCCGAGACCGTGGTCGCGGAGAACGCACAGGTGGGGGGAGAGCCGCTCACAGTGGAGCTGGCACCCTCCGCGGAGTGAGTCATCCCATCGCGTTCGCGTACGCCGGATTGACTCCTGAGGGCAGGCGGGCGGTCGGGGCGCGCTTTATGGCCCGCCCCGGTGCGCCCGCACATAGGCCTCGATGATGTCGTGCCGGCGCAGCACGCCCTCCACCCGCCGCGGATTGTCCCGCGCCACCACGGGAATCCGGCCGACCTCGCCCGCCCCGATCTGCATGAGGGCAGATCGCAGGGTCTGGTCGGGGTGGGCCGTCACCAGGGTCAGGGTCGCGATCTCTCCCGCCGTCACATCTTCGCGATTCTCGCGATAGGCCCTCTCGACGTCCGAAACCGTGACGACCCCCCTCAATTCTCCGGCGTCGTCGCTCACCAGCAGTCCGCGCTGCCCGGCGGCTTTGAAGCGATTGTCCAGTTCGGTGACCGGCATGCTCTCGGGAACACTCTGGAAATTTCGGCTCATCACGTCCGCGACCAGGATGTTCTCCAGGGCGTCGTAGTTCTGCTCGCTGGCTGGTTGCACGCCCTTCCGGCGCATCTTCTTGGTGTAGATGCTCTCCTTGTGAATGAGTTGGGAAACGATCGTGCTCACGGCGACGCAGAGCATCAGCGGCAGGATGATGTGGTAATCGCGGGTCAGCTCGAAGAGAATCACCACTGCGGTGACCGGGGCGCGAGCGGTGGCAGAGAAGAGGGCCGCCATGCCGACGATGGCGTAGGCCCCTACCGGGCCGGCCGTTTCCGGGAAGAAGCGGTTTGCCAGGATTCCGCAGGTCGTTCCCAGCATGGCACCGAGGAAGAGCGAGGGAGCGAAGACACCGCCTGATCCCCCGCTGCCCACGGTGATCGAGGTGGCCAGAATTTTGAGGAAAAGCAGGGCCAGAGCCGTTCCCAAGACCATTTCCCCGACGGCAGCGCGCTCCAGGGCCCCGTAACCCACCCCGAAAAGGTCGGGATAGTACATCCCCAGGGCACCCACGCCCAGACCGCCCAGCGCCGGCTTGATCCACTCCGGGATCGGTATCCGGTCGAACCCGTCTTCGAAGGCGTAGAGCACCACGATGAAAAGCACGCCGAGGACACCGGCGGCGATGCCCATGAGACCGTAGAAGGGAATTTCCCAGGCGCTTTCCAGGCCATACAAGGGCACTTCGAGATTGGCGACATCGGGGAAGAAGGCGTGCGAAACGACCGCGGCGACGACGGAACTGACCACCACCACGCTGAAGTAGCGGGTGGTGAAGTTTCCCAGGATCACCTCGAGGGCAAAGAACACCCCCGCAATCGGCGCGTTGAAGGTGGCAGAAATCCCGCCAGCGGCTCCACAGGCCACCAGCGTCTTGATCCAGTCTGGCGGCAGGCGGAGCCGCTGGCCGATGGTCGATCCGAAGGTCGCGCCGATCTGCACAATGGGCCCTTCCCGGCCCACCGAACCTCCCGTCCCGATGGTGATGGCGGATGCCAGAGTCTTGACCAGAGCCACCCGGGGCCGGATTCTCCCTCCTTTCTGGGCGACCGCGATCATCACTTCGGGAACCCCGTGGCCCTTGGCCTCACGGGCAAAGAAATACACGAGAGGCCCGACGATCAGCCCCCCGATCGCCGGGATCAGAATCACCCAGGCGTCTCCCAGGAACCCCAGCGCTTCTTCGCCGCGGCCGAATCCCACTTCCGTGATCCATTCGATCAGGTTTCTGAAGACCACCGCTCCGAGTCCGGCGATGATACCGACAAACACGGCGATGACCATCCCGCGAGTGATGTCCCGATCGTTGAGGGGACTGTTCGAGGGAATCAGCGCGCGGAGGAATCGGCGCCAGGCCGAAGTCCCCGAGTTGGACTGCGAGTCGATCATCGATCCGTGTGCCGGGTGCGAGGAGGTGGTGGCCCGCGGGGAAAGGCTCAACCGGCTGGCGGGAGAGCGCAAGCCGATTTCCTCACAGACGGGTCGGGACGAGCCTGACCAGGCGATTTTCTCCCCTGGCGCCGCTTGCCTTTCCGCCGGGAGACCATCATGTTCGAAGCCGGCCTCCGGATGAAAGCTTCTCTCATTTCTCCCCCCCATCCCGACGATCCGGGGGACCACCGGCGCCTGCCGGCGAGGTGCCACAGAGGGGGGCGCGCGGTATGATTCCCGGCGACGTCATCGAGCGCCTCAATGAGGACGGTTGGGAGCTGGACCCCGCATCTTTTCGCCCTGTCAGCGGTGGCTGCATTCACCGGGCACTGCTGGGGGAGACGCGCTCGGGCCGACGGCTTTTTCTCAAGATGAACGACGCATCGCGGCGCGACCTTTTCGAAGGGGAAAAACTGGGGTTGGAACTGCTGCGCTCCGCGAAGGCCATCCGGCTGCCCGAGCCCTTCGCTGTGGGCGAGGCCGGGGAGACCGCCTTCCTCCTCATGGAGGGGCTCGATCTTCGTGCGGGCGGGGGCGCCGGCGGAGATGAAAAGATGGGAGCGCAGCTGGCGGATCTGCACGACCACGCTTTTTCCGGAGGGAAATTTGGCGCCGACTTCGACAATCATATCGGAGCCACTCCCCAGCCGAATGGCTGGTGCGGAAGCTGGGCCGAGTTTTTTGCGGAGCGTCGGCTGCGGCATCAGTTCGGGTTGGCCCACCGGCGGGGTGCCGCATTTTCTCCGGGCGAGATCGAGAGCACGTTGGAGGCGGTGCGCGACACCCTGGATCGACGGTCCCCGGAGCCGTCGCTGCTGCACGGAGATCTCTGGGGCGGAAATGCCGCATTCGACGAGCGGGGAGAACCCGTGCTCTTCGACCCGGCCGCCTACCACGGCGACGCCGAAGCCGATATCGCTTTCACCCGGGTCTTCGGAGGTTTCGGGCCGGGGTTCTACCGCGCCTGCCGGGAGAGGAGACCCGCGCCCCCGGATGTCGAAGAGCTGCACACCATCTACAATCTCTACCACCTGCTCAATCACTACGTGATCTTTGGCGGCGGCTACCGGGCCCAGGCGGGGCAGGCGATGCGGCGGATCCGCGAATCCTGATCATTTCTTGTCGGGGTCCCCGAACCAGGACCAGGGCTTTCCCTCCGGCATGTTTTCCTCCAGGGTTTCGACCACCTCCTCCATGGTGCCGCCGTTTCGCACCCAGCCCTTGTTGATGTCGGGGAAATCGATCTGGCAGTTTTCGCACTTTTTGTCGTGATAGAATCGTATGGGACACCAGAAGGATTCCACGTTGCGCAGCATTTCCGCCCCGAGGGAGAAAACCCCCGTCATCCAGTCGCAGTAGAGACACCAGATGAGATCGTGCCCCACCAGGCCGGAAAACTTCTGGCGACTTACATTGACCCAGTCCGAGTGCCGGTAGGTCCGGAATCCCAGGAGCCAGACCAGGAAAGGGTAGAGCGCGATTTCGGCGAGACGGATGAGGAGAAACACCGGCAGGACGATGGTGGTAACCCAGAGGGCGAGGTGATTTCTCCACCACCCGAAACGCCGGTTCAAAAAACTCACGATACGGTGGCCCGACACCGCATCCCGGTGGACCCTCTCGTGGATGAAGATCCAGATCTGCAGGGCGACGATCTGACCCGCGACCGTGGCCGCCAGCGCGATCCAACCCCCCACCCAAAGGGCGGCGACCCAGGGAATCCAGGTGGCAAAGGCCAGGGCGACATCCAGCCCGGGGGCACAGAGCATCCAGGAGGAAAGTCGTCTGCCCGCGAAGCCGAAGCGGTGCACGAAGGACAAAAACAGGGAGAGAACGGCCCCGTAGACGACGGCGATGGCCATGGTGGCGAAGAAAATCATCATCCGGACCAAGGGTAGGAGCAACCGTGGGTGAGGCGAGGATTTTCTGGGCAAACGGCGAAAATCCAGGCAGGCACGGCACGGGAATCGGCTTCGGGAAAACCAATCCGCCTGCCGAAAAAGGGGCGCTCCGCCAAGAAGCCCCCCGGGCGGGGAACCAAATTGTCACCGCGATTGGATTTGGCATCTGCTCCTTTTCGGCGAGGATAGCTCAAGTGGGGAAATTCCCGAGCCGACCGCATTTTGGATCGCTTTCGTACCCTTTGGCGGGGATCTCCGCCATTCCGAGGAGCGAATCCTCCATCCCAAGCCCACCGCGCGCATGTTGATTCCCTTCAACAACACCTATGTCCGACTGCCCGAGGCGTTCTATGCCCGGGTCGATCCGACTCCGGTGCATGCCCCCCGCTGGATCGCTCTCAACCGTGGGTTGGCCGAGGAGTTGGGCATCGATCCGGATGCGTTGGAATCGGAAGAGGGGCTGGCGATTCTCTCCGGAAACCGCGTTCCCGAGGGAGCGGAGCCGATAGCGATGGCCTATGCAGGCCACCAGTTTGGCGGGTTCGTCCCTTCGTTGGGAGATGGCCGGGCCAATCTCCTCGGCGAGGTCGTCGATCGAAATGGCGTCCGGCGCGACATCCATCTGAAGGGCTCCGGGCCGACGCCCTTCTCCCGGCGAGGCGACGGGCGGTCAGCCCTCGGACCGGTGTTGCGGGAGTATATCGTATCGGAGGCGATGGCCGCACTCGGTATTCCCACCACCCGGGCGCTCGCCGCCATCTGGAGTGGGGAAAGGGTCTACCGCGAGAAGACGGATCCCGGTGGCGTCTTCACTCGCGTGGCCAGCTCGCACCTCCGGATCGGTACGTTGGAATATTTCTCGGCCAGAGGAGAGATCGAGCACCTCCGGACTCTGGTCCAGTATGTGATCGACCGGCATTACCCGGCCGACAAGGATGCCGCTGATCCCGCGCTTTCCCTGGTGGAGCGGGTCGCGGAGCGGCAGGCGGCCCTGGTGGCGCGATGGATGGGAGTGGGCTTCATCCACGGGGTGATGAACACCGACAACATGAGTCTCTCTGGCGAGACCATCGACTACGGTCCGTGTGCCTTTCTCGATGATTACGATCCGGAGAAAAAATTCAGCTTCATCGACCGGCACGGACGCTATGCTTTCGGCAATCAACCCAATATTACCGCCTGGAATCTGGCGCGTCTCGCCGAGGCGGTGTTTCCCCTCGTGCTCGAGACTCACCGGGGAGATCGCGATCTAGCCGCCAAGGCGGTGGACGAGAAGTTGGGCGTCTTTGCTCCCCTGTTTCAGGAAAAGTTTCGGGCAGTGTTCGGGGCCAAAATCGGAGTGGAGGGTGGGGGAGAACCGGAGTGGATGCTGGTGGAATCGCTGCTCGCGATCATGGAAGAGCAGGGGGCCGATTTCACCCAGGTGTTCTGCCATCTGACCCGGCTGGCAGAGGATGCCGAGGACGAGTCGAGCTTCGTGTCGTTATTTGCGCGCTCCGATCCCGCAGTCGAATGGGTGGGCCGGTGGCGGAGGCACCTGGCGAAAGCCGGCATCGAAGCCTCGGCAGGCGCGGTGACCATGCGTCGGGTGAATCCGGTATTTGTTCCCCGGAACCATCGGATCGAGGAGGCAATTCAGGCCGGCGAGCGCGCCGATTTCGAGCCCTTCCATCGACTCAATCGAGTTCTCTCCCGTCCCTATGAGGAGCAGGAAGAGAACCGCGCCTACGAGAACCCTCCCCTGCCCCACGAGGTCGTCGCGGCCACTTTCTGCGGCACTTGAAATGCTCCCGCTCGGGCAGAGAACCCGGTAAAGGCGATTGAATTCCACCGGGGAGAGGCAAGGATTCCGCTGCGTCTTCCACTGGCTCCCGAAGGAGCGGTCCACGATTTGATGTGTCGTTGGATTTCGCCGTACCATGAATTGTCCCGAATTCCTCCAGAAGCTCCCGACGGGAGACCGAACCGTGTTGATTTCAGCGCGCCTTCTTCTCCTCGCGCTTCTGTTGAAGTTGAACTGGGGAATCTGGGAAAACTGGGAATGGGCCATGGGGGACAGCGCCCATCATTACGCCGGAGGGGCGGGAGTTCGGGGGGAGTGGTGGAGTCTGCCCATGGCCTGGGCGCCTCTCTACCTGTGCTACCAGGGCATCGTCGGAGCCTTTTTCGAGAATCCCTACCTGGCCTCGCTGGTTCATCGGATCGTCGTGGTGTTCGCCGTCGGGTTTCTGCAGTTCGAGGTGTTTCGTCGCTTTGTACCGGTGACCACGGCCTGGTTTCTGACCGTTTGGTGGCTGGCCATCGACGCAAATCTGGCCCCCCTTTACACGGTCCATCTTTTCGCTCACGGTTCGAACCTGGTCTGTCTGCTCGCTCTGGCAATGAGTCGGACGACCCGGCAACAGGGCTGGGCGCTGGCCCTGCTCGCGTTGAGCGCTGTTTTTGTGCGGTCGGAGACGATCGCCGCCTGGGCTTTCACCACCGTCGTGCTGTTCGCGGCCAACGGGTTCCGGTGGGGCGGCCGGGACCGTGGGACCCCGCCGATTCGCCTGCTGCGGCACTATCTCGTCCCCATGGTGGTGGCGACTCTCGTGACCCTCGTCGCCGGCGTCTTCTCGGATCAGGGAGTCACCGGATCGTTTGTCGCGTTGCGAGAAAAGGCCAAGTTCAACTTCAGTCAGAACTACTCCTTTACCTACAAGCAGCGCTTCCCCGAGAGGGAGGGCAATGTCTGGTTCATCTATGAGGAAGTTTGCCGCGAGGATTTCGGCATCGACCGCGTCTCCGTGACCGAGGCCCTGCGCTTGAACCCAGGGGCGTTTCTCGGTCACGTTTCGATGAATCTCTCCAACCTGCCTTCAGCGATTCAGTTGGGGCTCTTCGATGCCCGTTCGGGCGAGAGAAACCCCGACGTAGTTCCCACCCGGCGGGCGCCGCGACGGGCGATGCTCCTGTCGATCGTCGCGCTGACGCTGCTCTGCTTCGGGTTCCGGGCGCTCTCCCGCGACCGGCCCACCTTTCTGGGAGGATCGTTTCGCGAACGCTTCGCGGGCTGGGTTTGCTACCTGGGTTTTTTCTTCCAGATGATCGTGGTGGCTCTGGTCATTCTCCCTCGGTCGAGCTTTTTGCTCACGGGAATGAGTTTTCTCTTTCTCCTGGCCGGGCTCTGTCTGGTGGGGCTCTGGCGGCAGTTGCCCGCCGCGCTGAGGCGGAGCGATCTGTTCCCCGTGGCCGGCCTGATTCTGGTGCTGGCCATTCCTTCGCACTGGGCCAACCGGCCCCGGCCCTATGATGCACCCCGGGCGCTCAATGCCGCGCTGGGTGCCGAGATCAGGAGAGACCTGAGAAAAGAGGGAGGGAAAATCGCCGCGGCCGTCTACCAGACCGAGGTGGCGATGTTTTTCGGTCGACAGGTGGAGGTGGGCGGTATGGAAACCCTGGAACCGCTCCTGGCGGAGGGTGGATCTCTCGGCGGTAAGCTGATCGATCGGGGGTTTGCCTATTTCTTTGCCAGCGGCGAGTTGGTGGAATCTCATCCCGTCTACCGGGAATTTGCCGCCGATCCGGCGTCGCAAGGTTGGAGTGTCGCCGGGGAGGGGATCACCGGGCCCGTGCGATGGAAGCTCTATGTGGCCCGGGCGCCGGGAAACAGGGAAGAAGCCACGAGGAGCGGGCAACGCTGACAGACGGTTTTGGGAGTGCTTGTCAGGGGGTGGGGGAGGCGTTCCCCAGTCGGAGCACATAGAGATTTCGCCAGAGTTTCCCAGTGACGTAAAGGAGGCCGGTTTCGGGATCGTGGGCGATGCCGTTGGCCACGGCCTGTTCGTCGCGGGGGCGGGGACGCTCCAGCGCTCCGACGTGCAGGGTGCCGGTGACGAATCCGGTCCGGGGATGGATCCGCACGATGACGTCGCGGTGCCAGAGGTTGGCGAAGATCTGGCCGTCGACATATTCCAGTTCGTTCAGTTCCGTCACCTCTCCCCGGTGATCCCTGACGGATAACTCCCTGATCACCGAGAAATCCCCGGGATCGAGGAAGCGGAGTCGCGACGAGCCATCGCTCATGATGAGGTGGGATCCGTCGGTGGTCAGTCCCCAGCCTTCGCCTTCGTAGCGGAATTGCCCGATCCGCTTCAGCGTCTCCGGGTCGTAGATGCGCCCCACTCCGGTGGTCCACTCGAGCTGGTAGAGTCGACCGTCGAGCAGGGCGAGACCCTCGCCGAAGAGATGATCTGGCAGATGATGGATATCGAGCACGGCACCGGTCTCGATGTCGACACGCCGAACCGACGAACTGCCGTAGCGACCGGTCGACTCGAAGAGGATCGGTGGTGCAACGATCAGGCCCTGGGTAAAGGCCCGGGGGTCGTGGGGATGAGTGGCGACGACCGCGTGCGGGAGGACGGGTGGTTCCGGGACCCGCCGGCGTTCGCAGTGGGCCAGCAGGGTGCACAGTGCCACCAGCGAGAGGACCGCCGGAAGCGGGGTGGCGCGACGGCGGAATCGGGAAGGTGGGACGGGGCCGCGGTGTGGGGAATCGTCGTGCTGGAGGGCCCGGCTCATGGCACGCTACCTAGACCGTTCGGCCCGGAACCGCAATGGAAAAGACGGGGGCTGCTGGGGCAGGGGAACCGGGGGCACGCCCCTGGAATGAGGAAACGCCAATCATCCGGCTGGGATTCCATCCGGGAAAAAGGAGTTGAGCAAACGCCGGCTCAGACGCGAAGATGCGGGAGAATCCAATCCCTACACGAACCATGATCAAATCGGTCTCCCTTTTCCTCCTCGGCTCCGCCCTGGTTTTCGGCATCGCCCATTCCCAAGAGAAGCGAAAGTGGTCCCCTCCGCCCGTCGCCGAGGTGGCCGCAGCGATCGACTCCGGGGACGTCGCCAGGGCCTCTTCCCTGATCCGGGCCAGCTTCGGGGCAAAGACACTCGTCGAGGGCAAACACTGGATCGAGGGTTCCCGGGTGCTCTGGACGATCGAGTCGGAAGTGCCGGTGTCGGTTTTCCACGAAGACGGCTCCGCCATCGCCGCATTGAAAAGGCTCGACGACCGCAATCTTCAGGCTGCCGTGGTTGACGTGGGAAACCCGATCGCCCTGAACTACGTGATGAAACCGGCGGGAGCGACCGGAGCCATCAAAATCGAATTTTACCCGAGTCCCCCCGAAGCCAGCTACCGGGAAGGCGTTCCCCGGGGCAAGTTGTTCCGTCACTCCTTCAACGAATCCCGCATCTACCCGACCACCGATCGGGAACTCGAGGTGTACCTTCCGGCCCAGTTCGAGCCGGGCCAACCCGCATCGCTCATGGTTTTTCAGGACGGACTCCGCCATGCCGAAGTTGACCTGGAACAGGGCCTCCGGGCCCCCATCGTGATGGATCATCTCATTGCGTCCGGGGAGATGCCCGTAACCGTCGGGATCTTCATCAATCCCGGAAGGGACAAGTCTCAGAAGAGCGGCAAACCACGAAACCGGAGCGTGGAGTACGACACCGTCTCGGATACCTATGTCACCTTCCTGCTGGAGGAAATCCTTCCTTTCGTCTGTTCCACTCACGACATCGTTCTCCGCGAAGATCCCCGTCATTGGGCCATCGCCGGGGGATCCAGCGGGTGCGCCTGCGCCTGGACCGCCGCGTGGCATCGTCCCGACAAGTTCGGCAAGGTCCTCGGCTGGGTGGGCACTTTCGTGGACATCCGGGGGGCGCATTCCTACCCCCCGATGATTCGGAAGACCGAGCGGAAACCCATTCGGGTGGCGCTGCTCGGCGAAAAGCAGGACCTCGACAACCAGTTCGGCAACTGGCCTCTCGCCAACCTCCAGATGGAGGCGGCGCTGAAGTATAAGGATTATGACTACCGCTACTGGTGGGGCAACGGCTTCCACGGCAGCAAGCACGCGGCCGCGATGCTGCCCGAGATGATGCGCTGGCTCTGGAAAGACGTCGCCCCGACACCTGCGGGTTGAGGGGCGGTGGGCGGTGGGCAGTGGTCAGTAATCAGTAATCAGTAATCAGTAATCATAATCAGTAATCAGTGATCAGTCTTTGCGAGATGGGTCGCGCTCTTGCGAGCGCGGGTACAGATCTGTTTCGGAGAGTACGCATATGTAGCCGCCTTCGCCAGAAGGTGGACGTCGCGAGATGCGCCACCCTCTGGCGAGCGCGGTTGCAGCTCGGGTCTGTGAAACGCCCGTGTGTAGCCGCCTTCGCCGGTGTCAGTAATCAGTGATCAATCAGTAATCAGTCTTTGCGAGATGGGCCACGCTTTTGCGAGCGCGGGTACAGATCTGTTTCGGAGAGTACGCATATGTAGCCGCCTTCGCCAGAAGGTGGACGTCGCGAGATGCGCCACCCTCTGGCGAGCGCGGTTGCAGCTCGGGTCTGTGAAACGCCCGTGTGTAGCCGCCTTCGCCGGTGTCAGTAATCAGTGATCAGTCTTTGCGAGATGGGCCACGCTCTTGCGAGCGCGGCTACAGAGCAGTTTCGGGGAGTACTCAGTGTAGCCGCCTTCGCCAGAAGGTGGACGTTGCGAGACGATCCACGCTCTTGCGAGCGCGGCTACACCGTCGGATGTTTCACTGAATACTGAATACTGAATACTGAATACTGATCAATCACTGATCACCGATTCGTCGAAAGTGATCAAAATACGGAAGAACCTCGCTTTCTGACCGTTGGGGAGGAATTGGATGTAAGGCACCTCGACGACCTCGTAATCGACAGATTCCACCGGTGTGCTTGTTTCGTCGTATTCCACGACCACCGGCTCCTCAGTGCTGTCTACCCACGGACCGCCGGGGTCATCGCTGAACTGCGGGGTGTAGGTCAATCCCGCCGCGGCGAAATCCTTGCGCCTCGCGAACTGCCCGGTGAAGGCAAATGGCGTCACTCCTACGGCGTACTCGATATCCGTGATCTGAGTGCCGAAGGTGACCTGGTCAAAAGCCTCGTCAATGCTGAGGCTGCCGTTGTCCGAGACGGCCGGATTCGTGCCGATGGCGAATTCCAGGAGGTTGTTCAGGCCGTCCGGGCCGCCGGACTCGCTGTCCGCCAGGTTCGCCCCGGCGCCCGTGTTGGCCGGGTTGCCGGAGAAATTATCGAAGCGCCATTGCCCAATAATGGACAGATCGACCAAGTCCGTGAAGATCTCCACATCGTTGCCCGTCCCGCCGTCGTAGCGCACCTGCGGATTTCTCCCGCTGCCCAGATAGTCGGCGGGCACTTGGATTGTGCCGAAGCTCGCATTGCCGCCAACGGCGTCATTGTCGTCGTTGGCGATGATGGACAGATCGGCGGGGGCCGAGACGGCGTTCGAACTCAGGTCGACGATGTCCAGCACGGAGGTCGCCCCGATCGAGACGGTGCCGTTGACGATCACTTGGTCAAAGCTGAAGTCGCTTTCCACCTCCTGAATCAGAATGCCGTTGAGGGTCAGATCGCCGGTGGTGAGCGTTCCGATGCTGGTCCCCGGACTGAGCGTGCCGTTGTTGTCGACGACGACGACGGAGTCGGTGGAGCCCATCCCGGCGAGGGTGCTGCCAGCAGTCGCGGTATAGGTGTCCCCGCCCATATGAGTGCCATTCAGAACCAGCGTGCCGGCGTTCAACAGGGTGGTGCCGGTGTAGTCGTTCGTTCCACTGAGGGTGACCGCACCGTCGTCGTAGCTTCCGGCCAGCTGGAAAGCCCCGGGGCCGGTCATGTTGGCCGAGATGAGGATGTCGCGGTTGTCCTCGCCATTGTTGCCGTCGATGTTGATCCCAGAGGTCATGACGATGGTTCCGCTCACGGTGAGGAGGACTTCGTCGTCGGGTCCGAAGTTGCTGATGCCGCGGGGGGAACTACCAAGCGGCGTGATGATTCCGGAGAGTTCAAGGTTGTTCGATCCCCCACAACGAAGGCCACCGCCATCGACATCGATATCATTCGAGATCACGATACCGGGCACGCCGGCCTGCAGCTGGCTTCCACGAGAGATGATCTTGCCCGTGCCCAGGTGATCATTGCGATTCACCACCACGAATCCGTGTTTGCTGCCGACCGCGCCGTTCCAATTGGAGTTGGTTCCGTCGCCCAGTTCGAAGCCTCCGGTGAAGGTGTTGGCAGTGGGTCCGTCGAAGATCACCGTGCCATCGTCCGCCGTCTGCACGACACCATCGCCGCTGATGGCTCCGGTCTGCGTGATGGACTTGTCCAGGTCGACTAAAAACTCGAGTCGAGCCCCCGCCGCCACGATCACGGGACCGTCTCCGGCGAGTTCGCCCTGGAGTCCCTCGGCACCCAGGTAGCCGACGCGGAGGGTTCCCGCGTTCACCGTGGTCGTCCCGGTGTAGGTGTTGACTTCGCGAAGGATGAGCAGGTCCGAGCCGTTCTTCGTCAGGTTACCACCCACTCCGACAATGGCGCAGTTGATGGCATCATCGCCGGAGTCGTCCCCGAGCACGAGCGTTTCCGCGCCGATGTCGATGCCATTGGTTGACGCCGCCGACAGGGAACTCAGAACAACCGTGCTGCCGCCCGGAGAATCGCCGCTGCCGGTGAGTTGCAGGGTGACGTCCGGCGCCAGAGCCCCGAGATCGATGGACCCGTAGGAGCCGTCGTTGACGATCACCGTGCCACCAGGGGCGACCGCCGCCAGTGCGCTGGGCAGGTCGAGGAAGGCGTTGAAACCCCGCTGGGCCGCCTGGTCCCCGGCGACCCCGTCATCGGCATCGGTCACCACGGCACCGAAGGCCTCGGTGTAGCTGTCGTCCACGTAGACCGTGGCCGGACCGGTGTCGAGAATGACGATCGCGCCGGACGAGCTGGCGGAGTCATCGTCTTCGAGGAGGATATCAATGGTCACCGGGTAACTCACCCCGACGTCGGGGGTGAATTCCAGGCTGGCGAGGGTGGCGGTGACATCCGTGGGGCTTCCCTCGATGCTGACCACGTCGGTCCCGCTACCGGATACCACAGCCGATCCCGCGCCGGTGACGGCCAGCGTGCCCTGGCTAAGGCCGCTCTGAACCGTCAGCGTGGCGGTCACGACCTCCGCCGCACCCGCCGGACTGCCGACAGTAGTGAAGTTGGCGGAATTCCAGAAGCGGACGCTGTGGACCGCTCCGGAGCCGTTTTCGAGGCCGGTGATGGTCGCGCTATTGAAGGGCGAGCCACCCACCGTGTTTCCGCCGCCAATACCGCCGGAGTCGTTTCCGATATTTACCGTGTGGTCGCCGTTCCAGTCGGTGCTGTCTTGGTCAAGCAGCGCGGCGGTGCTTTGCGAGGCACCATTGACCGAGTAGCGCACCTCATCGTTGTTGATGCGGAAAACAACAGCCAGACTGGCCGCCACGTCGGCAGGCAGCGCGGTGGTGGCCAGGGGCACCACAATGGTGTCGTCGCCAACCCAATCGAGATCGGTGAAGAAGGGATCTCCCGGAGTGGTGTCCGTCGGGGCATCTCCGGGGGATCCGCCCGCTTTGGACAACAGATGGGGGATGCCGTCGACAAGGAGAATGGAGCTGCCGTTCGAGCTTCCGCCAATCTCCCAGATCCGCACCGTTCCCGTGAGATCTGCGGCGGTGGGCGTGAAATCGATGTCGATGGCGAAGCCGGCGTTGTCACTGAGACCGGAACCGCCCAGAGTCGCGTCGTCCATGTCAAAGGCCGAGTCGTCATCCGGCCGGCCGTCCCCGAAGACGGTCCGGTCGAAATCCCCAGTAAAGGCAAACAGGGCGCCCGCCGTGGTGTTGACCCGCGAAGACACCTCGACGCCATCGGGGTCGAGCACCGTGATGTTGTCGATCACGACCGGACTCCCGTTGTCGATGATGGTCTGGTTGATCTGCGGACTGGTCGGTGCGCTGTTTCCGCTGTCGAAAATCAGGGCCGTGGCCGAGGCCGGGGAGCCGATCTCGGGCTCGATCGCGTCCACATTGGTGATGGTTACGGTGACGTTCTCAGCGAATTCATACTCGCCGTCCACGAAGGTGGGCAGGGTGAAGGTGTGAGATCCGCCTGCCGGGAAGGTGACCATGGTCGTTTCGGTGTAATCCGTGCCGCCACCCGTGGCTGAACCGCTGTAGCTGAGAGTCACATCGACAGGGGAGGCCAGCGGAGGAACCGCCGTCAAGGTGAAGCTCAGGTCCGAGCCTTCCAAGACATCGCCGTCCGAGGCGATGGTCATGGCGTCGTTGCCATTGACGGTGATCGTCACCGTCGCCTGGCCGGCGGCGGCAAGCCCGTTGGTGTCCTTGGCCACGTAGTCGAACCGGTCGTTTTCCGATTCACCGAGCTGCAGGTCGTTGAAGCTCGCGGGCGGAGTGTAGACGAAGGACCCGTCCTCCTGGACGACCACGCTGCCACCCTGCTCGGTGGAAATTGGGGTATTGATCCCCGTGCCGTCGACGAAGGTGGGAATGCCGCCGAATTCGAGGACCTCGAGCACCTCTGTGGTCAGCGTCTCCCCGGTGTCGGGATCCGTGTCATTGACCGCGATGCCGAAGCCGGCGGTGATGCTGAGGCCGGCATCCTCATCCGCATTGTAGGTGTCCGCCACCGTGGTGGGCGCGTCGTTCTCGCCCTGGATTTCCACGGTGAAGGTCGCGGTCGAAGTCCCCTCCACGGGATCCGAAATCGTGTAGGTGATCGACTCGAAGACCGACTCGCCCACGGCCAGATTATCGAAGCCGCCATTCGGATCGTAGGTGATCGTACTGCCGTCGGTGGTGAAGGTGCCGATGCTAGTCGCCTCGATCGGGGAGGTGGCCAGCGGCAGAGTGACGATATCAAAATCCCAGTTGAATCCGTCGTTCGAGGCATTGGAATCGGAACTTACCGCGATGTAGATATCATCGCCCGTGGTCAGCTCCCCAAAATTGATATCGAAGCCCTCCGTATCTCCCGGAGCGACCACGGTGGTCTGCTGCAGGGTGTCGTTCACGTAGACCAGCACCGAAATGCTGTCTCCACTCCCACTTGGCCTGGTGATGGTGCTGTTGGCGATGCCGTAGACCCCGTCGCTCGGCACCGTGTAGGCCGCGATGGGTCCGCGGGCCGTGTTGTTCGGCGTCGTGGTCGTGCCGGCCTGGGTGGAGCCCAGTCCGGGGTGACCGCTGCCGTCCGCCGCGAGGTTGGTAAATCCCGCCGGATCGTTGTTGTTCGTCGTGTCGTCGCCATCAGGCCTCCAGGCCGTTCCCGACCACTGCAGCAGTTCGTAGTTCGCCGCGGTGCCGAACGCGCCGTCGCTGGCGTCGCTGGAGGCCGGGGCGTTGAGCAGGTCCCAGTCGCTGGGCGCATTCCACAGGTAGCGCCAGCCGGTGGAACCACTGAAGTCGGCGGTCTCTCCCTGCACGGTTCCCGCGGTGAAATTGTCCGAGAAACTGGTGACCACTTCCTGAATACCGACCGTGGCGCTGCCCGCTCCCTGGTCGTTGGCCAGAGGATCAAAGGCAGTGGCTGCGTCTTCCTCGAAGACGATCACCTCGTCGTTCACCGCGAGGAAGTTGCCCACGCCGGTCACGTTCACCGTCACCGTGGCGGTTTCCGTGCCTCCCTCGCCGTCGTCGATGCTGTAGGTGAAGGTGTCCACATCGACGTTGCCTTCCGGAATGTCAGTGAACCCGGCCACGCTGGCGTCGTAGGTGAACGAGCCGTCCGCATTGAGAGTGACCTCGGCGCCGAGGCTGGTGGTGGTGGGGGGCACAGGGCTGATCGCGGTGATCGGCTGGGCCACGACATCGAAGTTTTCCTCGATCTCGGCGACGGTCAGCTGCCGATCGTAAACCCGGACAATGGCGATCTGGCCGTCGAAGGGTGAGAAGCCGGATTCGTTATTGGCCACGGAGCCGTTGACCTGCCCGAGGCCGGAGCCGTTGGAGCCACTGATGTTGTTGACGCCGGTGGGGTTCGGCAGGGGAGACACCGCATTGGGCGTGCCATTAAAGGACGTCGGGTCATTGTTGACGTAGAGGGTGAGGACATCCTCGTTGCCGTTGATCGCATCTTTGTCGTACACCGCGACGAGTTGGTTGAACTCGTTCTTGTCGATTCCCGAAGCCTGCACCTGAAGCTGTTGATCGGCAACTTCGTCGCCGCCGTCGATGGTGAAATTGACGACACCGAGGCTGTTGTCATAGGCGAGGCTGGTGCCGGTGCCGGAACCGCCGGTCTCGAACAGCAGTTGCTTGCCGGATCCCGCGGGATCGGGCTTGAACCAGATCTCGATGGTGGTGTCGTTGGTGGAAATCGCGGTGAGGTTGTTGAGTTCGCCATTGATGTCCTCAAAGGCCTGGCCGATGGCGCTGAAGTTGGAGACCACTTCGTCGGCCGCGGCGCTCTTCAGGCTGCCGCCGAGGATGGTCACATCGTAGCTCGAACCGCCGGAGCCTTCATTTTCCCAGACCGCGAAGCTGGCGCCATTGGCCAGGGCATCGCCCCCGAGAGGATCGGTGATGGGTTCGTTATCGGTGAAGGTGCCGGAGGTCGTTGTGAGGATCAGGTGACCGCCATTGACCTCCGCGATGGTGCCCGAGGCGCCGGAGCTGCCACCGGTGACGACTTCGCCGAGGGTGAAGGCATTGTCCGATTGGCTGCCGTTGACGGCGGCCACACCGGTGGAGGTATCGGTGATTTCTTCGTCATCCTGGAAGGTGCCTGTGACGCCGGTCAGGTTGAGCGTGCCGGACGCGGTGGTGCCGTCAATCGAAGCGATCGTGCCCGAGGCCGTGGAGGTAGTGCCAGTGACGACCAGGCCGACGGTGAAGTCGCCCGTCCCGCCATCGTAGGGCAACGCTACGGTCTGGCTGTCGTAGTTGAGGCGGACGGTGGTGGCGGTGGTGTCGTTGGCGTTGAGCCGAAGGAAAGGATCCGCCGAGCCGATGCTGTAGTCATCGTTGCCGCCTACGCGGTTGGCCGGGTAATTGGTGGACACCAATTCGGTCGCCTCGATCGTGTCGTCGTTGGCCTGGTTGGTCCCCAGGACCAGGAACTCGACTTTGCCGGTGGCGGTGGCGCCGCCGGCATCCGTCATCTGGTAGGTGACGGGGCTGATGGTGCTTTCGCCGTAACGTAGATCTGCGATGCCCGGGATGGTGCTGGGATCGTACGTGAAGCTCAGGTCGCTGCCGGTTCCGGTGATGGTGACCTTGGCGCCGGAAGCGATGGTGTGGTTGCCGCTGCTTTGGAGAGTGGAGGTATTATCCAGGATGCCCTGAACGGCAAAGCTGTCGCCCTCGACGTCGGGTCCGGTATTCACGTAGTCGTAGGTGCTGATCACTTCCTGGGGCGTGAGTTGGTTGGCGTAGAGGCGCACGATCGCGATCGAGCCGAGGAAGGGCGCATCCCACTTGGTGCCCGCGGCGCTGTTGGTGAAGCCGCCATGGTTGCCACCGCCGAAATAGCCGAGCCCGGAGCCATCGCCGCCGTCCCAGTCCGGGCCCACGCCGCCGAACGATTGATCGACCTGGACGCCATTGACATACAGGGTCAAGCCCCCGTCATCGGCGCCGTCGTTGTTGTCGATGACGACGACGAACTGCTGGAAATCGGCCTCGACCTGGGCTACTCCGGCGGCTCCCGCGATGGCGTCGAGCGGGTCATTGACCAGGTCGTAGGTGACCGTGCTGCCCGTAGCACTGTTGCCGTCCTGCTCGGTGGCGGCCTTGAGGATGCCGTTGTCGAGAACCACGCCGAAACCGGTGGCGCCGCCGGTTTCGAAGATGGTCATGACCGCGCTGTCCCAACCAGAAGCGGGTTTGACCCAGTATTCCCAGGTGGCGTCGTCGGCGTCGGGTGCGCCTGACACCAAGTCGTTGACGGAGTCGCCGTCCTCGGCGTCATAGACGGCACGATCGAGGATGTTATCCCAGACGTAGGCCGCGGTGATCTTGGAGCGCGAGCTGCCTGGGGAGGTGTCACGGGTGACATCGGTGAGGATCCAGTCCACGTCGGACCCGCCACGGTCACCGAGATTCTCCCACACGCCGGTTCCCGGGCTGTTCGCGGCTTCATAATTCAGAATCAGTTCATTGCCGCTGTTGTCGCCGGCCAGGCCGTCGTTGGCGAGCACGTCGAGGTTGGTGACGGTGATGGTGGTGCTTTCGGTGACGGTGCCGCCGTCGTCGTCGACCGCATGGATGGCGTCCTCGACGCCGTTGACGGTGAAGGTGACGGTGCCGACAGCGGTTTTGCCGATGGTGTCGGTGACGGTGTAGGTGAAGGAGTCGCCCGTGATCTGGTCGCCGCTGCCGAGCACCTGGTAGGCGATGCGGTCAGTCGGATTGTAGGTGAAGGTGCCGTCCGGATTCATCGTGACGTAGGCGCCATTCGAGCTGAACGAATCATAGGCGGTGACGGTCAGGCTGTTGCCGGTGTCGTTGGCGAGCACGCTGGAGCTGGAGGTGTTGACCTGGTTGGCGACGGTGTCTTCATCGGTCGTGCCGGTATCCGCGGTGAGGACAATCGCCTGGATGACGCGGATGACGAAGGTGCCGCTGTCGGAGTCGCTGCCGTCGGAGACGGTGAACGCGAAGCCGCCGGGATCGAGTTCGCTGGCGCCGGCGGTGAATTCGATCTTGCCATCGATGAGGTCCTGCTGGGTGAAAGTGTCGTTGGTGAGCAGCGGAATGCCGGGGTTTTCGGTGTTCTCGAGGGTGCCGCCGGTGGGATCGGAATCCAGCGTGTAGATCAGGTTGGGATCGGTGGTGTCGATGTCCGTGGTGAACAGTTCGGCATCGGTGATCGCCCCGACTTCATTGACGGTCAGGCCGACGATGGAGTTGGTGGTGATGGTGGGGGAAGTGGACGGGAAGACGGAGCCGAGGCGCAGGGCCTGGAGGGCCATGGGGCCGGCGGCGGAGGCGTCGTTGCTGGCGCGCTGCTGCGTGACCAACTGCACCGTCTGTGATTCAGCGAGCGTGAGGACCGCGCCGGACCAACTGGAAGCGGTCTGCGCGTTGGTGCTGTCGCGGTTGTATTGGGCGCCGCGGCCGTATTCGAGCAGGCCGCCGGAGCCGTCGATTTGCCAGCCCTGTTCGGGAATGACGCGATAGTTGGCGTTCGAGTTGTTCGAGCCGAGGTCGCCATCCCCCGTGTTGAAGACGGTGCCGAGGAACAGGTAGTCGTCGCCGAAACCGGTGTCGATGGTCACCTTGCCGTCCGTCCCCACCGTGGTGGTGGCGAAGGGGGAATCGGCCTGGACGACGGTATCCCAGGTGATGGCGGGGCTGGCGGGGTTGATTTCCTGGCCGGAATCATCGGTCAGCGAGAGCCACTCGGCGGAATCGGGCAGTCTGACGATGGTGATGGCCGAGCGCGGCCCCTTGTCGGTGCCGCCCTGGACGTAGCCGTTGACGCTGCCGGTTTCGCGGGCGACCTCGATGTTCAAAGCCTGGCCGGCGACGGTGTTCTCGACGATGGTGCCGATCGAGGCCACGCCGTCGTAGGCGTTTTCATCGTTCTGGTCGCCGCGCAGGTAGCTGGTGGTTTCGGTGCCGGTGACGGCGGACCCGCCGACGCTGATCTGCTGGCGAAGGACGAAGCGGTCCGCTCCGCTTTCGCGTTCCACGGCGGTGTTGGCGACCACCCAGTAGAGGCCGGTCTGTTCCAGCGTGATGTTCGCGGAGCCATCCGTGTAGCTGAAAGCGACTCCAGTGTTGGCATTGGTGGCGTCCCAGGACACGGGGCTGAAGCTGCCGCTGAGCGCGGTGGTGTCGTCGGCGGTCTTCTCGAGGTTGAGGTAATCCCAGCTGTCATCGAGCTTGATCAGTTGGATGGCGGACTTGCCGTTGACGCGGGTGACCGTCTGGTTGTTGTTGTCCGAGCGATAGGCGATCAGTTTGAGGACGTGGTCATCGGCCGCGACGTCAATGATGGCCGCGCCGCTGACGATGCATTCGTCCGCGCCGCTGTTGTCGCGGATGAAGCCCTGGCCGGCGCCAATCGCGAGGTCGGTGCCGTTCAAGTTCAGCTTGCACTGGACCTCGGCACGGTTGGTGCCGGGTTCGTCGACGAATTCGATGTTGTAGTAGACGAAGTGGCGACCGGCGCTGAGGGCGATCTCAGTGGCGTCGGACCCGGAGGGATTGAGTTCGTAGGTGGCGCCGTTGGTGATGGTGGATTCGTCGTCCCAGTCGAGCGGGACCTCGGGGCCGTTGCCGGAGCCAGTGCCCGCGGGCAGGGTTTCGCCGGCATTGCTGACGGAGCGGTAGATGGCGCGGTCGCCGATGCTGCCGCCCGGGGTGACTTGGGCGATGGCGGGCGAGGAGATCGCCCACAGGGACAGGGCGACGAGGAAGAGGAGGCGGTGGTCTTTCATCGTTGGATCGGTCTTCTCCGTGTTGGCAGTAAAATTGCTCAGGGGTTGCTCATAGGGTGATGTGATGTGATTTTCCTGGGTTCTCTCTTTTCTCCCGAAAAATTCCGCCGACGCGGGGTCGACTTCGGGGTGAGGCCTGAAAGCACCGCAGGGCGGGAAACACCTTCAGGCCACCGTAGGGAGGGCAATCTCGGGTCGCCAAGCGGCTCGTCAAGGTGCCAGAAGGCGGCCGAGATCTCTTGTTTCGATCGAGATTGCCCGGAATCGATGTCCCGAGTCAAGGGTCTTTTTCGCGTTCAGGGCAAAAAAATTGCCGGTGGGAACCGAAGCACTGCCGCCGGTGTCAGTAATCAGTAATCAGTAATCAGTAATCAGTAATCAGATGTGATCGCAAATACGGTTTAAGGGCCGATTGCGGATTGCCAGATCAGTTCGGCTTCGCCAGAAGGTGGACGTTGCGAGATGAGCCACCCTCTTGCGAGCGCGGCTACAGTGAGTTTCGGGGAGTACCCATATGTAGCTGCCTTCGCCGGTGTCAGTAATCAGTAATCAGTAACCAGTCGTTGCGAGATGGGCCACGCTCTGGCGAGCGCGGCTACAGATCGGTTTCGGGGAGCACCCATATGTAGCCGCCTTCGCTGGTGTCAGTAATCAGTAATCAGTAATCCGTAACCAGTCTTTGCGAGACGATCCACGCTCTTGCGAGCGCGGCTACGCCATCCCGTGTTTCACCGAAAATGGATCACTGAAAACTGATCCAAATACGGAAGAACCTCGCCATCAGAGCGTTGGGAAGAAATTGGATGTAGGGCACCTCGACTACCTCGTAATCGCCAGATTCCACCAGTATGCTGGTTCCGTCCTATTCCACGACCACCGGCTCCTCGGTGCTGTCCACCCACGGCCGGGGAACTTCGAGTAGCCGGGAAGGACGGCTGGATTTGCAAGCCTCGGCAAAATCGCATGAGATTCAGCGATTTCGAATCAGTACCGGTTGCCTGACCCCTGGGTTTGACAGGTGAGGTAGACTTTGGACCGCCCTGGAACCAGGTAGCGAATTCCCATGTCCAAAGTTGCCATTCTTTCCGATATTCACGCCAACCTGCCTGCCTTTGAAGCCGTGCTCCAGGAAGTCGAGCGGCAATCCGCCGACCTGATCGTCTTCGGTGGAGATATCGTCGGCTACGCGGCCTCGCCGGCGAGATGCGTCGAGTTGGTGCGGGCGCTCGGAGGCCAATGTGTTTTCGGCAATCACGAATCCTACCTGATCGCCCTTGCGGATAACGGGGTGGAAAGCCTCGGAGAGAACTGGAGGACGCAACCCGTGGAGGCCGGAGTGGTCCATGCCAGCGAAGAATTAGAGCCAGAAGCGATCGAATGGATACGTGGTCTCGACTGGCTTCTCCCCATAGACGAAGACGTCATTCTCGCTCATGCCGGACTTCATGACCCGAACCACTGGCCCTATCTCCTGAGTGAGGAATCGGCCGAGGCAACGAGGGAAGTCATGCGCAGGCGGGGGCTGACGCTTGGCTTTTTTGGTCACACTCACCGGTTGGCGGTGTATCCGGAACGGCTCTGGAACAGGGAGGAATCCGTCATCGAACTGAGCCGGGATGATGTCGTCGCCATCACCGTGGGGTCGGTGGGGCAATCGCGTGAGCCGGGCGACCCGAGGGCGACCTGGGTGCTTTTCGACTCGGATGAACGGACCGTGGAGTTCCAGCGCACGGAGTATGATCGCGAATTGGCCGCCCGACAGATCATCGACGCCGGTCTTCCGCCGGAGTCGGCGGCGAGGCTGCTGATTTGAGCAACTTGTTCCGCGCGATGTAGCGCCTCGTGATATCCGCAGGCTTTTTCGGATAGGTGGTGGCGGACATGGATGGCGTAGCGGAGATAGCGGATCAGGGCCGAAGCCTTCGCAAAAAAGCCGGTGGTTCGACGATTTCCAACTCGTAAGCGGCGGAAAGGTTTAGCAAATCCGAATCGTAGCTGACGAGGAAATCGGCGTGGCCGTTCAGGGCGCAGAGCAGGAAGCCGATGTTATCCGGGTCGCCGGGGTACACGGGGAGATGAAAAAACGGGATGATGATGTGGTCCCCGTGGAGACGAAGCTCCGAAAGGAAAGCGCGGATCTCATCTGGGGGAACCCCCTTGCGAAGGAGAACTGTAAGCGTCCAACACGGACCACATACTAAGACGTGCAAAAAAGTCCGGATGTGTTAAGTATATGCATGTCACCTGATG